>NZ_JAQIVI010000091.1:0-26053 GCF_028618695.1 Natrinema soli | reverse complement strand
GAGAATGTGTAGTACATGCGCGAATTTGTCTTTACCATCGAGTACGACAAGGGTGTTGACGAGGTGATGGATCTCTTCATCGACAATCCGGACTTGTACGCTCGGTCGATGGAGATCAATGCGACCAGCGACGCAGTGTGGGGGATTGAGAAGGTCGTCGGCCCCGCTGCTGTTCTCGACGAGTTCGACGACGCGCTGGAACGCGTCGCTGATACTCCGAGCACAACCGGAATGTGTGGAGCTCCCGTGACTGAATACGAATACACGATCCTCTCGTCGAATGCGGAATCACGGAAGATTCATTGGCTTCGCCGGGAAGGTGATGGTCCACGGTCGATTCCCTTGGTCGCGGCGAAGCACATCGGCGAGGGATTGATAATGCGTACGGAACGGCGTGGTGACCAATACCGGTGGCGGATGCTGATCGACGGGCCAGTATCAGAGATTCACGAGGAAGTCCGAGCGAACCTGCGAGAGGGGCTGTCGCTTACTGTTGAACGACTCGGTACGCCGCCGTGCTTGGTCGACGACGGTCGCGTCCAGCAAACTCTCACACCCGAACAGAAGTCAGCACTCGAGGCTGCAATCGAACGTGGGTACTACGAAGAGCCACGGCAGCAATCGGTCGCAGAAATCGCCGAAGACGTTGGTGTGTCACGGTCGACGTTCCAGTACCGTCTCAACCGAGCAGAGGCGTGGCTGGCACAACAGTTCGCCGCCGATTCGCTCGAGGTTGACTTAGACGTGGATCTCGATCCTGAGGACATTGAGTTCATCCAGTAGACGGCACGCCGAACTCCTCAACGGTTGGAATATGTCGAAGTAAATCCCATCCCGAAGAATCTCGTAGGCCCTGGTATGGCAACGACTAGTGCTAGTGTTCAGCTGATTCGCAACGCGACTATCCTCCTAGACGTCGGTGACACGACGTTCCTCGTGGATCCGATGTTCACGCCGCAGAGCGAGATGCCGACGGTGACAGACAACCCGGCAGTTCCGGAGTTCCTCACCACGGCGAATCAGGATCGGAATCCGCTTGTTCTGCTGCCTGACGTTGACCTCACCTACGACGCTGTGGTTGTCACGCACCGACACCCCGACCACTGGGACGAGGCGGCCAGAGAGGAACTCGACGCCGACGTGCCGCTGTTCTGTCAGCCCGAGGAGTCCGAGGCCTTCACCGACGAGGGCTTTTCTGACGTCCGGCCTATCGACGACGAAACCTCGTTCGAGGGCGTCACCATTCATCGGACACCCGGTCGCCACGGCCACGGTGAGTTAGCCGAGGGAATGGGCCCTGTCTCGGGATTCGTGTTCGAGGGCGATGAGTCGGTGTACGTCGCCGGCGACACGATCTGGTACGAGCCGGTCGAAGAGACGCTCAACCAATTCGAGCCGGATATGGTCGTTCTCAACGGCGGCGAAGCGCAGTTCGACCAGGGCGAACCCATCACAATGGGCGTCGAAGACATCAACGCTGTCCGTGATACGACTAATGCTATGGTCGTTGTCGTTCATATGGAAGCGATCAACCACTGCTTGCTCACTCGTGAGGAACTGCGGGCGGGGACAGAGGATGTTCACGTTCCTGAAGACGGAGAGCAAATCACTCTGGAAAACTATAGTAGACATTAGAAGTAATTGCTCACTCTCGGAATAGAGAGTTGGTCAAGAGCGGTGTTGATTGCTATTGTGAGTTCAGTAAGTGAATCAAAGAACCGATTGCTAAGATCCGCTTGGAGTTGTCTCCAGCACTCCTCGACTGGATTGAGTTCAGGAGAGTACGCCGGTAACGTGACAAAGGCGAGGTCGTCGCGGACCGCTAGGTCCGTGACGGCCGACGCTTGGAAGTACGGCGCACCATCTAGCACGATAATCAAATCATCTTCGAACTCTTTGCATAACGCGAGAATGAAATGTTTTGCGTGTTCGGCGGTGACGTACTCTTCGAACCGGGTGAAAAAGCGATCACCGAGGGCGGTGATCGCGCCCAACAAACACGTCCAGTCGCGTTGTCCAGACAATTCGACAGACGGCCGCGTGCCGCGCGGAAACCACGCGGCACGTGGCTCAACTTGCACAGATTTCTTGGTTTGATCGATACAGACTACTGTGGCGTCCATCTCCTGCCGCTTTTTTTGAGTTCCTCGCGGAACGTTTCTTCCTCCTCAGTATCTGCTTCAGCGGCTGTACGGCGTGTTTTTGATAGGTCAATCCCGCTTCTTTGAGCAACCGCCGGCAGCTCGGGATTGAGTACTCGACATCGTACGTCTTCTTCAGATACTGCTGGACGAGCGCCGGCGTCCACGCCGGCGCGTCGATCCCAACTTCTGCAGGAGATTTGTGGACAGTTTCTTCGAATTCTTGTTGCTCTTTTTCCGAGAGTTTTCGTTTTCTCCCAGATCGGTGAGCATCAGTAACGGCCTGCTCAAGCGACTCGTCAGTGTCGAGTCGCTTGAGCCAACTGTAGATTGTTCGTCGGCCAGTGTCGTGCCACTCTGCTAGTTCGGTCTGTGTCACACCGTTTTTGTACGCAATTGCTGCTAATAACCGCTGTGTCGGCTTGTTTCCCTCGACGTTGTCGAGAACATCTTGAAGTTCTTCGACAGAGATTCGTCGAGATGGTCCATTAGTATACGCAATATTCCGTGGGCGGAAATTTCTAACGGTTACTATAGCTCTGCGATCTGAGTCCTTCTCAAACCGCGCTAACTAGGCGGTGCCGATTCCTCATGGATGTGGAAGTAGGTTCTATACGTTTGACTGCCAGTCCTCCCAGGTGACCTTATCCTCATCAACGATTCGCTGAGAATCAGGGAGTTTCATGTCTGGATTCTCTGATTCCTCAGCAGGTCCACCAGGTTCACCGACCACGATCCGACCGACCATGCCCACCATCTTGTGTGGGATGCAATAGTAGTCGTGGGTGCCTTCGGTTTCGAAGGTCACTTCACGGGTGGTACCAGTATCTCCGAATACACCTGTATCCCATGCTTCGGCACCTTCTGGAATGCGGCGGCGGAGCGCATTCTCGTTATCTGGGTGATAAGCAGTGGCAGAATGAGCTCCACTCACCAGTTTGAAGGAGACAGTCTCACCGGGTTGGATGTGCAATCCAACTGGATCGTTGTACAGATCAGTATACATTCCGACGGTGTAGTCGCTTTCTTCCTGATTAGTTGAGCCAGAATTCCCCGGCTCAGCTGTACCGTTTTCTGACTCAGCTGTACCACTGTCTGCGGAATTACTGCACCCGGCGACTCCGAGGGTGGTCGCTACGACTGCAATCTGTTTCAGCGTTTTCCGTCTGTTTTTTTGCATAGTACTCTCTATATGTAATAGTTCCCTTTTGTTCAATGTTCTTAGTGATGGAACTAGTCAGTAGTTTTTTGTCTGTATCGTATACCGGAACGCAAACGGATCAGTCGTTGCGTGAGTCCCTTCTCCGGTATCACGGTGTTTGTACATTCGTAAATAGACGCGCTCGTTATCGATCGATCTGTCTCGGAGATAGTTGTCCGGATCGAGATACTGCTTATCATTTATCATCTCGTCGGCGATACCCTCCATCGACTGGTCGTACTCAATGAGTTCAGGATCGTACTGGAGTGCGTAATTATTGTCCCCAGGACGAGTGACAACAAGTTGCTCCGGACCGTCGGCGTTCTCAACCCGAAGACTCTCCATGTCGCTGTTGTCCACTCGCGTTTCCGTGGACGCCTGGTTCCACTCACTCCCGTCATTCACGCTCACCGTCGCTGAATCGAAAGCAGGTTCGACGGCTAAATGGAACGTATATTTCGGATATCCATTAGTTGTACGGAATCCGGTCGTCGGATGACGAGAGGTGATGTCAATTGTACCGTCTTCGTGGAAGTTCCAGTCAATGATGTAACGGTACGGCGCGAAGTTCTGTCCAAACCGCCATTCCCAGTGATTAAGCGATCCGGTGTGGTAGGTCCCACGAAGGCGGAACCCATCGCTCAGTTCGTGTTTCTCGATAATGCCGGGACCCGTCAAGCCAAGCGTATCCCAGAAGTGGAAGTTACGTCTTCCCGATGGAACCCCCGGACTCCCCATACCGAACGGTTCGTAGTCACTTAGCATATATGGGACCTTCGACTCGCCGCCGAGTACCGGTTTACCCTTGTAGCTCGCAGTCATTCCACAAGCATCGTGGAGCGTATTCTCCCAGGTGACTTCCCAGTTGTTTTGCTCGATGGTCTGATCTGGCCGCCGGATCTCCCAATCGGTGTCGTCCATTTTCCCAGGAGCGTCAATAGCGCTTTCCCGGTAATCTCCTGGATCATTCTCACTCACTTCGTCAACGATATCTCGTAACGGATCCGGCGACTCTTGTGTCGGCTCGTATATATCAAGAACTTCGTTCCCGTCTGCCTCTGAACCAGTTGTCTCGGTGGTGACGGCTGGCGCGATTGCAACACGTTCGGTGTTCTGATCGTTCCAGTTGAAAATCACTGGCGTAACCTCACCGATTGGGTACTCCTCACTGTAGGCCGTGATAATTGAATAATCTGCTGCGACTATGTACCAGTCTTTCCCCTCTAATGCGTTCGCAACCCGCGAATTGTCAAGTGCTGCATTCACCGTGTTCATGTTCAACCCCTCGTTGGACCGTTCTAAGATGTGGGACTCACGGGTCTGGGTATTGAGTTTTACCAGTTGATCATTCTCACGGTCAACCAGTGCTGTGATCTGCTTGATATCACTGAATTCAATCTCCTGAGTGGCGTCTTGGTATGTCCCCGAGACGGTCATGTCATGGGGTGCTAGTATCTCAATGTAATCGTAGTCCTGAAAAATTCGGTGATAGGCACTACTCGAAACGGCCTCAGTGACTAGTGGTCCGACCTTGTCAGCTGCAAGCACCTGTTCGAGTGCTGCCATCTTTCTTTCCTCAACAATTGTATGGTAATCTTCGGCTTCCCTCGGTGCCATGTATGTTAGTTCACCGACTTCATCGGGTTGCGATTCCGGCGTCTCCGTTCCTGCCTCTGGTTCGTCGCTGCCGGACAGCTGTCCGCAACCTGCTAAACTCACTGCTGTTCCGACACCGAGGGTTTGCAAGAACCGGCGTCGTTTAGCTGTAGCTAGCCATTCATGAGGTGGGCTATCTTTTGTCATGGTACATCCGCTACAATGAGACGTCCCTATAAAACATTTAGGATTTGTGTAAGGATTGGTAATGATTTGAGTCGGAATTACGAAGTCAGAGAGGGAGAGTATCTCGTCAACCTTTGATGCCTACGAGCGTGTCATACAATAGTTCTCAACAGTAATTATTCGCGGTATTAATCTTGAACAAAACCAATAACCGGCGAAACTACAGGCTCATACGCGAATTGAGAGCTGTATAATCGTCAGGTAGAGGGTGTGAGACGTATTCTATGACATGCTGTGCCTACAGTAATCCCATAACTGATTTCCATCAGAACGCGAGACCAAAAATCGGATTGTTATCAATATCATTACTATATTTCCTCCACTATATATGGACTTCTCGAAGCACATTACACCCATATGAGTGTAATTGCACTGTGTGAATGCTCCCTATATTGTGGAGTCGTTGTGGAGTGGCGTTCCTTGGATCGTGAAATCGTGATGAATGGTACCTTGACTCAATCAGCGACTTTTTAATCTGATCGAACCTTGGACGGGTACTCATCGAGTCCTACCAACGTGGACAATCGTATACTTCTCCACAATATATGGAGTTCTCTGACCCGCTTGATTATGACTTTAGAAGATGAGTAATACAAATATTTAAATAAGTAATATGATTTGTTCGCCGAATATCATTCCTTTCATTTATATATGTAATACTGATTCGCCCAATATTACATTCCAATTAACCGAAGAATTTTCTTGAAAGTTCGGCATAGAGTATTGCGAGCAGCATATCTGATGATTATTGCGAGAACTCTAATTATTAAGAGTTGTACCTATCAGTATACCTCACTTAATGGGTAAGCATAGCACACCTGATAAGAGGAGTTAAAAAATGACGGGCTGGACTAGAAATACATAATTTTAGCGACCGGCCAAACACACGGACCATCCTATCGTTTTTCAAGTATATGTGTCAAATGAGGCTCCTTTTTCTGTCAGTGACGTGCACGTAGGACAGTGTTTGGTTGATCCAGTGACTGTGAAACGTGATTGGTCATTTGCGCCGTCCTGTAGAAAATGTTATTGGACTATAGCCAATTTTTATATATATTGATTACCTCCTTCGGTGCATGGGAGAAAGGAATAACGAGATTGTCAAAACCACTCTGAGATCATTGGAGATTATCGAAATCGTGAAACAACTCAATGGGGCATCCGCTTCCGAGATACGTGAGGAACTGGGGATGGCAGAGAGCACAGTGTATAAGCATCTCAATGTCTTGCTTGAGAAAGGGTATCTGATGGAATGGGGGGGACAATATGAACTAGGGTTCGAACTCTTTCATCTAGGTGAATATGTGAAGAAATCCGTACAGTATTACCACCCTATTAAAGAAAAGTCAGACTGGTTGCGGCAAAACATCCCCGAACAGGTCGAGTTCGGAATTGAGTGTAATGGATTGGTTATGGGATATATTGTGTCTACAGATTACAATCCCTCTCTATTTTATGAACTAACAGAGAAAAATGAGTCGGAGATTATTGATTATGCGGGGAGCAAAGCGTTGATGCATACAAATGCTGTTGGTAAGGCTCTTCTTGGGGAGAAGTCCAATGATGAAATCCGCAATATCGCATCGAAGTACGGACTCTTACAGCAAGCTAAAAATACAATTACGTCAGTGGATGAATTATTGGAGGAAATAGATATAATTAGGGAGCAAGGATTCGCGACGACGGATGAAGAATGGGAAAACGGTCTTCGAGAGGTGGGAATGACAGTCAAACCAAATGACCATGTTATTGGCGGGTTCAATGTATTTGGCCCAACATATCAAATTAGTGATGATCGTCTACATGAAGATTTGCCAGAGTTACTTCGCGATGTTGTCTCCGACCTTGAAGAAGAGATTCTCGGCCGTATCGAGTAGGTATGACCTCCAAGAGTTTTTCCGTATTGCTTGGTTGAGGTGGTCCACAGTAGACATAATATGGGTAGTACTATGTACGAATTCATCTCAAGAGGACTTGCTCGTCGTTGAGGCGCTCGTCGAATACCACGCGGATGAATGGACGTCCAACCTGAACGGGCGGCTTGAGGTGGGCTCTGGCCGGCGAGATCGCCGCGAGTCACGGGCTTGAGATTGAGGATGCGCCTTCGCAGCGGGATACGGTGTAGGAGAGACTACGAACTACCGGTGAGCAAGCGCCTTATTCGCCCGCCGGTTCTGTTTCCACTCGCGAACACGTTTCTGGAGTCGTGCTTTCCACCACGGTATTCTACGTCGATCGACACGGCCTCGAGATCTTGGCCGCTTTGGGTATCGATCGAAAGCCGGTCGGCATTTTCGAGCGCCGACGCGGACACCCAGCACTCGCTACGAGACTTGCCGTCGACAGTGACAGTGGTAACGAGGCCACTGTCAATCTCCTTGGAGTCGTCGTCTTGCGGGAACACGTGGATGAACGACACGTCGGGGTCGGCCCGAAGTACGGCTACATGATCACTCTTCGACGGGGCCGGGAGTGTCACGGTCTGAGGGGCGACCATCGGAGGCTCGCCGTCGGTTTGGACCACCGTGGCGTTGCCGAGTAGTTCGAGTTCGATTGTAACTGATGTCGGCTAGGTAGCCGATCAATGCACGGATCGGATGTTCATTTCGGCCATTTTCTGAGCGCGATAAACAACCCCAGATCAATCTCGGGTCAACATCCCGGAATCACCCGATCAGACTTCGAAATAAACGACGGCTGAACAGTACTACCGCTCACGAGTCGGGCGAACACGGAAGAGTATCGGCGTCAGTCAGGCGGATCGAGACCGTAGCACTGCTTGGCGACGGTCAGGAACTGGTTCGCGTCGACGCGCGGTGAGTACGACCTGTGCTCGCCATCGATGGCGAGCTTCACCAGCAGATCCACCAGCCGCCAGACGTTATACAGCACGCACGCGAACGCGAAGTTGAAAAAGCGGTAGTTGCGCTCAGTCGAGGTCGTTCGGACCATGAAGTGCTTTTGCTTCTTGAAGCCGTTCTCGATACCCCATCTGTGACGATACCACCGAATCATCCGCTCGATCATGTGGATGAATGTCTTCGCGTCCATCTGTTCTCCGTCGGCGTCATTGGCGGTCACGTACGGATGGTTGGTCTCGAACACGATCGTTTCAGCAGTGTCCACCTCTCCGTTCTGTGCTTTTTGTTTGCGCTCTTCGACGGCTTCCTCGCGCTGGATATCCGCGATGAGTCGTGAGAACGACAGCCCCTCGCTCGGCTTGGTGTCCTCGTCAGCGAAGTCCCACTCGCCGCACATCTCCGTCCACGCTTCCGAGAGACTCTCGTCGTCATCATCGTCGTCCGTGTTCGACTGCTTCGGCAGATAGAGCTGCTTGCGCGTGGGCGTGCTGTCGTCGGTCTCCTCTTCGGTGACGTGGAAGCGTTTGCCGTTGCGGTACATCCACGCGATGGTCTCAGTCTCGTCGCTGCGCTCGAAGATCCGCGTCGGGTTGAGGTAGTGAACGCCGTGCTTCTCGCAGGTGTCCTTCACCGACTCGCTATCGAACTCGCGGTCCATCATCACGAGATCGATGTCGACCATCTCGGTCGCGTGCGTCAGCAGTTCCTCGACGATCTCGTCTTTCGACTGCCCGCGCACGCGCGGGATCGCGTCGAGCACGAGCGGGACGTCCATCCCGACGATTTTGAGCACCGCCCATTGGTAGTACTCGTTGCCGTCCTTGTACCCGAGGATGTCGTCCTCGTGGTCCTCTACGTCGCCGGTGAACGGGAAGCCCTTGGTCACGTCGATGGCCGCAAAGACCGGCCCATCGAGTTCACCGTTCTGGCGGGCGCAAGCGATCAACATCCGTGTTGTGTTCCGCAGCATCGAGCGAATCTCCGCGACCGAGAGCTTGCTGATCTGATAGCGGTGGGTCGATCCGGTCGGGATGCGCTCCCGGGTCGTATCGAGCGAGAACGAGGCCGGGCCGCTCCGAGCGTACATGTCTTCGCGCATCCCCATGTAGGCGTGTTGCTCCCAGAAGGCGTTCTCGTGAATCTGCCAGTTCTGGCCACGGGTGAGCGCAAACGCATCGGTGACGAACGGTTTGGCCTGTTGCCACATCTCGTCGGTTTTCTGTGCGAGCAGTTGGCGTTCTGGACAGTCAGCGGAGTCTGGATCGCTCGCCTCGCTGGTGCTGACTCGCTCGGGGAGGGGAACATCGCAGGCGCGTGCGGCTTTCACAATCGCCTCAGCACACTCCTGTACGGCGTCACGTAGAGCCTCGCTAAAGCGGTGGTTCCACGCGCGCCAGAACGTCGATTGGTTCGGAAGCGTCTCAAACCCAAGCATGTGGAGGAGCGATGGGTTTGCTCGGAGGTGGTCGTGGAGGGCGGTTTCGTCCCAGCCGTTGATCTTCTCGATGATGAACACCCGCACCAGTAGCGTCATCGGATACGGCCCCGAGTACGGCGCTAACGAATCGTGTGCAGCGAACGTGAGATGGTCAATCGGCAGGTCATGGATCAACGCTTCGATGTCCGCGTAGTCCTCACAACGCTCGCACTGCGATTGCTCGATGGTGGTGACATCTGCGACGAATCCATCGAGATCGTCATCTACCCCTTCGAATTCGCTGTCGAAAATGTGCGACCGTCCGTGGTGATCGGTGGTACTGTCAGCGAGAATCGGTGTAACTGTGTTCGCGGTGTCGCCTGCTCGGTCTGCGGCCGATGACTTCGCGTCGATACGTGTGTTCGTATCGGGTGAATCCGCGTCCGACTGTGTGTTAGTATCCATGGCATGTGTGCATCACCATCACCACGAACCCGTCAAGCAGACGGTAGGCAGTGTCGCCTGGTCAATCACGTCTTGTGATGCGGTGAGAGCTATCTCATAGATTCTCTCGGTGACTCGATTGTGGTCGCATCGTCGTCACCATCGATGTGAGCGGTCCGCTCATGTCGACATCACTCCCACAATGACAGCGGTGAGCAGTAAGTTAGCGAAGTTCATTACGAGCATTCTTGTCCAGCCGATTTCGATAAGATGTTATTGTGGACACGAGGCAGTGCAGAGCGTGCCCACTGGGTGAATCGGAAGACGGTCCAGATCTTGTTCAGAAACCAGATCAACCCTGGCAGCCACAGGCTGTGGGAACCCCCTCGTAGGCGTCGCGGAACTTCGATGCCCAACAACCTCTGATCGGGCGGTCCAGGCAGGGTGGCGCACTACTTGTTACGGTCCTGTCGCAGTGCGATGTGGTTGCCATCCGGGTCGGATGTCTCGGCGCGCAGGCCAAACTCGTACTCGACTGGCACTTCGTCGTCGAACTTGACCCCCTCGGATCGCATACGCTCGACGTCCTTGCGAAGGTCGTCGTATTCGAGAAAGACGAGTCCGGGAAGGAATTCCTTGATCGCGGATTCAGGCTTCTGTGGCGTGCCGGGCCAGAGCAGGATCTCATGCCGGTCGCCTGGGGAGGCAACGGTCAGCCAGCGCCCAAAGGGTCCGTTCACATCGTCGCGCTTCTCCAGGCCTAGCTTTTTGTAGAAATTGAGCGCGCGATCCTGGTCCGACACGAACAGGGTCGTGTACCTTGTGTACTTAACCATCCATGTTTACCTCGGTCCTGTGCAGTTCGCACGGAATTCATTGAACTTGCGGTCAAGTTCCATAGACCCCGGTATACGCGCGATCGCGACATTTATCGGGGTCATCACCTTGCCGAGCTGCTGTCGTGTCATCCTGTAGGTGGACTGCATTTTGTCTCCATTGGGCTTCTCAATTGGCTCTAGACTCGGAACCATACATCCAAGTACGGGAGCATAGGCTATGGATGTTCATTGCAACATGTTCCATCCATTGGTGTTCGGTTAAGCACTGGATCGCCTCGTGAAGGCTTCAGCTACTCGTTCACTGAGTAAGAGGCGTGATTTCTCTGGTTGGCGTGCGTCACGAAACATCAACTCCGGCAGGTTCGGCGGTGGATGTCCGAATGACTGGCCCAAATCTTCGAGAATGAGCTGGGCGAGAGACCGGAAGGTCCTCGCCCAGCGTTCCCGAGGGAACACCGTCTCAGGAAACAGCTCTTGAAACACACCGAGCAAGGCTCTGCTGACCACAAGCGTCAGCAGAGCCGCCACAACCAGCAGTTCCACGATTACTGGATCACTTGTCTGGAACTTTTCTAGCCCGTACAGTGATTTCAACTCCCGGAACAGCAACTCTACCTCCCACCGCAATCCGTATAGCGCCGCAACCTGCCTTGGAGTGAACTCATCGGGTAGGTTCGTGACGTACAGATGATAGTCGTCGGTGTCCTCGTTGTGGACACCGACGACGCGAAACTCCATCGTGTCGGTTGACTGTTTTCCAGCGTATGCCCGTCGTTTGAACGTGATCTCCACAGTCACGTCCACGATCTCGCGTGTGAGGTCGCCCAGAACGTCCTGGAGGCGACGGCCTGGCAAGGAAATGGCGCGCCCGCGCCATTTCCGCCGTTTCCCGACGATCACCGGATTCGCGTTCGACTTCAGCCGTGTCAGAAAGAACCCGCCATTTTCCTCAATCAACGTGAACCGACGGAAACTGTAGAATCCAAGATCGAACAGCACCAGCCGGCCTCGCAGCCAGCTCCCCGTGCGGAGCTGGCTGCTCTCGTGGGTGCATTCGTCGGTGAGGTGGAACTGTTCGATCGTCTGTGTCGTGGCGTTATGCACGAGGTGCAGCTTTGCACCGGACTGATCTGAGTGAGTCGCTGGAAACTCGCTCAGGAGCCGATGCAGCCTGAAGACGGTTGCATCGGCGATCAGCACCTCACGGAACAACTCGAACTGTGGAGCGATTGTGTGAGGAACCGCGACCTCCTCGAGAGCGTGCTCGAGGAGGTCGCTCAGCAATGCGGCAAGTGCTGGTGTGAACCGGTCGTAAAAGCTGGAGCGAGCAACAGTCTGGTTAGTGGCTGCGGAGTAGGCACGCTGAAACCCGGCGATAGTCCGGGCTTCGCCGTCGACGGCGAAGCCCATGAGAAGCGTCCAGACGAGCATCGTGATGTCGATTGTCCGGTGGCGTTGGACGACATCGCGCGCGAGCGCGATGTCTTCGATAAGCGCTGCTGGAAAGAGGGAAGTCAACCGGCGTCGTATGAGTGTTGGAGAGAGTTCTTCTAGCACAACCTCTCTCTACGCGGTTCCTGAAGATAACCTCATCAAGACAGCACCGTCTATCGGTTTCGATTCTTAACCGAACACAGATGATGTTCCATCCAACAGCCAGTCACAGAAGCTACGAGCGAAGAATCTCGTGTTCCGAGCCGGTCGCTTTGGGAGGAATGAACAGTGTACCCACAGCTCGGCGTCCGTTGTTGTGACCTGTGGTTCGTCCCTGTACAACTATCAGTCTACTCAATCGGCTCTGCGAAAAACTCCTTGATGACCGTCTCTTCGGCGTTGTGGAGCACCCTGCTCGCCGTCGATTTACCAACATCGAGCGTGGCCGCAAGGTCGGTGAGCGAACATCGGCGTGGACTGTCGTAGTACCCGCGCTGGATGGCTTCGGTCATGAGTCGATGTTGGCGGTCGGTTAACAAATCGGTCGGCGCGGTCGATTGTGTAACTGATAGGATCTCATACGTAAGGTCAGCGTCCTCGAACTCGGCTTTGAGCTGCGACAGCCGTTCGTGTGAGGTGGTCAGGTCAGCGATCATCCACTCATTGTGAAGAGTGAGCGGGAATCGTACCAGATTCCCGGAGGCCAACACTGCGCGAAGTGGCGACGGAACGAACGGAAGTAAATACTGGACCACAACGGTCTGTTCGTCAGTGTGAAGTACGTCATAGGAGAACGGGGATTCATTGAAGTAGTGAATGACCGCCGAATTGTCCGGGATCCGCGCTTCAAAGACCACGAGGAGACCATCTTCTGTGGGGAAGGCGGCCTGAATTAGGAATTCTCCGTCAGGATAGTTGGTCGAGAGTGCGACCGGGCTGCCCCCAGGAAGTTCGAACTTGAATCGAGCACTGGGCATATATCCTCTGTACAATAGTTGAACTGAAAAGCTAGCAGGTAAGATTTCTCATTCACAGTCTACGGCGAAATTTGGGCGTCAAGCTAAATTTCGTGAATGTCTGTGTATGATGAATCCTGCCTAGCCGACTTCAGCCACTGTGGTTTGAAACCTGAACAATGTCACTCACCACCGCGGTTCGGCGGTGGGGGGCTAACGACGACGGCGTAGTTTACGAATGCCGAGATTGAGGGACAATACTCGAGCCTACCGACTGGAAGTGTCCCTCCTCCGGTTCGACCGAAATTGCGGAATACGACGCTTCTTCTCTCCAGTAATCGCATGTCACAGATCGTGGTAAATCAAATACTAGGCCTTGTTGAATCCTCACGTTCTCTTCAAAACGTCCTGACGAACACCCTCTACATCTGACAACATCCTCTGTGGTCAATACGCAGATCTACTGAGTGGATAGTTTACCTGTTTCAGCGTGAAACAAACGATACATCCTCTAAGTCTTGCACACCATTTCTGCCAGATAGTGGTTTGCTTCTTCAGCACATAGAACGATGCGCCTATCAATCGATACTTGACGGACCACGCCCGGAACTGCCGCCACGAGGTCAACACCGACCTGACAAGAAGCGATCTTCCCAATTGATCCGGCGTACTGACACTTGACACCCACACTCTGATGACCTTATTTGAGGATGTCAACATCGTCGACGATCAGCATCGCCACTGACAATGCGATCGTCTCTGGGATCTGCTGGTTGAGATAATTCTGGATAGTCTCGTGTTTCCATGGACTTTCGCTAATGAAGCGTCTAACACGGTGTTCGTTGATTGCAAGCCGTTTGCTGATTCCTCGAAGATTTTGTGACTGCCTGGACGGATCAGCCCTTCAACATAGGCTGGAGCAACATTCCACGTGTTCGCTGCATGTGACCACGTTGACCCATCGGGGCGCGTCGTGAACGTCCCCGAAGGGGAGCAAGAATTCGCCAGATGGAGATTTTTGGAGTTTGTATACCAAATAAGACACTGTTCATACATATCTACAGGGCATAAACAGAGAGAGTGCCGCCGCTGAACCACAGAAGGAGTGCTACGAAAGCGAGCAGATTCCGCTACTCGTCGATCTGAGTATATGTCGCGATGTCCGCCTCAATTCCGAGCCTAGAGAACAGCTCTTGAGGGTCGAAATTGCGGCGCTCGTGCAGGGCTCCGATCGTCTCCCGAGCGTTTTCGAAGTCGTCCTGGTTCTCCCATTCGACGATAGTCACGAAGTTGAACTCGCCGGGACCACTGGATTGTTCGAGCACGAAAGTCTGAACGAATCCTGGTTGGGCTCTGATCGTGTCCTCCTTACTCAGAAGTTGACGGAGGAACTCATCGCGCGCCTCGTCGGGGACGGCGAATTTGTCGACTCGAAAGACGTGGGATTCGGATTGAGTCATTCGTTCCTCCACCGCAGTAGTTCCGCCTGTCGGCTAGGACTGTACTCGGAAACCGTTTGGGGCGTCACAGTACTTGACATCAGATAGAGTATACGGACGCAAATGACGTAGCCGTTGATGTGAACATGTGCAAAAGCGGTGTCGGACCGCTGTCCCTCATCTGAAGGCCACACCGGTGTCAAATGGTGGCCGATCGATGCGCCTTCCGGCCGTCTCCACCCAACACGCGGGGCTCAGACCGACACGCCAAGAAAGTGCTTGATGATTCGCCCTTCGGCCCGGTGGAGTATCCCGCTCGCTCCCGACTTGCTGACGTCGAGTTCGGTTGCGAGTTCGGTGAGGGTGCACTCGCGTGGCGTATCGTAGTAACCTCGTTCAACCGCCTCGGTAACGAACCGGTGTTGCTGCTCCGTCAACAAACTGATTGGGTCTGTCGACTGCCTGACCGAGTCCAGCTGATACGCGATGCCCTCACTTTCGAATGCGTCCTTGAGCCGTGACAGCCGCTCGTGTGACGTTATCAGTTCGCTAACGAGCCAGCCATCTTGGAAGTCAAGGGGAAATTGAAGGAGGTGGCCAGAGGCGAGGATTGCACGGTGCAGCGACGGATGGGACTGAAGAGAGTATTCGATGAGCATCGTTCGCTCGTCGGTGTGAAGGATCTCGTAGGCGGGTAACCAGGACGCATCGTCGAGGTGGCGAACGATAGCTGTCGGATCTGACGTTCGGACTTCGAGGACCACCCGCAGACTCGTCGCCGTTGCACGGGTAGCAAGGACCCGAAAGTCGTCGTCCGGGCGCTCCGTTGAGAGGGTTGCCGGCCCATCTGGGAGTTTGAATTTGAGCTGAGCGCTAGGCATATGTGGAATCCTACGAGCCGATGATTTAAACAAGTGCTACTGAACCTGTTCAGGTGCGACGACACGCGTTCAGTTCCATTCATTTCGGTCCTAGAAGTTGTGTCGTTCGGTGGGGGAGTCCGTCATACTTCTGTTTTTGGGTTTGTTCGATGGATTGTTATACGGAATTGCTTGCGATATACAACCCGTGGCCGGCAGGATGCCAATACTGACAGCACCGAGTACCGGTCTACGCTTCATGCGACCTGACGATCGATGGGGGTATCCATCCAATTATCCCTGACTCAAGGGCGTCTTTGAATCTCCCGAAACCACCTTGCTCTATCGGACTCAGTCAGGCCCATTTTCGACTCTCGTCGTGGCAAGCACCGAGTCAACTACCAGGTTTCCACGCCCATTCGCTAATACAACGTGGTCGAATGTAAGTCGTAACCGAATAGTGGAAATGACACCTACATATACCTGACTCGTGAAAATTTTCAGGTTGAGAGAGTCGTCCAGCCTGAGAGAAGATCATAATCCTCGGTTGGAAGTGTGCTCTTTGTGTTGGTCATGCATGGATATCTGCATTCTCTCTGTCGTTATCAGCTGCGGATGTCCTCGAAAATCGTTCGGATATCCTCACTCATTTCCATGCCTGCAAGCTCGTCGTTCACGTCGATAGCAGTGAGTTCGGCGTCACCGTCGCCACGTTTCTGGAGCACCAATATCTGGTAGAGATACGAGAGTCGGAGCAGGACGATTGCCTGCTCGACATCGTCTGCTGCTTCGATGTGGAATGTGGTCGCGTTTGAATCCGGCACTACATGGTGTTTTTCCGTGTGCTTCTCGGCGACCAACTGATTGCGGAGGGGTTGCGGATACCCGATATCCACCGGTCCCCATGAATGGACGTGCCCGATGTCTCTACCTTCTATTTGGAAGGTTGTTGAATTGAACCGCCCGTTTCCTGTCGTGATTTCCGGCCACGACGATACCGTTTCGATGACCTGTTCTGCGTACTCAGTGACCTTTTGATTATTTACGGGAGTCATTTGTTTGTCTGGTTTCGTTCACTGGCCCACCCATGTTGATGGAGATACGTTTCGAGTCGGGTGAGATCGATGTCATAGTCGCGTTCCAGTGTCTCGGTGTTGTTGTCGAATCCGTGGTCGTTGAGCCACTCAAACATCATGGTCAAACTCTCTCCGATCTCTTCACGCGCGACCTCAATTGGAACGTGCTGTGCTTCGACATCGGTCCCGGTCACGGTGGTAAAGATCTCGGCGGCGTCTTCAAGCGTATGTTCATCACCAGCCAGTTCGATGGTCTCACCGATATATTCCTCGGGTTTCGCGAACGCAGCTGCGGCGAGTGTACCAATGTCTTCGGTATCGACCAATTGCAGTGATACACCTTCATCCAGGGGAGATGCGAGGGTGCCGTTCAGGATTGCCTCGCGCTGGTATTCGTAGTTCTGCATGAAGGCCACCGGCCGGATGATCGTTGCGGGAAGCTCGAGATCACGAATGCGCTGTTCGACCGCATATTTCGCCTCGAAGTGAGGAATTCCGGTGTTACGCTCGGCCCCCCGGGCAGAGCTGAACACGATGTGTGTGACACCAGCGTCAGCCGCAACCTCGGCAATATTCGTTCCTTGTTCGACCTCGGCGTCAGCCCCACCGTTCCCTCCAGTCGTGACGCAGTACACCGCGTCGACAGCTTTGATTGCTCGATTGAGATCGTCTTTGTCAATGAGATTTCCTTTGACGACTGTCGCTCCCTGGTCGGCGAGCGCTTGCGCACGGTCGCTCTCAGGACTACGAGTCAGCGCGTGAACGTCAAAGTCACAGTACTCGCTGAATAACAGGTGATCAGCAACTGCCCCACCCTGGTGTCCAGTCGCTCCGACGACTAAAACGCTGAGCTGACTCATAGAGAATCATCCGTATCTCTGTTCAACTGCTGGATCATCATGATCTATACTACGAGGAGATTCAACTTGGTGATTAGTGAGAACATGTTCATTGTGACCTGGATATACCTAGGGATCAAAGATAGCGGAATATGCCCAGCGCACACGACGCCGAACACTGGATTCACGATCTCTTCGTTTCTGGAGACAACGAGGTGGTCGAATAATCGCTTGGAACTGGCTGTATTCGGCCTGATTGTAAGTTCTTCAGGGCGACGTCAGGGTGGTTCTACACGCCTAATACCTTTAATATATTGATGGCGATTACAGATAGACTGAAATTATCTATTTATGACGCAGAGAAAGCCGCCGCTCACAGAACGTGATCCCAGAGAGATCAGGGTCACGTCGGCGGCATCGAGCATGCCGATCTGGGCGACGTTGGGGTTGCGTTCGAGGTTATCTGAAGTCAGGTAGATGGATTTCTCATGCATGTCTAATCCTGAAATAATTCTGGGCTAAATTTCGCAGGTGTCCGTGCATGACGAATCGATCTAGCCGACCTCAGATTGTAACGTTACTCATTTGTTCTCACCTTGGACCTCACACGGTATAGGTGACCGCTCTCCATCGCGCCGTTCAACTCCCGGATCGCCGTCTGCCAGTTGTCGATCGTTGCGAACCAAGACAGTTCCCGGCAGGGCTTGAGTTCCGATCCATCGGCCGGATTGACTGCGCATACGACGAACGCGACGAAGCGACTCGCGAGGTCGAATGCCCGGATTGTGGTACGGGGGTCGGTCGAAATGCCAGCGTCCCTCCGGCCACCGCATTCGGAGCTCGCACGACGACCGAATTGAGGCCGCACAGGCCGCCGGTGTGCTTGAGACTATCGTTTTCAGATGACTCACTACTCGAGTCGGGTGTTGAGGAACCGGCTGCAGTCTCTACAGCGTTATACGGTTTATAGAATGTGGTGCTGTACCGTAGACCACTCGAGCATACCAAAAACAAGCGAATTAGACCCTATTCATGTTACTTGATTAAAGACCAGTTTAACCAAGGGACTTTACGAGGGTCGATACTGTACCCCACATACGAATGTCTCCTCCCAGCAAAAGAGGCCGTAACTCCGAGGGAACGACCGTCCAAGAGGCGGTCGAAGACTACCTGAAGTACAAGATCAAAGCCGACGGCTCGGAGACGACCATGCGCTCACCGCTGGTTGCGTTCGCCGACCACTGCCAAGACGAACGCGGCGTCGATCGCGTGAGCGAGCTGACCGACCAGGATCTCCGCGACTACAGCGAGTCCCTGTACGACCGGTCCAAGATCGACGAGGAACTCGCGGCGTCGACGGCACAGACGTACTTCGCCTACGTCCGGGCGTTCCTTTCGTGGTGTGTCCGCGAACAGTACCTCGAGACGAATCCAGCGAACACGAATACGGCGATGGACCCGCTCCCCCAAGACGACGGGAAGCGAAAGACACAGTACTGGAGCAAGGACGACCGAAAGCAACTCGAAGCCTACGCGACCAAGCGCGTCGACATGGCGCTCGAGGGGACCATCCGCACCGACACAAAGACGGCGATGCGCGACCGGGCGATCGTGGTGATGCTCGGCGAGACCGGCGCTCGTGGGGCCGAACTGTTCGCCGATCCGAAAGACGAAAAACGGCCCGGGCTCTGCTGGTCGGACGTCGATTTCGAAAAGCGGCTCATCGAAGTGTACGGAAAGTCTCGCGAGTACGAAGACGCACCGTTTCCCGAAAGCGTTCATAGCGTCCTCGAGCGCTGGTACGACTACCTCGAGCCGCCGACCGACGAGTGGCCCGTGTTCCCGACCGGCCACTACGGATCGAAAAAGGACGCACTCGAGGCGATACTCGGCGACGAACGGGTATCTTCCGCACTCGAGTCTCGGGGTGACGAGGGAAAGACTACGGTCCTCGAGCGGCTACACTGGGAACACGAGGTACCACCGCCGTCGATCTCGAAAGAGGGCGTTCGCCGGTTGTTGAAACGACTCACGGAAGAGGCGAACATCGATCCTGACGGCGACTACGATTATCTCACACTGCACGGCGCACGACGGGCGCTTGGGCGCGACTTGTACGCCAACGGCATGTCTGAAAAGGCTCAGGAGGCGTTACGTCACAAATCGATCGAAACCACTCACGAGTCGTACACGGACCTTCAAATGAAGGACGTGTCCGACAGTATCGATGAGGTACGGGAGTAGTCTATCCTATCGAATAGTTTCCTGATCACTCCAGCCGCAGTACATTGAGTGATAAGGAAATAGCGGGCCGCTCATCTCGATACATTGTAACAGAGGAGTTGTAATCAAAACCGTTCATAGTCCTGTCTTGAACGATGTATTTTCTACCGAAGGCCACCACCGTCCAGTGATTCACCAGAGCCAATCTGCCTATCTGATTCTGGCCCCTAACGCAAAGCAACCCCTACTAGACAGAAGTCGGCTAGCTAGATTTGTCATGCATAGTTTCCTCCGAAACTTAGGGTAGTGAGATTGGTTTTGCTGTCCGTCTCGCATGAGAGGTCTACCTGCCGGACTTCAGCTTAGATTCGTCACGCGACTTCCGGGTGTAGGCCCACGCTGCCACACCGAAAAGCACGCCTCCAAACACGAACCACGGGTCAGCAAACAGACTGAGTAGAGGTTGATTTCTAATGAGTTCGCCCGAAAAACTGCGTTGGACGAGACCGCCGATTCCCCGCACACTCAGCACCACGCTTGTGCCCCAGACGGTGGGAAGCAACACCCAGCAGGGAATCATCTGGCCCCACGATTGGACGGTTCCGAGGGCGCCACCCGCAGCGACGAGGAGCAACGGTATGGCAACGAGATTCACCAGCAACAACGTCCCAGTCATCGAGCGACCTGCAAGCCCGACAGTGCCGCCGAGCGCCCAGTACACGTGTGGAAGGGTGAAGAGAAGCGCCCACGCGCCTGCCGCGTAGCCAGGCCAGACTGCTGGCGACGAGTGGCCAGTGAACGGAGGTGATTTGGGCATGAGTGTGCTCTGACGTGGCTTACGAAAGTACTACTGGCCTCATGCCATATCTTGCCCTCGTCATTCCGTCCAAGGCTGAGATTCTCGATGGTGTCGTCACGAATCGCCGTGGAAGGCCAGCGAACGCGACGAACTCTCATCTCGCTCGCGGTACGATTTTGTTCGGGAGTCACATTGGTGTCGCAGATTTCCGTTACATGGCCGCGCTCATCGCCCCGGTACCATGATAATAGTGATCCATCCCAATTCATAGCGGAGAGACCGATCAATACTCCGACAGTAGTCAATACAGACGACGTAGAATGGAGGCTCTGTTGAAATTCTATTGGTCAGACATGACCTGTTGGGGACAGCCGTTTGGTAGATAGAGGAAAAGGAGTTCGATTGATTAGCCCTCACGGGCCTGTTGCACCTCATAGGTTAGAACCGCGAAAACATCGCCATATTTTTTCACGTTAGTCAGTTTCAGGGGCGGGGTGGGGATCTTGCGCGGCAAGAGTGGTGCGCCCGAAGCGAGCGTGACGGGAGCAACGCTGAGAATCAGCTCGTCGAGTAAACCGTGATCATGGAATTGGCCGACGAGGTCACCACCACCGACAAGCCAGACGTTCTTGCCGTCTGCGGCCTTCACCATATCCCCATGGATAGGTACAACATCCCCCTGCACGAAGCGAATGTTCGCACCATCAACCATCGGCAATTTCCGACTGCTAAACACCTACACTGGAACCTCATACGGCCACTTTTCAGGGTCCTCCAGTAGGTTTTCATGCTCGATGATCCACTCGTAGGTCGTCGATCCCATGGTTACGGCACCAATCTAGTCTATGAACTGCGGGTAGTCGTCCTTCACACCCTCGATCTCCTCAATCTCGCCGAACTGGAAGAGCCAGTCGAGTGAGTTATCCTCATCGGCGAGGTAACCGTCGACGCTCGTTGCTGTGTAGTATTGGGTCTTCATCTTTTCAACCCCTGTAAAGGAAGCGTTCTGGCGGTATATAGGTTATCCACTACCAGTCCGCCATAAGCCATCTTCTCGGTCAATCTACTGGCCGAATCTGTAACACTTTGAGGGTTTCAACAGAGCCAGAATGGAGGGAAAGTTCGCACGGCGAGACGTTTGCTGCTATGGGTGCAAGACTCGGTTTAGCAGCAGTAAACGAAAAACTCGGCTGTACGCTCTAGAGGTACCGTCCGGGAAGAGTCAGCGCCTATTCCAGAACTGCATTTGCCACTCCGCCTGCTTATCGAAGACTCCATCGAGTGTGACCTTGATTTCGACGACGAGTTTCCTCATGGTTCGCCCCCATGCGAGCTGACACGGAACCGGAGGTGGATCGCCGAATCGGATTCGACGACCTCTCCCGGGGCAGTTCACGAGGCCAGGTCCAACACTAGGGTGGCCACGGCTAGCAAAAGGAGCACGTGATGCCCACCCAAGTAATCGCCAGCGCGTATGTGGACAATGGCGGCACCGACGAAGTACACAACGAGGCCGGCTGCGGCGGCCGTCGCGACCGATGGCACTGGTACGACGATTCCGATCAGCAGTCCGAGCGCGCCCGCTGCTTTCAGGGAGCCTAGCATGGGCAGCCATGATTCCTTCACGTCTACCTCGGCCATAGAACGGAATTCAACTGTCAGTGGGCCACCCCAAGTGTTATCTCGTTTTCCGTTCAAGTTTCTCGAAGAACAATATGAGTTCCTCCGACGACGAGTTCGAAACCATCGACGAATACATCAAAACGTTCCCAGCAGAGATTCAGGAAACGTTGGAGGAACTCAGACGGACGATACGTGAAGCCGCTCCGAACGCCGAAGAGACCATCAGTTATCAGATTCCCACGTTCGAACAAGAAGGGATAGTAGTGCATTTCGCGGCGTTCGACGAACACATCGGCTTTTATCCAACACCATCCGGAATGACAGCTTTCGAAGAAGAACTGTCGACGTATGAGAGAGGGAAGGGCTCCGTGAAATTTCCACTCGATGAACCCCTTCCGTTCGACTTGGTGAGAGAGATAACGGAGTACAGGGTCGAAGAGAACGTGGGGGATCCGGACTAGAATAGCCCGAACGGAACGTTACAACGAGGGGCATCGAACCAGCCGCCCGGGCACCGGTACTCCCCGCTGTCTCCTTCGTTCCGATAGACGGACCTGTAACTACTCCTCGACCATCACGAACTCGCCCATGTCGTCGACCGTGCCGACGGGCGGTGCACCGACCATCAGCCAGCGCTGTTCCTCGTCGGTCTCGTTGACGAATTTTCGGGGGGTGTCCGCCGGCAGTCGAACGATGCCGCTCTCGGGCACCTCAACGAGGTCGCCGTCGACGTTCACGTGCCCGGGGCCGTCGAGCAGGATGTACACTTCCTCCTGGGACTCGTGTTTGTGATACGGTCCCGCGTCGCCGGGCGGAATGGTACAGGTGTTGAGGCGCATCTCCTCGCACTCGAGCGTCTCGGTCAGTTTGCCGAACGCCATGCCCGACGTCGGGTCCGGGTTCGGTTCGTGCTCGGCCGCCTCAACGTCGACGAATCCGTAGTTTTCGGACATTGTAATCACTCTCGTGTTGCCCGGCTGACTTCAAATAGCTACCCCAGGGACTCCGAAAGTGAAGCACTCACGAGGGAGCGAAGAGGTCAAATCCCTGGCAGCCACCCACTGTTCGGACCGTTCTGGTTGTCAATTTACTGAGGACGGATATCGCACTCGATGCCGAGATGTGCTCTACACTAACGTGGACACCACAGTCGCTCGATTGGCGACCGCGTCTCACTCTTTAAGTAGCTTCCTGACACACGCTGAGGAAATGCATGGTCGTTGAGGACGCAGTGACTGATCCGGATACCCCGTTCACCCATGCCAGCCGATAGGAATGTCCGGGGACAGTGACGTCCGAAACATCGGTTCGCTCCTCGAAGCGAGAATCACTTAAAGAGAAAATCCAATTTCGGTGTGCTTTTGGCATTCCTGTTGAAAGATATACTCGTCAGAGGCAGAGGCCCCTGTTGCATACATCGTTTCGATACATATGCAGTGAACCTATGCAACCAGCAACTTACTCACTGTGTAGTAATGACATTGAGTCAATGATGCGTAAGTAGAGTTTCTCTTGAGGACCGTCAAAACCTCTCTGTCTATATGGTAGATTAGATAAATTTAATACTATTCCCGATGCGATTTGTGAAAATCAGGGACAGTCTGGTACCGCGATTCGATATAAGAGAAGGACTCCCGAACCGTAGCACCCACCACTCGAGCGCGACACTCACCCTAAGGATTTATTGTGATATAGCAACCTGGTCTATATGCAGGGAATGCGTGGACATCACCATTGAACTCCCTGCCTCAGAGGATTTAGCTACGACGGTCACCACTTCCCGACGTAGCTTTTCAGTGTGATCGACAGGTCGAGTAACCCCCGTTCTGCCTACACCTGGCTCGTTATAGTGCAACTTTATTACCTATGGGGGAAATGGACGGTAATACGGCAAGGGACTCATCGCACCAAATGGCGTATGCGCCCGACGAGTTGTCTTCCCGACGTGTTGTCGCCCCTTGCCGTCACCCACCCCACCTACCCTTTCAATACAATATATCCCTCTCGAGCGCTACCTTCTTTGAGGGGGCTTATTGTAACTCAGTAATATAGTCTGCATGCAGGGGAACACGTCGACATCCAACCCAACCCCCTGCCCTGGGATTTAGCTACGTCGGTCACTCTTCCACGACGTAGCTTCTCAGTCCTATCGACGACTCGAGTAACTCGTTCTGCCTACACCTGACTCATTATAGTGCAATTTTATTACCCATGGGGACAAGGGCGGTAATACGGCAGGGCACTCATTGCACCGAATGGCATATGCGCCCGACGGGTTGTCTGCCCCGACGCGTTATCCCATACACCCTGCCGTCACCCCACCCACCCCTACCCTTTCGATACAACAGATCCCGCTCGAGCACTATCTTCTTTGAGAGGACTTATTGTAATACAGTAATCTAGTCTGCATGCAGGGGGATCGCGTCGTCATCCAACATGCCCTCTGCCGAGAACGGCTTAAGCTACCTCGGTTACCACTTCCCGACGTAGCTTTTCAATTGCCTTGTTTTGCCGCCGAATGACAACAATCTCTGACGCTCTCACCGTGATATTCCGCCAGATTAACCGGGAAATGAACGCCGTCTGGCGATATGGCATCGCTCAGACGGCTAGCGTGGATGTGTCGAAATCTTGCTAAACAGCATGTTGATGATCCGGACGTACCCGCCGCGCCGGACGGCGCGGACGGGTACGCCGAGTGGGTACAGATCGCGTTGATTCTCTTCCGCGTCGAACTAGAGAAAAGCCTCCGTGAGACCGAGGACTACCTCAACGAGATGCCCGGTGTCCTCGCCACGTTTGGCCTCGACAAGGCACCGCACTACAGTTCGTTCTGCCGGTGGGAACAAGAGTACCGGATGCGTGAACTCTGCCGCCTGCTCCGCGCTTCGGCGGAGCAGGCGGGCTGGAGTGATGAAGGCGCGATTGACGCGAGTGGCTTCCAGCGCGATCAAACCAGCTACCACTACCGCGACCGCGCGAACTACTCGTTCCAATCGATGAAGACAACGATCTTGATCGACGTGAACTCGCTGGCAATCAAGGACGTTCACTACACGACGCAGAAGTCGTGGGACGGCCATATCGGGATGCAGGTCTTCCGCCGGAACGCGGAAGACCTGCGTGTATTATCCGCTGACGCAAACTACTCGTGGAGCGACTTCCGTGAGGAGTGTCGCTTCGAGTCAACGCGACCGGTGATCAAGCACAGAGAGCAGACACCGTTGCAGAAGGCGCACAACGCCCGGATGAACGATGATGACTACAATCAACGCTGGATGAGTGAAACAGGCTTCTCGCAGTTGAAGGAAGACGACGGCGAGAAGCTTCGCTCCCGGAGCTGGCATGGCCAGTTCCGGGAGCTGACTCGCAAGTGCATCGTGCATAACCTAACGCAGGCGGCGAGTTAGGGCTCGCCGCCTGCTCCCTCTTCTCTGGACGTATCTGGGAGAGGCATCGCCGTCGTCACTGGAACAATGGTGCAAGATACCATAATCCTGACCCTTCGGGGAACACCGCTAGCGACAGCTACTGCATCTTCTGACTCCAAGAACCGGTCTCTGAGGTCGTAAAACCGTGAGTGATCGACACCACCCCGACGCAGTCTTGCGTTCAACAAGGCATTTTCAATGCTATCGACGACTCGAGCAACCCCCGTTCTGCCTACACCTGGCTCGTTAGGGTGTAACTTTATCACCTGTGAGAATCATGAATGGTAACACGGCAGGGGATCCATCACACTCAACGGTAACCCGACGCGTTGTCGCCCCCCTGCCGTTGGCCACCGACCCTTTCAATACAACAGATCTCGCTCGAGGACCCCCATCCTATCCGTTCGAACCTCCCCTCGAGTCCCTAAAGCACAGTTGTAGATACGTCTATCCAGTCGAATACGGAGAATAGTGGAAACCTGGCGCAGGTGCGCCAATTTTCCAAGCCGAAGCAGAGGTGGAAACGTTTCCACAACAGAGGGGCTAACTTGTGGAGTATGTCATACAATGACTCTATGAAAATCCTGCTTTGAAGCCCCTGTGCGTGAATCAGGACAACAGGGGTTGG
>NZ_JAQIVI010000090.1 GCF_028618695.1 Natrinema soli | reverse complement strand
CGCTGACGTGGGGCGTGACGCCGCTGTACGCGCCGGTCTCGGACCAGGGAGCCGACGCCGTCGTCGAGAAGGCGGTCCAGGCCGCACTGGACGCCGGCGTCGCCGAGAGCGGGGATACCGTCGTCGTCCTCTGCGGGATGATGACCGACCTCGAGGGGGCGAACACGACGAACATGCTGAAGGTTCACGTCGCCGCCGACGCGCTGACGACGGGACAGGTCGTCGTCGAGGGCCGAGCGACGGGGCCGATCGTTCGCCTGTCGGACGGCGACCTGTCGGGCGTCCCCGAGGGAGCCATTCTCGTCCTCCCCGCGGCGTTCGACGAGGAGTTCACGGGTGAGACGGATCGGATCGCCGGCATCGTCAACGCCGAGCGAGGAATGACCGGCTATCCGGCGCTGGTCGCGCGCGAACTGGGGATCCCGATGATCAGCGATGCCGATATCACGGAGCTAGGGGACGGCGAGACGGTCACCGTCGACGCCGAACGCGGCGTCGTTTACGGCGGGCACATCGGCGACCGGTCCCAACGGCCCTGAACCGACTCGGCCGTGACCGACGGTCGGACCGCGGCTTTTTGACGACCGGACCAATACGGACGAGTATGAGAGATGAACCGTCCGGGAGCGGGGACGACGAGTGGGGTGCGTCCGGCGACGACGAATGGGGTGACCCCGATCGGCTCGACCGACCGAACGACGGCGCTCAGACGGACCGCGATGAGGGATGGGACCGGATCCCCATCGACCTCTCCGGCGGGAGCGACGACCGTGACACCGACGAAGACGACGCGTCCGAGGACGACGAATACGGGCCCGAACCGAGTTCGACGCCGATCGAGGGCGGCGATCCGGACCTCGAGAACGCGCTGTTCGTGCTGCTGGGTGCGGTCGCGATGATGCTCGTCATCGCTCGGCTCGTGATGATTCTGGTCTGACGATTCCGTTCCGGCGTGCCGTCGCCGGGTCGTGTAGCCGCCTTTTTGGTTCCGAAATCGGTGTCACTCCTCGCCGCCTCGATAAAATCACTTGTGAAATGCGGTAAACATTTAATCGGGACAAGCCCCAACCCCCGCACATGGTCGAATCTCTCGTCGGGAACACACCGCTGTTGTTGCTGGTTGCGGGACTCGTGTTGATGGTCCTCGAGGCCCTCTCTCCGGGTGCCCACCTCATCGTCATCGGAATCGCGCTGGTCGGTGCCGGACTCATCGGGCTTCTCTTTCCGCCCGTCGCGAACGTGCTCGCGCTGGCGGGACTGACACTCGTGATCGGACTCGCCGCGGCGTACGTCTACCGGGAGTTCGACTTCTACGGCGGGAAGGGGTCCGGTCGGACGACGGATTCGGACTCGCTTTCCGGACGGATGGGGTACGTCACCGAGACCGTCACCACCCGAAGCGGCGAGGTCAAACTCGACGATGGCGGGTTCGCCCCCTACTACAGCGCGCGGACGACCGACGGCACGATCGAGGAGGACGAGGAGATCATCGTCCTCGATCCGGGTGGCGGAAACGTGCTGACGGTCGAATCCGTCGGTGCGATCGGCGAGGACGAGATCGATCGCGCGCTCGCACAGGACACGGCGTCCGACTCCGACGATGGAGCGAGTGCCGACGAGACCGGCAGCGTCGGCGACGAACCGACGGCGGAAACTGAGGTGGACGATATCGATGCGCCAGTGTCTGAACCCGACGCGGACGACACCGACGAGTCGGTCTCCGAAACGGAGACCGAGCAGTCGGGATAAGTAGTGCGATGAAATCGCATATGTTGGCAAAATAAGGGAACGCTTTTCTCCCCACCCCCGTAACTCCGGACTATGGTGGTACCACTGGTTCCAATGCAGACCGCCGAGGCTGCCCTGTTAGTCGTCGGTGCCCTCGTCCTCGTCGTCGTTATCGCTGCCCTGCTTAGCGCAATCGAGATCGTCGACGCCTACGAGAAACGTGCCCTCACCGTCTTCGGCGAGTACCGCAAGTTGCTCGAGCCGGGGATCAACTTCGTCCCGCCGTTCGTCTCGAACACGTACGCGTTCGATATGCGAACCCAGACGCTGGACGTCCCCCGGCAGGAAGCGATCACGCGCGACAACTCGCCGGTGACGGCCGACGCCGTCGTCTACATCAAGGTGATGGACGCCAAGAAGGCGTTCCTGCAGGTCGACGACTACAAGCGCGCCGTCTCGAACCTCGCCCAGACGACCCTGCGCGCCGTGCTGGGTGACATGGAACTCGACGATACGCTGAACAAGCGCCAGGAGATCAATGCCCGCATCCGCACCGAACTCGACGAGCCCACCGACGAGTGGGGGATCCGCGTCGAGTCGGTCGAGGTCCGCGAGGTCAACCCCTCGAAGGACGTCCAGCGCGCGATGGAGCAACAGACCTCCGCCGAGCGGAAACGCCGCGCGATGATTCTCGAGGCCCAGGGTGAACGCCGCAGCGCGGTCGAGAAGGCCGAAGGTGACAAACAGAGCGAGATCATCCGCGCACAGGGTGAAAAGCAGAGTCAGATCCTCGAGGCGCAGGGTGACTCGATTTCGACCGTGCTGCGTGCGCGCTCCGCGGAGTCGATGGGCGAACGCGCGATCATCGACAAGGGGATGGAGACGCTCGGCGACATCGGACAGGGCGAGTCGACGACGTTCGTCATGCCCCAGGAACTCACCTCGCTGGTCGGCCGCTACGGCAAGCACCTCTCGGGCAGCGACGTGGAAGGAGACGGGACGGACCTCGAGAGCCGCGAGTTCGACGACGAGACCCGCGAACTGATTGGCCTGGACGATATCGCCGAGATCATCGGCGAGATCGACCAGGAAGCGGACATGGACGTCGAAGCGATGGAACAGGAAGCCCAGGCCATCAAGGAAGGGAAGGATCCGGCGAACATCACGGATCCCGACGAAGTCATCGAGGAGATGGATCAGGACTTCCAGGGTCAGACCGACGGCGGCACCGAAATGCCGGCCGACGCGGAAGACGACCCGTCGACGAACGACTGAACGGCCACGACCCGCCGACACGGTCGGTGCAGGATCGGTTCATAGTCGGCATAGGGTCGCCTCGCAACGCTCTTTTCGCAGTTCGTGTCGCGAACTCTCGAGCGACGCTCACACGCTCGAACCGGTCTCGAGCCATCCCTCGTCTCGGGCCCGGACGGTGACGAGGTGAAGTCGTCTCTCCCCGAGCCGCGTCCATCGGTTCGATCCTCGTATTGGATCCCTAACCAGTAATACTCGGAGAACAAAGCGGAGCGAAACCTGTTTTACGTGTCGCGTCCTTGGAGACGGTAGGTAGGTATGACAGGATCCGATGGGGTCGACGACGATAAACGAGCGACCCTGCGCCGATTCGCCGCCCTCGGCGCCGCCTCCCCGCTGGTCGGACGATCGGATTCAGCGGCGGCTGATACGGGTGAAAGCGACGCGCGCGACGCGATTGCAGGCTATCTCTCCACGACGCCCGGTGCGCACTTCTCGAAGATCCGCGACGACCTGCAGCTGGGCACCGGCGAGACCCAACACCACCTGCGCCGGCTCGAGGAACTGGACGCCATCGAGCGCTATCGAGACGGCGACTACAAGCGGTTCGTCACCGCCGATCGATTCGACGAGTTCGAGAAGGGCGCACTCGGCTACCTTCGACGGGAGACGCCCCGCGGAATGCTGATCGAACTCCTCCTGAACGCCGACGCCACCGCCGGCGATCTCGCCGACGCGCTCGACGTCTCGCCGCCGACGGTGAGCAAGTACGCCGGCGAGCTCGAGGCGGCCGGACTCCTCTC
>NZ_JAQIVI010000009.1 GCF_028618695.1 Natrinema soli | reverse complement strand
GTCGGTCGAGCGGCTGGTGGTGAATCGGGTGCTCGAGGACCCCCACGACGGCTGTCCGCGCTGTCAGTCGCGGCGGGCACGTCACGAGGAGCGACTTGCGGAGATTCGAACGGCGTTTCCGGACCTCGAGGCGGTGACGCTGCCCGTCCTCGAGGGGGCGGCGCAGGGACGGGAGCGCTGGTGGTGATCGCCGAGCGTCTGCCGACCTGAGCGATCGCAGCGGGTTTCGCCAGTATATTTATGGTGTCAAACCGGCAACAGTCTATTATGGCACTCTCGCTCGGCCGGAACTCGTCTCCGCTCGTGACAGCGATCGGCGCGGCCGTCGCGCTCGTGGCGATCGTCGGCACGCAGGTGCTGGGCTGGGAGTGGGGCTCCGGACAGCTCGTCCCGACGATTATCGGCGTCGTCGTCGCCGTGATCGCGGTCTTCGTGGTGCTCACTCGTCGGTAATCAACCATCCATCAGCGAAGTTTTCGTTATCTCTCTGTAGCTAACCCATTCGAATCACGTGTTCTGCTCCTGCTGGCAACACGGAGAAGCCACACCCTCCCCAGCCGATTCGCTCACTAGCGTTCGCTCATCCCTCGCACGAGTTCGCAGTGCGGTTCGTCGTCGACTCACCGCACTACAGCGCGCGCCACCGCGGTGGATGATCATCTGGAAACGGACGGAGAATGAGTGTCTCGGGAGTACTCACGCCCATCTCGAGCGGCTACTCGAGATCGATCTCGTACTCTGCGAGTAACTCACGAAACTCGTCCTCGTCGACGATCGGCACGTCGTTGATCTCGGCGTCATCGCGCTTCGTCTGGCCGGGATTCTCGCCGACCACGAGGTAATCCGTGTTTCCTGAGACGCTTCCCGTCGCGTTCGCGCCGTGGGTTTCGACGAGTTCCTGCGCGTCGCCTCTGGTCATCTCCGCGAGCGAGCCGGTGAAGACGAACGTCAGTCCCGCGAGTTCGTCGCCGCCGGTGTCGATGCCGACTTCTTGCGGGGAGACGTGCTCGAGTACGCTATCGACGACGGCGGCGTTCGCCTCGCTCGCGAAGAACTCGTGGATCGTCTCGGCGACGGTGTCGCCGATTTCGTCGACGTCCTCGAGTCGATCGGGGTCATCCTCGGCGGCCTCGCGGAACGCCGCGAAACTGCCGAACTCGCGGGCGAGCTCCCGTGCCGTCGTCGGGCCGATGAGCGGGATGCCGAGCGCGGAGATGAAATCGGAAAGCGGCGGTTCGCGACTGCTCTCGATCTCCTCGAGCAGGTTTTCGGCGCTGGTCTCGCCCCAGCCCTCGAGCGCCCGCAGATCATCGCGCTCGAGCTCGTAGAGATCCGCGACGGACGCGAGTAAGCCGGCGTCGACGAGCTGGCGGACGCTCTTCTCGCCGAGTCCCTCGAGGTCGAGGCCGTCGTCGCCGGCGTAGTACTCGATCGACCGCCGGAGTTGCGCGTCACAGCCCAGCCCGCCGGTACAGAACGCGATCGGCCCGTCGCGCTCGACGGGGCTATCGCAGACGGGGCACGTCTCGGGCATCTCGTAGTGCCCCTCGCTCCCCTTCTTGACGACCTCCTCGACGTAGGGGATCACGTCGCCCGCGCGCTGGACGCGGACCGTGTCGCCGATGTTCACGTTCTTCTCGGCGATCTCCTCGGGGTTGTGCAGGCTCGCCCGCGACACCGTGACGCCGCCGACGTCGACCGGCTCGAGCAGGGCGACGGGCGTCAGTCGCCCCGTCCGACC
>NZ_JAQIVI010000089.1 GCF_028618695.1 Natrinema soli | reverse complement strand
CTGCAGTTCGTCGATCGTCGCCAGCGCGGCGGCGCAGGCGACGGGGTTGCCGCCGAACGTCGAGAGATGGTCGCCCGCGTCGAACGCGTCCGCGATCTCCGGTGGCGCGGTAAACGCACCGAGCGGGAGCCCGTTCGCGATGCCCTTGGCCTGCGTGAGGATATCGGGGGTGACGTCGGCGTGCTCGCTGGCGAACATCGCTCCCGTTCCGCCCGTAGCCCGTCTGGACCTCGTCGACGATGAGGAGCGCGCCGTGGGCGTGGGCGATCTCCTGGACCCGCTCGAGCCAGCCTTCTGGTGGCACAATAATACCACCTTCGCCCATGATCGGGTCGACGACGACCGCGGCGAGATCGTCGCTCGTATGGGTACCGATCACGTGGTCGATCTCGGCGGCAGCGCGAGCCGCGAACTCGGAGGCCGACCCCGTCTCGTCGGGCCACCGGTAGCGGTACGGAGCCGGTGCGTGGACCGCGTCGTTGATCGTCGGTCCCATGTCGTGTTTGTAGGTGTGATTGCCGGTCAGCGCCAGACTGCCCAGCGTCCGGCCGTGAAACCCCATCTCGAGGGCGACGACCTCTTTGCTGCCGGTGTACTTTCGGGCGAGCTTGATGGCGCCCTCGACGGCTTCGGTCCCGGAGTTACAGAAGAAGCTCTTCCGGAGGTCGCCGGGGGCGATCTCGGCGAGTCGTTCGGCCAGTTCGGCGACCGGTCTGTTCGGATGGACGTACGAACAGCCGTGGACGAACTCGTCGAGCTGGGCCGTCGCCGCGTCGGCGACCGCACCGTTGCGGTGGCCCACGTTCGTCACCGAGATCCCAGAGAAGACGTCGAGATATTCGTTCCCGTCGAAGTCCTCGACCGTACAGTCGGTCGCGCGGCGGATGGGAACGTTTAGCGACTTCCAGATCGGCATCACGTACTCTTCGTACTGGCGCTCGATGGTCTCGTTCGAGGAGGGCTCGTTGCGGGACATCTAGCGAAACACCATGGCAACTCATTGCCACCCTCCGGTATTTATCCATTCTGGTTATTCGTCGCCCGCGCTGGGACGCTACCGCTGGCGCAACACCGGTTCGTTCCCCACGACCGCCTCAGTACCGGGCTACTCTCCGCCGTCACGTCTCGAGGGGACGAGGTCCAGGAGGGCGATCACTGCTCCTGCTAGGTTTTTCCCGTGTCCCAAACGAGATGCGACTACACAACAGGGGCGTCCGGCAGGACGTCCGCGAACTCGAGGCGTTGCTCGGCGATGTCCTCATCGAAGTCCTTCGTCGCGGCCTCGGCGCGATACCCCGTGCGGTTGAGCTTGTTGCCGAGCATCTCCAGGAGGTCGTGGAGGTCGGCCTCGTCGTGGCTGGGCTCGTCGAGCCAGATGGCGCCGAACTCGTCGCCGGCGTACCGGTTCCAACTGTCGGCCACGCCGCGGCCGTGTCCGCATCCACAGTGCGCGTCATCCAGTGGGCAATTCGAGTCGAGCGGAGCTGCCACCGTCACGCCTTTGGGCTCACAGGGACCCGTATCGGTCGGCCACACCTCGTGGGATCGAGTGCCAGCTACTCGGCAGTGGGGGTGCGCGTCGCGATCGCCACGCGGCCGGTCAGTCTAGATCCTTGAGGAGATGGTCGAGCTCACTGGTCGCCGGCGTCGTCTTGAGGCTGGCGTCGTGAAGCTGGCGCTCGATGGTGATTGAGCGATTGATTTCCTCGCGAATCTTGCGCTCCTTTGTGAGGTCGTCCTCATCGCGCGCCCGGTCCGCGAGTTGATGGAGGTGCTGGCGGTTGGCCCGGAGTTCGGCAACTAAGGCGATCCCACTTTCCTCTCGGATAAGATCAAGCTCGGTGAGCCAGTCGGCAACCGTGGCGATGTCGGTCTCGATGGTCTCCTCGTCAACGTCGAACTCCGCCGCGAGATCCGGCACGACTTCGTCACGCGGCTCTCCGCGCAGGATATAGCGTTCCCAAAGCCGGTTCCGTCGCATGTGGTCTGGTGGCGTCATGCTCACAGGCGCATCGGTGTGGGCCACCATCCCATACGTGGTAGAGCGTTATAGGCGTTACAGACGCCGCGGCTCGCCCGCTGTCAGTCCGTCTCTAGAGAGGCCAGATACGTCGACTCCGTGGCGTACGGCTCGATCGCGGCGTGAACCCACTGGGGATCGAACGTCGTCTCGAGTTGCTTGACCCGGCCGTCACGGCCCCGCGAGTCGATCCACGTCTCGACCAGTCCCATCGTCTCGAGATCGGTGACGACCTCCCGGATCGCGCGCTCGCCGAGGCGAAGTTCGGCGGGATAGGCGTCCTTGGCCAGGAACGCGTGGATGTCGGCCGTCGTCACGGGCTGTTTGATCGCCGATCCACGATTCCACCCGGTAACCCCAGTGAGCACGAGGAAGTGATTAACCGGCAGGTCGAGCAGTTTCGCGATCGTCGCCTCGCGGTCGGTCGCCTCGAGGTTCGCCGCGATGCACTCGTCGGTCACCGTCGTGAGCCCGCGCTCGGTGGCGGTCTCGCCGGCCTGCCGGAACAGGGTGAGCGCCTTCCGGGCATCGCCCCAGC
>NZ_JAQIVI010000088.1 GCF_028618695.1 Natrinema soli | reverse complement strand
CGAGCGCCTCGCGGCGGCCGCCGACGAGGCCGGGCGCGGACTCGAGGTGCTCGAGAAACGGCGGGTGAAGAGTCACAGTGCGGGTGTCGACCACGTCGTCGTCGACGCGCGGTTCGAGTAGCGGTGGGCGGGGGACACGGGAACGACAGCGCGCGCTCGAGGTCGCGACGCGCTCAGGGGCAGCCGGTCGACTCCGGTCGTGACATTGATAGTTGCGGGCCCTCTGACATCGATCATGAACAGGAATCAGATCATCGCGCTCATCTTCGCGTTCCTCATGATGTCCTCGATGATCGCGTGGAGCGCGATGTCCCTCTTTTAGGGAGACCGGTTGGACGCGTCGCACGCGGACCGATCGAGTGAGCGCGGAGACGACTGCGGAACGCGCACGCGCTTCGAAACCCGCGTACTCAGTTTCTACTCGTCCGTGTCCCAGACGTCCGCTAACGGGCTCGATCGGGACGATTTCCGCGACCGGTGCGACTGCGACGATTGCCGATCGGTCTCGTCGCCACGCTGGGTATCCGTCGTCGCGCTTCGTCCCGTCCGCGAGGATCCGTCAGCGACACTGGCTCCGCCACCCGACACCGTCCCGCTGAGCGCCGCCTGCGGCTCGAACGTCGGGAGATCGGGGCGCGTCATGCGATCGACCTGCGCCTCGAACCACTCCGGCATGTCCGTCCGGGCGCGCTCGAAACAGTCCACCAGACTCGAGTCCGCCAGATAGGTCGCCCCGTAATCGTCGGGCGCGCGAACGACCCGGCCGCAGGCCTGAATGACGGTTCGGAGCGTCGTCCGGTAGTACCACGCCCACTGCCCCTGCTCCAAGCGATGTGCCACCCGCGAGTCGCCGGTGTTGAGGAAGGGCGCCTTACAGAGGACCTGCCAGCGGCAGAGGTCGCCCTTGAGATCCAGCGCCTCCTCCATCTTCACCGAGAGGAAGACGTCGGGCTCGTCGCTGGCCTTCCAGGCCTCGAGTTCGGCGTCGCGGCCGTCGCGGTCGTGCGTTCGAATCCGGTCGCCGACGCCGAAGTCGGAAAGGAGGTCGGCGAGGCGCTCCTGAATGTCGTAGGAGTGGGCGTGAACCAGCCCCTTCTCGTCGGGGTGGTGTTGCATCAGCCGGACGATCGTGCGGGCGATCTTCGGCGTCGTCTCGTCGCGCTCCTCGTAGGTCATCTTCCCCTGCGTGACGTCGTACAGCGGCCGGTTCTCGACGGGGAAGGTGTGGTCGACGTCGACCAGTGCGACGTCGTCGGGATCGAGTCCGACCTGTCGACAAAAGGCCGCCTTGTTGAGGATCGTCGCCGAGAGGAGGGCGAACTTGTTGCCCCGGTCCCAGACGGTGTGCTGAAGGTACTTCTCGGGGTTCATCGGCTTGATCGTCAGCGGGCCGCCCTGCGGTTCGTCGCCGTCGGCATCGCTGCCGTCGGAACCGGCGTCGCGACCGCGCGACTCGGACTGATCGACCAGCCACGTCGTCGGACTCTGCGGGTCGCGGAAGTCCGAGACGAACCACTCGAGTTCGCCGATGAGTTCCTGCAGTCGATCGCGTTCGCTCACCTCGGCGGGGGACAGCGGATCCTGCTCGAGCAGGTCGTCCTTGCGGCGCGTACAGGTCTGTGCGAGGCTCTCGGCGTAGCGGACGGCTCGCTCGATGGAGTCCATCTCGGGGACGCGCAGCTCGTCCCAGAACGGGACGGTTCGCGGCCCCAGTTGAATGGTCGCGTACATCTCGGCCCACTCGGCGAGGCCGTGGGCCTCGTCGACGACCACGACGTCGCGTTTGCGGAAGACCTCGCTGCCCGCCGTCTGCATGAAGTAGGCGAGCGTCATCGCCGCGATCTCCCGGTTCGATGCGATCGCGCGGTCGGAGAAGTACGGACACCGGTGTTTGACGGAACAGTCGTACCCGCGCTCGCGAACGCAGGGGGCCTGATTGACCGGCGTGTTTCGCTCGTTCGGCAGGATGCAGGAGTAGTTGGATTTCCCCCGGATGACGTTGAGATCGGCCAGCAGGTCGTCGGCCGCCACGTCGTCGAGCTGCGAGACCTGCGGGGTCGTGTAGTACGCACCGGTCGCGTCGCTGGGGTCGCCCTCGTCCGCGTGCCGGGCACACCCCGCGACGGCGCGAGCCA
>NZ_JAQIVI010000087.1:21408-23425 GCF_028618695.1 Natrinema soli | reverse complement strand
TCTGCGGCCGTCGTCACCACGATGGCGCGGACGCGGTACGTGGCGGCGATCACCCCCGACGACCCGGTCGCGACCTGGCGGTGGCGCTCGCCCAACCGGGCGCTGTGTCTGTACGCGATCGCCGTCGGCTACGTCGTGATCGGTTTCGCCACTCGGGAACGCGGGGTTCTCACCGCGCTGTGGTTCTTGTCCGGTCTGCTCTTTCTCGTTCAGGGACTCGAGGCGAGCGGACGGCTCGACCGGCTGGACGTAGAACTGGGCGGGGCGCGGACGAGCCGCGAACTCCGCATCCACGAGGCGGGCCTGGTCGCCGCGGGGCCGATCGGAACGCGGTTGGTTCCCTGGACCGACATCGGGAGCGTGGCGCTAACCGACGAGGAACTCGTCCTCGAGCGACCGTGGATCGACCTCCGGTGTGACCGCTCGGCGATCGACGACCCCGAGGGAGTACGCGCGGCGATCGAGCAGCGCCGGAACCGGGCACGCCTCGACTGCGCGTAAACGACGGACGGGTCTCGCAAGAGCGCGCGACCCACGGCGAAAAAAGCGGCGTAGTCTCGAAGACTTTAGTCGGCCGTCACTTCTGCAGCTTCGGACTCGTCTTCGCGGTAGTGCTCCGCGATGAGGTCCTCGTCGATCCGATTGAGCGCCTCTTTCGGCAGGGTCGACAGCAGATCCCAGCCGATCTCGAGCGTTTCGTCGATCGAGCGGTTGGTGTCGTACCCCTGCTGGACGAACTCCGTCTCGAAGCGGTCGGCGAAGTCGAGGAACTTGTTGTCCCGCTCGGAGAGCGCTTCGCGACCGACAATGTTCACGAGGTCGCGCAGGTCCTCACCCTCCGCGTAGGCGGCGTACATCTGGTCGGAGACGTCGCCGTGATCTTCGCGGGTCAGGCCCTCGCCGATCCCGTCGTCCATCAGCCGCGACAGGCTGGGCAGGACGTTGACCGGCGGTTCGATCCCCTGACTGTTGAGGTCCCGATCCATCATGATCTGGCCCTCGGTGATGTAGCCGGTCAGGTCCGGAATCGGGTGCGTGTCGTCGTCGCCGGGCATCGTCAGGATCGGAATCTGCGTGACCGATCCCTCCTTGCCCTCGATTCGACCCGCGCGCTCGTAGAGCTGCGCCAGGTCGGTGTACATGTATCCGGGGTAGCCACGCCGGCCCGGGACCTCCTCACGTGCGGCACCGATCTCTCGCAGCGCCTCACAGTAGTTGGTCATGTCCGTCAGGATGACGAGCACGTGGTAGTCCTTCTCGAAGGCCAGGTACTCGGCCGTGGTGAGCGCGAGTCGCGGCGTGACCTGCCGCTCGACTGCGGGGTCGTCCGCGAGGTTCATGAAGACGACCGAGCGCTCGAGCGCGCCGGTGCGTTCGAAGTCGTCCATGAACTCGTTGGCCTCTTCGGCGGTGATCCCCATCGCACCGAAGACGACGGCGAACTCGGAGCCCTCGCCCTCTTCGTCTTCCTCCGGCACCGTCGCCTGACGGGCGATCTGCAGCGCCAGTTCGTTGTGGGGCAGCCCCGAGGCCGAGAAGATCGGCAGCTTCTGGCCGCGGACCAGCGTGTTCATGCCGTCGATGGCGGAGACGCCGGTCTGGATGAACTCCTCGGGGTACTCCCGGGAGTAGGGGTTGATCGCTTCGCCGACGATGTCGTGTCGTTCCTCGGGGACGATCTCCGGGCCGCCGTCGATCGGGTTGCCGGAGCCGTCGAGCACCCGTCCGAGCAGATCCTCGGTGACGGGCATCTTCATCGTCTCGCCCAGGAAGCGAACGGAGGCGTTGCGGTCGATTCCGCCCGTGCCCTCGAACACCTGGATCGAGACGATCCCTTCGCTCGATTCCAGCACCTGGCCGCGCAGCGTCCGCCCGTCCTCGGTCTCGATTTCGACGATCTCGTCGTAGCCGACCGGTTCGTCGACCTCGGCGAACACCAGCGGACCGCTGATTTCCGTGATAGTCTGGTACTCTTTCATTGTTAGTACAGTGCGCGCAGTTGGTCTGCGAGGTCGCT
>NZ_JAQIVI010000087.1:0-21334 GCF_028618695.1 Natrinema soli | reverse complement strand
GAATCTCCTCGACCGGGACGCCCGCTTCGAGCGCCTCGAAGGCCTCGTCGTTGAACGTCTTGATCGCCTCGAGCATCCGGTAGGTCTTCTCGGGTTCGCAGTAGGTGTCGACGTCGTGGAGCGCGTTCTGCTGGAGCCAGGCCTCACGGATGTAGCGTGCGACCTCCATGGTGAGCTGCTGGTCCTCCGGCAGCGCGTCCTTGCCGACGAGCTGGACGATCTCCTGGAGCTCGTCCTCCTCGTCTAGCACGTCGACCGCCCACTGGCGGGTGTCCGACCAGTCGCCGGCGACGTTGCTCTCCCACCACGGGTCGAGCTGGTCCTTGTACAGCGAGTAGGATTCGTTCCAGTTGATCGAGGGGAAGTGCCGACGCTCCGCGAGGTCGGCGTCAAGCGCCCAGAACGTCTTGACGATACGCAGCGTGTTCTGGGTGACCGGCTCGGAGAAGTCGCCGCCCGGCGGCGACACTGCGCCGACGACCGAAATCGATCCTTCACCGCCGTTCATCAGCTGGAACTTGCCGGCGCGCTCGTAGAACTCCGACAGCGCAGCCGCGAGGTACGCGGGGTACCCCTCCTCGCCGGGCATCTCCTCGAGTCGGCTCGAGATCTCCCGCATGGCCTCGGCCCACCGCGAGGTGGAGTCGGCCATCAGCGCGACGTCGTAGCCCATGTCGCGGTAGTACTCCGCGATCGTGATTCCCGTGTAGATACAGGATTCGCGGGCCGCGACGGGCATGTTCGACGTGTTGGCGATGAGGCAGGTCCGGGCCATCAGCGGATTCCCGGTCTGGGGGTCCGGCAGTTCCGGGAAGTCCTCGATGACCTCGGTCATCTCGTTGCCGCGCTCGCCACAGCCGATGTAGACGACGATGTCCGCGTCGGACCACTTGGCGAGTTGTTGCTGGGTGACGGTCTTCCCGGAGCCGAACGGACCGGGAATCGCCGCCGTCCCGCCCTTCGCGAGCGGGAAGAGGCCGTCCTGGACGCGCTGGCCCGTCACCAGCGGCTCGGTCGGCGTCTCCTTGTCACCGGCGGGCCGGGCTTCGCGGACCGGCCACTCCTGGTGCATCTGGATCTCCTCGCCGCTCGAGAGTTCGACGACGGTCTCTTCGACCGTGAACTCGCCGCTCTCGATGGCGGTGACCTCGCCGCCCTCGTAGTCCGGCGGCACCATGACCTTGTGGTCGATGGTGACGGTCTCCTCGACGACCCCGACGATGTCGCCGGGCTCGACGGTGTCGCCCGTTTCGACTTCGGGCGTAAACTCCCACTGCTTCTCGAGGTCGATCCCGGGGGCGTCGACCCCGCGGTCGAGGAACGCGGTCCCCATCTTCTCCTCGAGGACGTCCAGCGGGCGCTGGACGCCGTCGTAGATGGAGTCCAGCATGCCGGGTCCGAGGTCGACGCTCAGGGGCTCGCCCGTGTTCTGGACGGGTTCGCCCGGGCCGACGCCGGAGGTTTCCTCGTACACCTGAATCGTGGTCAGGTTCCCTTCGATCTCGATGACCTCGCCCATCAGTCCTTCGTCGCCGACGTAGACGACGTCGTTCATCCGGGCGTCGAGGTCCGTGGCGGTCACGACGGGACCGCTCACGCTTTCGATTACACCGTCTTCGTCGACGGATTCGATGTCTTCTGCCTGGCTCATAGTTTAGCTGTCTTCGTCCTCGTCCATCAGGTCGATGCCGATCGCGCGTTTGATCTGGTCGCGCAGGCCGCCGCCACCGGTGCCGCTGCCGATCGTAACGACGACCGGCTCGACGCTCGTTTCGACGTCTTGTCGAACGTTGCGCGACAGGTAGTCGAGATCCTCGTCGTGCATGACGACGATACCGACGCCCTCGTCTTCGAGGGCTGCCGTCGCCGCGTCGTCTAGCCGTTCGTCTTTCTCGTCGTCCGGGACGTTCTCGAATCGGCGGACGCCTGCGAGGCGGAAGCCGGTCGTGAACTCCGGACTGCCGACGACTGCGATTTCCTGGCTCATAGGATCACCAGCTCTTCTTCGATTTCGTCCTCGGAAAGGCCGACTTCGCGACCCCGTGCGATCGCGCGAATGTTTTCGACCTCGCGCTCCTTTGCGAGGATGTACGACAACACGGCCGACACGGAGGTCGGATAGATGCTCGAGAGCGTATCCGCGTACTCGAGCAGCGCAGCGTCTAGTGCGTGCTCGAACTGGATAAGGCTGTCAGCTTCTCGCAGCCGCGAGAGCGCGTCCGAGAGCCGATCGCCGTAGCGGCCGTTTTCGGCGATGTGATCGACGAGCGCGTCGTAGTCGCCGACGAGTCGGTTCAGCTCCGACTCGCTGAACAGGACGCCGCCCTCGATATAGTAGCTCGCCGGATCGAGGTCGGCCCCGCTCCGCGCGAGACGCAACGCGTTTCGAGCGTTTCGGAAGTCGATTTCGGCCTCGAGGAACTCGACGTAGTTCGCTTCCGGCCCCTCGTAGGGCCGGCCGAGGTCCGCGAGGAGATTCTCGTAGAACGCTCGGTCCAGCGCGTTTTCGAGCGGAATGAGCGCACCGGTCTCCTCGAACGCTTCGGTGGCGGACGCCAGCGGCTCGCCGAATATCGATCCGTCGAGTAGCTCGATCGCGTCCTCAATCTCGTCGACCTCGAGCAGCCGATCGATCGTCCGCTCCTCGAGTTCGCCGGCGCGGATGAGGTCCGTCCGGATCTCTTCGGGATCGCTGTCGGTGTAGATCCCGCGAATGATCACCTTGATGTTCCAGACGTCGAACTTCCGGAGGTACCGAGCGATGAGGTCGTAGAGCCGTCCGTCCGACCACTCCAGAAGATCGTCGAAGTGCTTCGCGAGGTTGCGGTTCAGCGCGTACTCGATCAAGTCGACGCCCGAAAACCGCGTTCCGAGCTCGTTGATTTCGCGTTCGTACTCCGTTTCCTCCATGAACCGCGCGATCTCGCTCGGCCCCATCCGGATCAGCTTGCGGTAGTCTTCGTCCGCGAACAGCGTGGCTCGGCGCGACCGAACGCGAGCGTTCACGTATTCCGGATTCGAGGCACCTGCGCTCATTGTTCGAAGAGTCGGTTGCTGATCTCCTGAAGGTTGTCTTCCCACACGTCCTCGAGCACCGAGTCGAACGTGTTGTTGATTCGGACGCGGGACTGGTCGCTCTCGACGACGACCCCGCCGAGGCAGTCGTACTCGCCGGCGTACTCGTAGCCGTCGTAGTCGTCGATGATCGACTCGATCAGGTCGGCGTCCTCGTCGCGGCCGTAGACGTTGACGTCGTCGCCCTCGTCGAACTCAGCGCTCGCGGCGTCGAGTAGGTCGCGGGTGAGTTCCTCGCGAGTGTCTCCCTCGAGCGCGGCGAGTTCTGCTTCGACCGCTTCGCGGACCTCGCCGAGGACGTCGCGGCGCGCCTCCAGGCGCTTCTGTTTCGCCTCCAGCTTCGCGCTGGAGAGTCGCTGTTCGCGCAACTGCTCTATCTCGCGTTCGACGTCGGCTTCGGCGTCGGCGACGATTTCGTCTGCGTCCGCTTGGGCGGTCGATTCGATCTCTTCGGCGCGCGTTTCGCCCTCCGACCGGATGTCCTCCGCACGCGCGTGAGCCTCCTCTCGAATGTCCTCAACGACTGTATCCAGACTCATAGTAAGAAAGTTCGATAGACGCTTAGACGAAGAGCGCGACCAGCGCGAAGATCACGAGCGTCTCGGGCAGGACTGTCAGGAGGATCCCGATACCTGGCGAGATGGAGTCTTCGGCGAGTGCGCCGACGACTGCGGCCCCGATACCGCGCTCCGCGTAGCCTGCGCCGATCGCTGCGAGACCGATACCGAGCGCAGCGGCCGCCCCCTGCTCGATCGACGGACCGCCGCCCGCGGCGGTCCCCTCCTGCAGGACGACATTCTCTGCGAGACTGTTCATGGCGATCGCGATGTCAGGTAGAGTTTCCATCATGATTACGTGTTCTCTTGTGGTTTTGAAACCGGACGGTTTCTACTACTCCCCACCGTCTTCATAAAACTTCCCAAACCATATTGCCGAATCCCGCCGTGCAGCCGCTGAGCCCCCTGCACGAAGGATATTACATTTTCCGATTTCCGTGCGACTGTGTCGGTCGTTCACCCGTCTCTCGATCGAGGCCAATGGGTATCACTTGACGAGCCGTCAGCGGTCAATTTCGCCGCGTTACCGCACCTCCTCGAATACACCGTATAGCGATCGGGACTCGGTCTCACTTCCAAGCAGGGTCAGAACTGCTGTGAGCTGCAGCTCGCGCAGACTCGCTTCATCGACCGAGACAGCAGAGAAAACGGTGAGCCGAGACGTGAGCGGTCGTCTCAGTCGTCGTCGGACGCGCGCTCGTGACCGAAGGGACTGAACTCTCGACCGCCGCCCTCGTAGAACTTGTTGAAGAACTCGACGTACTCGAGACGGATCCCCTGCAGGCCGGCGCTCGTGACCCCGAGCAGGAGGACGACGATGTGGCCGAGGACGAGGATGAACACGCCGATGATGGCCATGCCGATCCCGCCGTGAAGCAGGCCGTTGAACATGACCTCCGTTACCTCGTGACCGTGATAGGTTCCCTCCTCGAGCATGTGCTGGGGTGCGTGGCTCGTTCCGAAGTGCCACTCGGCACCGGACTCCGTCTCGACGACGTACACCCCGAAGAACAGCATGTTGACGACGAACGCCATGCCTGCCTTCGCGAGGATGACCGCCGCGATCCGCAGGTACGAGAGGACGTCACCCAGAACGCTGAAGCTCTCGAGCCCGCCGATGATGATCCCCAGTGGGCCGTAGTGTCTGACCTCGCCGTAGATCATCGTCACCAGCCCGATCACCGCGACCGGGATGCCGACGTAGAGACCGACCTCGGCCGGGAAGCCAGTGAAGCCGAGTTCGTACGCCGCGTCGGATCCGTTACCGAGTGCGGTGTAGAGGAACGACGGCTTCGGGCCGTTGAACTCCGGCGCCGATCCGACGCCGTGCCGGCTGAAGATCCATGTCCAGAAGCCGAGCATGAGCAGGGCCCACGAACCGTGTTCGAAGTAGGATTCGACGGGGTCGTGTGACATATCGTTGATGAAGCCGAGGACGTAGCCGACGGTGAGGTGGAGCAGTCCGAGCAGGACGCTCAGCATGAGCCACGTCTGGCTGTACTTCGAGTACACCGGTTGGAGACCCTTGTGCATCGGCGGCGAGCCGCCGAAGAGGATCTCACCGAGAACGTGCATGCCGAAGATCTCCCCGTACAGGATGCCGAACAGCATCGTGAAGCCGCCGGCCCACATTCCGATCGCGCCGAGGCTCCGAATCACGTCGCTGTCGAAGCGACTGTACAGCAAGAATCCGATCGTCGTGTACAGGATCCCGTAGCCGAGGTCGCCGATCATAAACCCGAAGAACGCCGGGAACGTCAACAGCAGAAACACCGTCGGGTCGAGTTCGCTGTACTTCGGCCGGTCTATCATCCTGAGCAGGAACTCGAACGGCTTCGCCGCGGCGGTGTTGTCCTGCACGACGGGCGGTTCGTCTACCATCGTCACGACGCCGGTGCTACCGGTCGCCGTCGTGCCACCGTCGGCGGCCACTTCCCGGGTCGCGGTCTCTCGTTCCTCTTCCTCAGTCGTCTCGTCCGAGCCACCGGGTCCGCCGTGGTCGACTTCTTCCGTGTGCGTCGGATACCCTTCGTCGTCGTAGTCGGCTCGCACGAGCTCCTCGACTTCGACGCTATCGCCGACGGCGTCGTTCAGCGTGGCGACGAGTCGCTCGTACTCGTCCGTCGGGAGCCAGCCCTCGGCGACGAACGCGTGTTCGGTCGTCGCGAACTGTAGCGGCGCTTCCGATTGCTGGACCTCGACGGTCAGTTCCTCCTCGACGCGCAGGAGAAAGGCGGCTTCCTCGCCTTTGATCTCCTCGAACTCCGCGTCGATCTCGTCGACACGCGACTCGAGCTCGCGCTTGCGCGTCTCGAGTTCGTCGACGTAGTCGTCCGGACTCCGCTCGGTGTCGGGCACCTCGTAGCGGGTGAAATCGACGCCAACCAGCGCATCGTCGATCGGGTCTTCGTCGGCGTCTTCGGTGGGTGCGGCCACGACAGCCACGATATCGCCACCGGTGAACGTCTCGAACGCCCGAATATCCTCGGACGCGTCGACGGCCGCCTCGACCTCGTCGAGAGGTCCCTCACCGACGAGGACGGTGACCGTCTCGTATCCCGACAGCAGGTCGAGGTCGATACCGAGCTCCGCAAACGGAGCGACGCGGTCGATCTTCTCGTTGATCTGGCGGAGTTCCTCGTTGATCTCCGCACGGCGGTCATCGAGTTCGTTAACTCGCGTCCGGACGTCCTCGAGTCGCTGTTCCCAGCCCGACTCGAGCGCACCCGGTTCGGCCTCGTCGGCCGACAGCTCCAGGGTGCTCTCGAGGGCGCGGACGGTCACCAGCTTCTCGGAGGACTGCTCGGCACCCGCCATCGGGTCGCCGTTGTCGAACCCCTCCCAGGAGCCGTCGTAGTCCGAGAGGTGGACGAGATTCAGTTCGTGAACCGTCTCGATGACCGTGGGCATGACGCCCCTCGATCCGGTCACCGAGACCTTGCTCATCCGCTCAGGTCTGAGCATGGACGTCCTCCTGGAACAGTTCGACGACGTGGTCGGTCACTTCGTCGACCCGATCCCGGGCGCGCTCGGCCAGCGCCTCGCGCTCGCGTTCGCCTTCTTCGAGGACCCGCTCGCACTCCGCGTCGATCTCCTCGCGAGCGTCCTCCAGGCGGCGCTCCGTCAACTCCTGGGCCTCCTGTTCCGCTTCCGTGCGAATCTCCTCGGCTCGTTCCCGGGCCTCGGCTATCCGCTCGTCGCGGTCGTTTTCTGCCTGTGCGACGATCTCGTCGGCCTCCTCCTCCGCCGACTTAATTCGTTCGAGAACCTGTGGCCTCGGCATACTCTAAGCAGTCGGACGTTTGCCAGAGCGTGTATATGGTAGTTGCGAAACTGCCTCAGCGCGAACCGGTCTTACTGGGGCGGTAATCTCTTCTTACACTGCGCTCGGAGCGCCGGAACAGCAGACATATGGCGATCGGATCGAAACTCGCCACAAATGGGATTTCTCGAGAACAAGGCCCGCGCCCGACTGTTCTACAAGTACCTCTCACGGGTCTACGACCGGGTGAACCCCTTCATCTGGAACGCGGAGATGCGCAGCGAGGCCCTGTCGCTGCTCGAGTTCGACGACGACATGACCGTCCTCGACGTCGGCTGTGGCACCGGCTTCGCGACCGAGGGCCTGCTCGAGCACGTCGACGAGGTCTACGCCCTCGACCAGAGCGAACACCAGCTCGCACAGGCGTACGAGAAGCTCGGCAAACGCGCGCCGCCGGTCCACTTCCATCGCGGCGACGCCGAGCGGCTGCCGTTCGCGACCGATACGTTCGACGTCGTCTGGTCCTCCGGTTCGATCGAGTACTGGCCGAATCCGATCCTCGCCCTGCGGGAGTTCCGTCGCGTCCTCAAACCCGGCGGGCAGGTGCTCGTCGTCGGGCCGACCTATCCCGACAACGTCGTCAGCCAGCTGTTGGCCGACTCGATCATGCTCTTCTACGACGAGTACGAGGCCGATCGCATGTTCAAAACCGCCGGCTTCGAGGATGTCAAACACGCGTTTATGGGGCCGTCGTACAATCCCGACGTCGCGATCACGACGATCGGTCGCGCACCGGAGTGATCGAGCGAGTATCGCAGCCCTCGTCACGTCGCCGTCGTCTCGAGGGTAGCCACCCGTCGGCCGTCGACGGTGAGCGTGACCGTGACCGAATCGCCCGCCGCGAGCGTCGGGCTGTTGTTGGCGATCGACACACCGGCTCGCTCCCCCGCCGTCCACGTCGAATCGCTTTTCGCGTTGAACGGTCCGTCGGGCGCGCCGTCGAATCCCGTCGCGCCCACGAACGGAATCGGCGGTTGTGCGTCCAGTTCCGTGCCGTCGACTGCGATCGTCACCGACAGCGCCTCGACGTCGATGGCGTCCCCCGCGACGTGTTCGACCGCGATCGATGACATCCCACCATCGGCCTCGAGTTCGAAGCTCGCGGTCGGCCCGGGCGACTCGAGCGACCACGCGCCGACGCCGGCCGCGACGACGGCCGCGAGACAGACGATGAGTGCGACTAACGCGAGGACGCCGACGACCGGACTGATACCCCGGTTCGATTCAGGTTCGCTCACGGGCGCGGACCCCGTGCTCGCTGGGCCGGTTGTCACACGTCTCGTGGCCGCCCGATCCGATATAAAGAGTCGTCCGACTCGTCGAGGGGAGCCGCCGGCGGCTGCTATCGATCTATTCGCTGATGTTCGTGCTGATACGCTTCCCGGTCGTCGTCTCCACGGTCAGCTCGTATCCGTCTCCGGGTGGCACGAACCATAGCGTCCCGTCGGCGCCCGTTTTGCCGACTTCTGTCCCATCGATACTGATCGTCGCCGATCGCAACTCACCGCTCTTCGAATCCGAGACGATGAGTTTGCTCGGCCCATCACCCACCGTTTTGTCGATCGTCAGATCCAATCCTCCCTTCTTTACGGGTTGCTGCGACGCCACCGGTAACGAATCTTGATTCAGGACCTGCACCTCTCGGTGAATGTCTCCGCTTCCACCGTCGGGGTACGTCTGGAGGTGGCCGTGATCGTGGCTGATGTCGAGCTTGTACAGCTGTACCGTCGTGTGCATGTTAAACGACGGTGATGACCTCGTCTCGTTCGCCCACGGATACATGTTGAGCGTATACTGGTATGCGTCGGTGAGACCCTCAAACTGGGTCGGTTGTGAGACGTTCCGGTTGTCGAATCTGACGGCCTCGCGTACGTAATTCTTGTCGATCATCGAGATGACGTAGCCGTTCTCGGATGTATTGACGGTGAATACGGTATCATTGTTACCGGCTCCCTCTCCACCTGCCGCCACCTGTGATCGGATCTCAGTCTGGTGCATTTCGAGTTTTCCCCGTTCGTCCCTCATCGACTGCGCAATGTTCGACGTTCGACTCGCTCGCTCTTCGAGATCAACGAGTGTCTCGGAGAGAGCCGCCGCCTCCTTGTGGTTTCGATGCAGGGTCTGCAGTAACTGCGAACTCGAGATTGCTCCGGTTGCGTGCGCTTTCACTGCCCACCGTTCACGCGACTCGAGCGCGTCGGATCGGTCTCTGATCCGGTCGTACGCCTCCCAGAGTAGTTCCCGTTGCTCCGCTTCCGTCGCATCGTCGAACTGCTGGTCGACAATGGTGTACTGGATGTGATCAGCCCGGAGCCTGTCGTCCGTACTTGCTAGCATCGTGCCGATACCGTAGTCGGGTCCGGCGTGCTCGCTTCTGGCTGCGTTATCGAGCGAGAGCCGGTTCGTCGTGTTCTCGAGCACGCGAAGATCGGAGTCGGACCCATCGGCGGCCGACAGTTGTTGAAGGGAAGAATCGGAGGGCGCAGACGGGCCGTTCCCGGGGGCAGCAACGATAGGGGCGACGAGCAGCGAGAACCCGAGGAGTATTGCGAGGAGGGGCGGAATCGCGCGATTCATCGGCCGACTCTAAGCTCTCCTGATATAAAAACCGGTCGCACTCTCAGTGACTGCGAGTAAAACGACCGAAAGACCGGTATACTAACCGCTTACCACTTGCTGGAAACCTGCTCTCCGCCGCGGAAACCCTTCACGGCCGTTAGTAACATTTTATTTTCCGATGGAAAGTGTTTTTTCCCCCGGGAATCCACCGTTGGTACGCATGCGGGTATCCACCGCCATCACATTCGCCCTCACAGCCCTCCTCATAATGTCCCTTCTTGGGGCGGTGGCCGTCGCGCCGGTTGCAGCCGACCCGTCGTCCGACGGCGGACGGACAGCTGTAGCCGCCGACCGGTCCCACCCTACGTCCGCCATCGCACCGCCCTCCGACTTCACGACCGCTCACCGTTCCGGCTCGTTCGCTCCATCGATATCGTCCGCGACCGCCGTACAATCGGACACGCCGTCCAATCAAACCGATCCCGATACGCGGCAGATTATTCGGCTCACCGTGCAGGACAACGGTGATGTCCGGTGGTCGATCGAGAGTCACTTTCGCGTGACTTCCGACGAAGACGCCGCCGAGTTTCGCGACTACGCCGCGGAAGTCGAAGCCAGTCAGGACGGTGCTCCGTACGATTTCGGGTATTTTCGACGGACCGCCGAGCAGACAACCGGCCGTGAGATGTCGATCGAAGACGCCGGCTGGGACGATCCACGGATCGTCGATTCATCGGACGTAACCGGCGGCGACACGGCCGCCGATGAGGACGTCCGGATCGGTATCATCTCCTACTCGGTTACGTGGACGAACTTCGCCACCGTCGAGGGCGACCGAGTCCATTTCGGTGACGCGTTTCGGACCGACAGCGGTACGTGGATGGAGTTATACCAGGGTCAACGGCTCGTCGTCGAGACGCAGTCAAATTTCGCGCTCGAAACCCCGACTCAGCTCACGTGGGACGGTCCGTACAGGTTCACCGCCGACGAACTCGAGATCGTGTTCGTCCGGACTGGGAACGGAGGTGGGAGCGGAAGTCCCCTGGACCTGTCGTGGTGGTGGCCTCTCGTTATTGGTGGAATTGTCGTCACCGCTGGGATCGGTGGGTATCTCCTGTTCCGGCGGGACGATCTGAGCGATCTGCCGATTCCGACCGAGCGGTTCCCGGCGCTCGAGTCGATCGGTATCGGTGGCCGGAGCGCTAGCGAGCGGACCTCATCGGGTGACGCGTCCGACGGTACCGGACCCGCAACCGGTGCGGCCAGTTCCACGGCCAAAGCGCCCGACAGGGCTGGTATCGACGATGGGGGCTCCGGTACTGGCACTCACCTCCAGTTCGAAGAGCCGGTCACCGAGGACATCGATCCGGAGCTGTTGAGCGACGAGGAACGCGTTCTCCGCATGCTCGAGCGAAACGGCGGCCGGATGAAGCAGGCCACCATCGTCTCGGAGACTGGTTGGTCGAACGCCAAGGTATCGCAGTTGCTCTCGAAGATGGACGACGACGACGAGATCGAGAAGCTTCGGATCGGCCGTGAGAACCTCATCACGTTGCCTGGTGTCGATCCGACCAAGACTAACTGAGTGTGTCGAACTTCTGTGTTGTCGGTTTACCGGTCAGTTTTCGCTTGTCTCCGAATCGGTGGAATTGTCGGACTCATTGTCAGTAGCTGAGTCGTTGGACTCCGTCTCCGGATTGTACTCGATGTTCTCGCCCACGGAGGCGTAGATGTCGTCCCAGTCCTTGTCCTCGTCCATCAGGTAGACCTCGACGGTCAGCGGGCCGGCTCCGAACTCTTCGATCCCGTCAGGGCGAACATCAATGTGGAACGTGCCGTTTTCTTCCATGCGGACCTCTCCGGTGCGCTCGATGAGCTTCTGTTCGTCTTCGTTGATCTTGACGAAGAAGTACGGCTCACCGATGACGTTACCGTGTTCCGGCGGGTCGACGTTCTCCATGCTCGTGTTGGCGACGACCTCGAGGTTGAAGTTCGAGTAGCCGTCACCGTTCGCTGCGGGCTCCTTGTCGACGAACTCCACCGATTCGATCCGATCCTGGCGTTTGTCTTCTAGCGGACGGTTCGGTTCCCTTGGTGGTGTCCACTCCGCGTTCGCAGTGTCGTCCCCGTCGTCAGCGTTCACATCGTCTGTGTCATCGGAATTGCCCCCGTCGTCGGATCCGTTCGCGCCTGTGTCGTTCTCATTCAGCGGTTCCGTGTCATTTTCGCTCGAGGCGTCATCCGATTGTGATCCCCCGAGGGCGCTACACCCGGAAAGCGCCACAAGCAGTGCAATCGCAACGACAGCAACCGTTCGAAATTGCATCGTATCCCGTTGTAGCGGGACAGTCGCCATTATTACAACAGTGATAATCGGCAGCAGCCTGTTCGACGGTATAACGGACATAACGGGCCCGTAACGGACGTTTCCGTGCGTTGCACGCTACGGAACGATGTTTAGACTGTGCAAAAACGACGCGAGCCAGTTTGTTCGTGACCGCGCTCGTCGAAACACACCGGCAGAGTGGAACGCTTCTGTCCTCTCGTTCACGAGCGACTCGGTTCCCGTGACGCGTTCGAATCACACACCTTCTTCCAAAACGTCCGACAAGAAGCCACTCACTCTCGCTGGTCGTTCGCGGTTCGATGCTACTGGCGTCCGCTCGACCACTTGCCCATCGTCCGTCGGATACTACTCGCACGCGACCTTTTTTCTCGTCGGGTTCGCTCACATCGCTCGCTCACCACTCCTCGAAAAAATCTCGACCAAAAAAGTCCCGCTCGCTCACTGTGTTCGCTCACGGGTACTTCGTTCCCCGTTCACATTCGCTTCGCTCGTTCCGAACCGCGCACCGATCGCTTCGCTCACTCGCGGTACTCACGCCAGAGGCGTCCGCTCGACGACCTGCCCATCGTACGTCGGATACTGCTCGACGATTTCGCCATCCTCGAGGTCGCCGTCCTCGATCATTTCTTCCAAGAGCCACCAGGCGACTTCGACGTGGTCCGTTTTGACGGTGTAGAACTCTTCGGGGACGCCGAGGGCATCGAAATCCGACGGGTCGGCGCGCGTCTTGCCGTAGACGAGCGTGCCATCGTCCGTGACGTCGTCGAACTCGCGGCGGATGTTCCGGGCCATGCGTTTGAGACGGCGGCGGTGCTGGGCCGCGTCCTTGAAGACGGAGGTACAGAAGTAGACCTTCTCGTGGTCGCCCATGGCCTCGAGGATCTCCTCGCGGGAGCCGTCGACGGCGCTCATGTGATCCTCTTTGAGCTCGAAGCCCTGCTCTTGCATCCGGCGGTAGTTGCCGTCGCTCATCTCGAACTCGTTGATATTACAGAACTCGGCGGCCCCCTCGTCGATCAGCTCGAGGAACTCCGCTTCGGCGCGGATCCCGGGAATTTCGAAGGCGGGTGTCAGTCCCTCCTCGCGGGCGATGTAGAGGATGTCCTCCCACTCGGTGCCGTGGAGGTCGCCCCACTGTTCGTAGGGCGGGTGAAAGCGAATCTCGTCGAGGCCGGCCGCCGAGAGGCGGCGCATGTTCTCGCGGCCGCCGGTGATGCCGGTGTAGAGGTGCGTGTGGTGGTCCTCGCCGAACTCGTCTTTGAGTAGCTCGAGGTAGTGACAGGTCCGGTCGAGGGCTTCCTGGGGCTCGCCGCCGGTGATCGACGTGCCCAGCGCGTCCATCCGATGGGCCTCGGTGAGGACGTCCTCGTCGCTCTCGACGAGTCGCTCGTTGGCGTAGACGTCGGTGACGTTCTTGCGGTTCTCGCCGAGCGGGCAGTAAAAGCAGTCGCGCTGGTCGCAGTAACCGTAGACGAACAGCACCATCTTGCCACCTTTCGCGCACTGCTCACAGCCCTTCGAGATCATTCGAGGGAACGTACCCGCCCGAGCCTCAAAAGCAGTGCGAATCCGCAGCGCGCTGTGCCCTGTTGGTCCATCTCGTGGGCGCGGTACGGTATTGCCGATGCGATTGGCCATACACTATTATACGTCTCGCCTCTAATGAAGGGTATCTGATGCCTGGCGGGATCCACGTTCTCTGTGTCGACGACGACCCAGACATCCGCGAGCTAACCGCCACCGTTCTCGAGCGCCGAAACGACGATATCGACGTGAGGACCGCGCGAAGCGGTCGTGACGGGCTCGCCGTCTTCGACGAGGGTAACGCGGAGCCCGATCTCGATGTCGACTGCGTCGTCAGCGACTACGACATGCCCGACATGGACGGTCTCGAGTTGCTCGCGGCGGTACGGGAGCGCGATCCGACGATGCCGTTCATTCTGTTTACCGGAAAGGGATCCGAAGCGATCGCGAGTGAAGCGATCTCGGCGGGCGTCACCGACTACCTCCAGAAGGGGACCAGCGATCAGTACACCGTGCTGGCGAACCGAATCGAAAACGCCGTCGAGAAACGCCGTGCCAACCGGGCACGACGCGAGAGCGAACGCGAACTCGAGCAGTACCGCGTGCTCGTCGAGACGGCCTCCGATGCGATGTACGTCCTCGACGACGCGGGGCGCGTGACTATCGCAAACGAGGCGTTTTGCGAACTCCTCGATGTCGACCACGACCGCGTCGTGGGCGGCCACATTTCGACGTTCATCAGCAGAAGCTCGTTCGAGCGCGGTATCAAGACGGTTCACCAACTGCATTCCGGCAGCGGAGAGTCGGACTACTTCGAATGCACCCTCGAGACCCACACCGACGAGCAGCGCGTCTACGAGGCCAACGTGTCCGTCATCACCGACGATACCGGCGAGTTTGCCGGCTCGACGGCGGTCATCCGCGACGTTACGTCGAGGAAGCAACGCGAACGCGAACTCGCGCAGTACGAACGAATTATCGAACTCGCACCGACTGCCCTCTTCATTCTCGACGCGGACGGATCGATCGTCTGGTGTAACGACGAATTCGCCGACGCGTTCGCCGAGAACAAGGCGGCGCTACTCGGAATGCCGTTCCCGGAACTCGTCGACCGCGGCTACTACGACGAGCGGGTGACGACCAAGTATGCCAAGGAAGTACGGAACCTCCTCTCCGCGACGGCCGATCACGAGCGTGCGAAGTATCAGATTCGGTTTCGCTCGGCCGACGGCGCGGTGCTCATTCACGACGTCCACACCCAGCTGCTCCCGCTCGAGGACGGGGAGTTCGCCGGAACGATCCACGCGATCCGCGACATCACCCGTCGGCGTCACTACCGGCGCGAACTCGAGCGACAGAACGACCGGCTGGAGGAGTTCACCAGCCTCGTGAGCCACGACCTGCGGAATCCGCTGAACGTCGCCCAGGGCCACCTCGAACTGCTCGACGAGCGGATCGACAGCCAGCACGTCGACAAAATCCGGTGGTCGCTATCGCGGATGGAGGAACTCGTCGACGGACTGCTCGAACTGGCCCGCCAGGGGCAGACGATCGGCGAGCAGGAGTGGCTCCCGCTCGCGTCGGCGGCTCGGGAAGCGTGGTCGACCGTCGATACCGGCGACGCCCGCCTCGAGATCGACACGGATATCGAGATCTACGGTGACGAGGCGAGGATTCGAACGCTGCTCGAGAACCTGTTTCGAAATGCCGTCGAGCATAGCTCGACGAACCCTGCTTCGCACACTCAGCACGATGCCGTCGAGCATAGCTCGACGAACCCTGCTTCGCACACTCAGCACGATGCCGTCGAGCATAGCTCGACGAACCCTGCTTCACACACTCAGCACGATGCCGTCGAACAGCGGTCGACAGGCGATCAACGCGATTCCCGCGCTGGCGACACCGAGGAACACGAGACGGACGGCGACCACGACGGGGCCGAACCCGTCGTCGTCACCGTCGGCTCGCTCGAGGCGGGCGATCACGCTACCGGCAACGAGACGCGTCCGAACGGGTTTTACGTCGAGGATACGGGACCGGGACTGCCGGCCGATCGCGAGTCGCTGTTCGAGTTCGGGTATACGACCGAGGCGGACGGAACCGGACTCGGACTGGCGATCGTCGACGGGATCGTGACGGCTCACGACTGGTCGATCACGGCTCGAGACGGGTCGTCCGGCGGCGCACGGTTCGAGATCGATGGCGTCAGAACTGCGACTGCCGACGCTGACGGCGCACCTGCGATCGATGGTGAAACCGAGACTGACGGCACTACCTGAGTCGACTGGACACGATTCGTCTCGGCCGCTGTTCGCTCCGGTCGCCGTTCGCTCCGGTCGCCGTTCGCCCATCCTGTTATTCGGTTACGGTTCTCGCGCTGGTTGCTCGACGGACGGGTTCGCGTCGACCGACTGATCCGTTCTCCGTCCCAGAAGACGGAAATACCGCGGCGTGCAACCACAACCCGATGCTGCTGGTCCTCTGTGTCGACCTCGACGACGACCTCGGCCGCAAGACCGGTTTCTCGACGCCGGTCATCGGTCGCGAGCCCGTCGAGGAAGCGGCCGTCGCCCTCGCGACCGCCGACCCGGAGGACTCGGACGTCAACGTCATCTTTCAGGGGTTGCACGTCTACGACGACCTCACCGAGCGCGACGAGAGCGTCGAGGTCGCCGTCGTCACCGGTAACGACCAGGGCGACGTCAGCGCCAACCGCGAGGTCGGCGACGAGGTCGACACCGTCCTCGCGAGCCTCTCGACCGGCGAGGACGTCACCGCGCTCGTTGTCACCGACGGGGCCCAGGACGAGTCCGTCATTCCGATCATCCGCTCGCGGGTCCCCATCGACGGCGTCCGGCGGGTCGTCGTTCGACAGGCGCAGAACCTCGAGTCGATGTACTACACGATCAAGCAAGTGCTGAACGACCCCGAAACGCGCGGAACGGTGCTCATTCCGCTGGGAATCCTGCTGTTGATCTATCCGCTCGCGCTGATCGGGACCTTCCTGAACCTGCCGGGGTTCGTGCTGGGGACGACGTCGGCGCTGCTCGGGCTCTATCTCATCTCGCGCGGCCTCGGCCTCGGCGACCGGCTGGACGCGACCGTCGAACGCGCCCGACGCTCGCTGTACGCCGGACGAACGACCCTCCTCGCGTACGTCGTCGCCGCCGCGTTGTTCGTCCTCGGGGGCGTCAGCGGGATGGACTCGCTCGAGTCGGTCCGTCGATCGACGTCCGGCGACCTCGGAGTCCCCGTTATGCTCGCCGCGCTCGTCTACGGCTCGATCCACTGGTTCGCCGCCGCGGGACTGACCACCAGCCTCGGCCAGATCACCGACGAGTACATCGCGGGTTCGCTCGAGTGGCGATACCTCAACGCGCCGTTTTACGTGCTCTCGATCGCGATCGTTCTCCACGCGGTGAGCGCGTTCTTCCTCGACGACGTCGAAATCGCCTACCTCGCGGCGGCGCTGACGGCGGGCACGCTGCTTGGAATCGTGAGCACGCTCACGTTCGCCGTCGCGGAATCGCGGTTTTCCGACTCGGATCGAGATGAGGGGACGCGAGGGGCTGAACGGGTCTAACTTCGTATCGCCTGTTGCGGGCCGCCTCTGTGACGATGTCGTCCTACCGTTCGCGATCGACGACGAACTCGGCCAGCTCGAGCAGGTACTCTCGCGCGTCGGGATCGGCGACCTCGACCCGATCCAGGGCGTCGATCGCCCGATCGGCTTCCCTCCGGGCGCGATCGTTCGCCTCCTCGGGCGTGAGTTTGGTCACCTGAACGACCGACGGCCGCTCGAGGGCGGCGTCGTGGCCGGTCGGTTTGCCCAGCGCCTCCGGATCGGCGACGGCGTCTAACACGTCGTCCCTGATCTGGAAGGCGACGCCGACCCGTTCGGCGTACTCGCCGAGCGCGTCGACGGTAACGGGGTCGGAGTCGGCGGCGATCGCACCGAGTTCCGCCGCGGCTCGAAACAGCGCGCCGGTCTTGCGCCGAGCGAGGGTCATGTACTCGTCCTCGTTCGCGGGTTCGGCCGACAGTTCGGTCGCCTCGCCGACGCCGAGTTCGACCATGGCGTCGGCGACGACCCGGGTCGCGTCCGGATCGGCGGAAAAGAGCGCGAACGCCTCGCCCAGTAGACCGTCGCTCGTGATGATCGCCGGGCCGTGACCGAACTCGGCCCAGGTGCTGGTCGTTCCGCGCCGCAGTTCGGAGCGGTCGATGATGTCGTCGACGACCAGTGACGCCGTGTGGACGAGTTCGATTCCGACGCCGAAATCGACCGCGTCCTCCTCCGTTCCGCCGACGGTCTCGCAGGCCAGTACCGATACCAACGGCCGCACGCGCTTCCCGCCCGCCAGCGCCGCATGGCGGACCTCGTCCCTGAGCGCGTCCGGCTCGACGTCGCCGATCACTTCGACGAGGCGCTCCTCGATCAGCGCCCGACGACGCTCCAGACGTTCCATTGACGGACCCTAGGAGGGGGCAAAAAAGTAGGTGACGGTTCCGCGAGCGTCAGTTTCCGTCGTCCGGCCCCTCGAACTCGAACGCGTCCACACCGCCTCGCTTGTCGTCGCCGGTGTTGCCGTCGGCGTCACTGCCGGTATCGCCCTCGCCGTCACCGTCGGCGTCGGCGACGGCGGGCGTGGCCATCGACTCGTCGGCAACTCCGTCGACCGCCGACTCGTCGGATTCGCCGTCGGCTGCCGATTCGCCGTTTTCGACGAGGTCGCCGTCGAACTCCAACATCGTGTCACCTGCAGACTCGAACGAGGTGGTGGTTTCGAAGTCGACGTCCGCGTCGGCATCGCGCTCGGTCTCGAAGTAATCCAGCGTCTCTGAGAGGTGAGCCGCCTGGCTCGCGAGTTCGTCGGCGCTCCGGGAGACTTCCGTGAGCGAGGTCGTCTGCTCCTCGGCCGCGGCGGCGACGGTTTCGCTCTCCGAACTGGTCTCCTCAGCGATCACCGCAGCGTCGTCGACCATCGCGACGACCTCCTGCGTCGAGGCCGCCTGCTCTTCGGTTGCGGCGGAAATCTCCTGAACGCCATCGTTGGTCGTCTCGGCGTACTCGGCGATTTGGTCGAGCGCTTCCACGGCGTGTCCCACCGCGTCGGTGTGTTCGGCGACCCGATCGCTGGCCTGTTCGACCTCGTCGGCCGTGCGTTCGGTCTGCTCTTTGATCCGCTCGAGGCGATCTTCGATGTCCCCGGCGGCCTCCTTGGTCTCCGCAGCGAGGTCCTTGACCTCCCCGGCGACCACGGCGAAGCCGTCGTCGGAGCTTTCGGTCCGGGAGGCCTCGATGTTGGCGTTCAGCGCCAGCATGTTGGTCTGTTCGGCGATCTCGGTGATGAACTCGAGCAGGTCGTCGATCTGTTCGACTTCGATCTGTAGTTGCTCGATCTCCTCGACGGCGGCGGCGGACCCCGTCTCGATCTCGTTCATGCCCGCGATCGCTTTCTGAGCGGCCTCGCGACCGCGCTTGCCCGCTCTCGCGGTACGTTCGGCGATGCCGGCGACTTCGTTCGAGGAGGCCGCGATCTCCTCGGTGGTCGTCGACAGTTCGCCCATCTCCTGGTTGACCGTCTGGAGGCTGTCGTTCTGCCGAACGGCGCCGTCGGAGATCTCCTGAATCGATTCCGTGACCTGCTGGGAGGCCGAGTGAACCTCCTCGCTCGAGGCGGTCACCTGCTCGGAGGCGGTCGCAACGTCGGACGCGAACGCCTTCACCGACGCCGTCGTCGTCTCGAGTTCCGCGATCATCTCGTTGAACTCCGCAGCGATCTCCGCCATCGCCTCGTTCTCGCTGTCGGCGTGCATTCGGGCCGTCAGGTCGCCGCCGGCGGCCGCCTGCATCACGTCGCTGTACTCGTCGGCCTTCCGCTCGAGGTGTTCGTTGATTCGTTCGCTTTCCGACCGCGCTCGTTCGGCCTCGTCACGTGCCTCGTTCGCTTCCGTGATCCGGGTTTTCAGGGAGTTCCGCATGTTGTCGAATCCGTCGTAGAGCTGCCCGATGCTGTCGATCCGTGGCGAACTGAGGTCGACGTCGAGTTCGCCGTCCTCCATCCGACCCGCCTTGTCGGTCAGCCGATCGATCGATCTGGAGGTGTTCCGGCCGATGCCCGCGCCGACGAGGCCGATGAGGAGCACGGCCCCGATCGTCGCGAGCGTGCCGTACAGGCGCACGTCCTCGACGAAGCCGTAGGCCTGGTCGGTCGGCGTGTGTACGAGTGCCACCCAGTCGGTGCCGGGGACCGGGGCGTAACCGACGACGTACCGCTGTCCATCGAACTGACCTTCGATCGCGAGGGTTCCGCCCGCAGGACCCGCCTCCATCCCGCCGCCCTGACGGGTGTTGATTTCCGTGGCCTTCTCGAGCGGTTCGCGATCCTCGTCGTAGGGCTCGAGAATTCTCTGTTCCCGTTCGTCGAATGCGATCGTACCGTTCGAGTCGACGATCACCGTGCGGGCGTCCTCGATATTGGTGACCGGTAATTCGGTCAGCGGAACCGTGTACACCAGCACCGTTCCGTCGGACATCTCGCCCTGATCGGTCACGTACGCGACCCGCGGCTTGCTTCCGTCATAGCCGCTTCGATAGACGTCGCTCGCGTACGTTCCACTCTTTTGATCGAGTTTGTCGACCCACTCGCCGCTGATTTCGCTTTCCGTCTCATCCATCGAACTCGCGATAACGGAACCGTCCGTCTCGAGGAAGTGGAGGTGGGCCTCGCCGACGTTACCGCCACCCAGATCCTCGATCTGTCTATCGATGAACGTCTGGGCCTGCGTCTGATTGGAACTGTTCAACCTGCTGTACCCAGCGGTCAAGCTGAGCGTGCGTCGATTCTCGTCGTGGAACTCGCTCACCGCCTCGGACTGGTGGAGGGCGAGCGCTCCGTGGTTCTCGTAGACGTTCGACTGGACGCCCGTTTCGATTTCCATCGTTCCGACGATGCCAATCGCCCCCACGGAAACGCCGAGAATGAGCAGTACAATGGCGAATTTTAACGCGTAACTCTTTCGAACGACATTCGGAACGAATTCTCGAAACCCTGAACACATAAACAACAGTGACTATCGTCAAATGAAAAACGATGCTATGGGTACTATATATCCGTATAGTCCGATACATCTAGGTACTTGTCCGACGGAGCTGGTGCGGAACGCTTCGACCTCGATGCTGTTGTGCATCGATACCCGCGTGATCGACATTGGAAATTTTCGAACCGAGAGACTCTTTTTCGCGGTTGGAACACGCTCTCTCGATAACCTGTCATTGTCGTAGACTGTGGCGTCGACAGGATCGGACGAACCGTGGTGTGGTCACTCGAGGTGGCGTCGCTCGTTTGCGAGCGGATACGAGTATGAGGACCGGGTCTAGGACGGATCGAGAGTCAATAGCCGTTTCCTAATTTGCGGTCCGCACTGGGTCGAACGTCGCCGTTCACGGACCGTTCCTCCCGCTCCCCGCTCGGGTCCACGCGACGCGTGAATCTCGTTACCGCGGCGATCGCGAGGAGTTACTGGAACCCTTCGGTACCTGCGGGCACGACGTCAGAACGACCTTTTCCACTCGGATTCACTCCGTTCACCCGTCGTGAAAAAATCTCGACAAAAATGCGAGCGCGAAGCGCTCGTACAAGTCGTTTCCCTTACTGGAACTCGTCGATGAGTTCGGGGTCGACGTGCGACCACCTTTTTTCCGTTCGGGTCGCTCACGCTGTTCGCGACCACTCTCTGCTCACGGGCGCGAAGCGCCCGTTCGCACGTCACGCGGGACCGGAGGTCCCGCGCTGGCGCAAAAAATCTGGACCAAAAAATGCCGCGAGCGTCATGGACGCTCGCGGTACAACTGCTTAGCCCTCGAACTCTTCGATGAGCTCGGGGACGACGTCGAAGAGGTCGTCGACGATGGCGTAATCGGCGATGTCCATGATCGGCGCGTTG
>NZ_JAQIVI010000086.1 GCF_028618695.1 Natrinema soli | reverse complement strand
GAGGCCGACCTCGCGCTCGGCTCCGACACCGGCGGCTCGGTCCGCTGTCCGGCCGCATTCTGCGGCGTCGTCGGTATCAAGCCGACGTACGGGCTGGTCTCCCGATACGGCCTCGTCGCCTACGGCAACAGCTTAGAGCAGATCGGTCCCTTCGGCGAGACCGTCGAGGACGCCGCGGGGTTGCTCGACGTGATCGCCGGGAGCGACGAGCGAGATGCCACGACTCGCGAGGCGCGTGGCGCCTCGGATAGCCGAGCGGGCAGCGCCCGCGAGACTCGTGCCGAAGGAACCGACTCGCGCTACGCCGACGCCGCGACCGGTGATGTCGACGGTCTCCGGATCGGCGTTCCGACGGAGCTGCTCGAGGGGGCCGACGAGGGCGTCGTCGAGACGTTCTGGGACGCGCTGGGAGAGCTCGAGGACCGCGGCGCGGAGTACCACGAGGTCAGCCTTCCCTCGGTCGAACACGCCGTCGAAGCCTACTACGTGATCGCGATGTCCGAGGCGTCGTCGAACCTCGCGCGCTTCGACGGCGTCCGCTACGGCCGTTCGGGCGGCTACGACGGCAACTGGAACGAGGCGTTCGCGAAAGCCCGTGAGGAAGGGTTCGGCGACGAGGTCAAGCGCCGGATCTTGCTGGGCACCTACGCGCTCTCGGCGGGCTACCACGACAAGTACTACAAGAAGGCCCAGGACGCTCGCGCGTGGGTCAAACAGGACTTCGACGAGGCCCTCTCGGCGGCCGACGTGCTCGCGAGTCCCACGATGCCGGTGCCGCCGTTCGAACTCGGCGAGAGTCTGGACGACCCCCTCCAGTTGTATCTCGCCGACGCGAACACCGTTCCCGTGAACCTCGCCGACCTGCCCGCGATATCGGTTCCGGCGGGCGAGACCGACGGCCTCCCCGTCGGGCTCCAACTCATCGGTCCCGCGTTCGGCGAGGAGCGGTTGATCCGCGCCGCGAGCGCGCTCGCCTGAACGGGGCGCGACGACCGCTCGTCCCCTCGCCCTCGTCGACCGCTATCGACCGTCGCCGACGGATACATTTTTATACAGATCTGTCAACTAGGACCATACCGAACGATCACTTCAGGAGACTCTCATGAAACTCTCACAGGATCAGGAAGTCGAATTCGACGAATTCTCGAGAGCGTGCGACCTCGTCGAGGAGTATTTCGGCGAGACGATCGACGATGTCGCGTTACACGCTCCCGTCTCTCGCCGCCAGCTCATCGCCGTCCTCGCACGCGCACAGCTCTCCGGCCGCCAGCTCGCGATCGACGGCCTCACCGAACAGGGCGAGGTCGTCTACCAGTCGAACGCCGAGACCCTGCTCTGGCTCGACGGCGGGTTCTGGACGGACATGCGCGGGCAACATCACTTGGCGCCCGACGAGGGTCGAGCCGCACGCGAAGTCCACCGACGACTCATCGAAGCGCTCGACGGCGACGTCCCGTACTACAACCGCGAACGCGACCCGTTCGTTCTCATCGAGCGGTTCGATCCGTACGAGTAGCGCTCGTCGGAGCGATACCGGCGAAAAGAGGATTGTGAAGCGATCACCCGTTCTCGAGGACAGTGACTCCCGTACGGCGAGTGGGTTACTCTTCGTACGCGAGGTTCATGATCCACTGCGAGAAGGCGTCGCTGTTGGGGTCGACCTCCTCCTCGCCGATAAAGGGCGAGAGCATGTCGCCGGCCATCAGGAGGGTGAAATCGAGGTCTCGAGCGGTCGGTGAGACGTAGTAGGTGTTGTGACCGTCGTAGACGGTCTCCTCGCGGTCGACGAGCTCCTTCTCGACGAGCGACTCGACGATTCGGCTGCCTTTGCGCGAGGAGACGTCCAGTTCCTTCCAGAAGTCGCTCTGGTGGATGCCGCCGGACTCGCGGACGAGCTCGAGCCCGGCCCGTTCGTCCTCGGAGAGTTCGGCTTCGGCCGCGGTAACGCTCACGGTGACCACCTCGCCGTGTGCGTCGCTACAGGCAGGAGTGCGTCCATATCCATACGAGATGGAGCGAGCCGCTTAAATGTGCCCTTCCCCTTCGAGTGCAGAGTCCTCATCAGTCTCGTGGCCCACGTGTTCTGGCTCGGGCGCACCGTCGCCGGCTCTGACGGATACGTCGTCGTAGCTCGTTCGACACGGCGGCCCCGGTGCGAAGGCGTATCGCGTCGTCTCCGGACCGAGCGCGATCAGCGACGACGATCGCGTCCCGAACCCGTTTCGGTGGATACAGACGCCGTACTCGTGGTCGCCGAGGACGTCGCTCGCCCGCTCCAGCCAGTCCGTAACGGTCTCTTCGGACTCGGCCGCGAGCGCCTCTCGTACTGCGTTCGCGTTCGCCGCCTGCTCCCGGCCCGCAGCTGGTCGAACCGACGGGACGTCGACCGCGTCGTCGACGGCGACGTTGACGACGACGTGAATCCCCGGCTCGAACTCGGTCAGGGAGAGCGTGCCGTCCCACTCGTAACAGTACGCGTCCGACGCGTCGGCCACGACGAGGTAGAAGCCGTTGTACTCGTCGGCGTCGGCCGCCGCCTCGACGATCGATTTCGCGTCAGCGGCGGAGCGAGCCTCGAGCACGTCGGCGACGAGCAATCCTCGAGAGCGCTGGCCGGCGAGATCGGTGTCGGTCCACTTGTTCGTGATGCCGACGAAGACGCCGTACTCGTTGTAGCCGATCCACGTGCCGCCGGCCTCGGCGTCACTCGGTGCGATGGCCAGCGGTTCCTCACTGTAAACGGCGGGCGGCAGCGCCTCGCGCTCGAGCGCCTCGTCACGGTTCGCGGCGACCGCGACCGGCGCGTCGTCGAAGACCTGCCAGGCGAGCGTGAGCGTACACACGAGTCGGCGTAGGGACGCCAGCGTCTTAACTTCGAGTCCGATGGGGCGCTCGGTTAATCGTCGTCAGTCACGCTGCGGGTAGTTCGCTGCTGGCGGACCGTCTGGGGACCCAGTCGGTCCCTCTCGTCGTCCCGGACGTAGTCCCGGGCGACGACGTAACTTCCATACAGGACGAGCAACAGGAACAGCGAGAACGGGAGCGCCATCGTCACCGAGAGCGACTCGATGGCGCTGAACTCCTCGAGTCGGAGCGACATCATCCCGAAGAGCGCGAGCAGTGCGCCCCACCACGCGCGGTTTCGCGGGTTCGGGTTCTCGTCGCCCAGCGTGATTGCCGAGATCATGAACACCGCCGAGTCGAGCGACGTGATGATGTAGCCGGCGATGATGAGGACGAACAGCACCGCGAGCACCGTGCCGAACGGCGTGATCTCGAGCGCTTTCGCGACGGCTGCGGGATTGCCCGCCGAGGCCATCGCTTCGGCGACCGGTTCCTGGTACCCCGGCGCGAGCACCCAGCCGCCGATGAGGCCGTGCTGGATCCACGTGAAGACCGTCGGGACGACGACGAGCACGGCGAACATCTCCCGGATGGTCCGCCCTTTCGAGACGCGGGCGACGAAACTGCCGACGAAGATACTCCAGGCGGCCCACCAGGCCCACCAGAAGCCGGTCCAGTTGGCCGCCCAGTTGCCCTCGGCTCCCGGCGCGGTGTACAGCGTCAGCCGGAACATGTCGCTGAGCCAGACGCCCGTCGCGTCCAGACTTAACTCGAGCATGTAGAGCGTCGGTCCGACCACGACGAGCAGGGCCATCGCGACGCCGATGAGCACCACCGTCGCTCGAGCCGCGTTGCGGATTCCTTTCCGAAGGCCGAGCCAGACGTCGGCGAGAAAGACGGCGCCGATCAGCGCGAACACCGCGTAGGTCAGGACCGTCGCATCGAGTCCGAACACGCCGCCGAGGATCGCGGACATCGTCTGTGCGCTGAAGCCGAGCGTCGTCGAGATACCGCCGATCGTGGCGATGAGCGCCGCCAGATCGACCAGCCAGTAGAGCCCGGGGATGCGGTCTTCGTCGACGATGCCGGTGAGCATGGAGCTGATCTTGTAGTCGCCGACGCCGTCCGTGTAGACCACGATCCCGAAGGCGATCGCGACGGGGAGATACCACATCGCCAGCCCCGGAAACACCTCGTGAATGAACATGAACGCCAGTGCCATCGACTCGGCGGATGCACCCTGAACGGGGGCGGGATCCGGCGGCGGATGCTGGACGATCGATACCGGTTCCGCGACGCCCCAGATGAGAACCGAGGCACCGAATCCGACGGTGAACACCATCGACAGCCACGAAAAGAGGCCGAACTCCGGTTCGGTGTCGGGACCGCCGATACGGAGCCGACCGTATCGCGAGGCCGTGAAGGCGAAGACGGCGATGAGTAGAACGAACCCGAGGAGGGTAAACCACCAGCCGAAGTAGGTGAGTATCCGCCCCTTCGCACCGGTGAGAACGCTGCTCAGCAGCGACGGCCGGAGAAAGCCGAACCCGCCGAGCGAGAGCATGACGCCCATCGTCACGAAGAAGAGGGCCCGCTCCGCCCGCGACGCGTCCTCGAGACCGAGAAGTTTCCCCGCATTCATCAGTCGACACCCCCGAGAGCGCCGTCAATACCACAGTTGCTTGACCGCGTGATATTCGACCGCGTGATGTCACTACTCACAGTTTCGTGAGCTACCATCAGATGTGTCCCGAATCCGCAGCTAAATACTGATATACTCTTTGTATCGAGACCGTCTCCAGAGCCGTTACCACACTCGACTGTGCCGTCTCGATACCGCCCTCCTCGGCGGAAATGGAGCGGGACTCCGGCCCTCAGGCAGTCGGGCGTCGCCCGACGACGGTCACCGCCGGATCACGGCGATTCGGCCGCGTCGATGCCGTCCTCGAGCAGCCGATCCCGAACCGCGTCACGGTCGACGGTTCCCGACGCCGTCCGGGGAAGCCCGTCGGCGAATCCGATCGTCTTCGGTCGCTTGAACCCGGCGAGGCGATCGGCGCAGTGAGCGAGCAGCGACTGCT
>NZ_JAQIVI010000085.1 GCF_028618695.1 Natrinema soli | reverse complement strand
GCTCGGTCACCTACCGCGACACCGAACTGACCGAGTGCTCCCGGTCCGAACTCCGGGAGCTGCGATCCGAGATTCAGTACGTCTTCCAGGATCCCCTCGCCAGCCTGAACCCGCAGCTGACCGTCGCCGACATCGTCGGCGAAGCCCTCGCGGTTCACGACGTCGTCCCGCCGGATCGGCGCGACGAACGCGTTCGAGAACTGCTCGAGACCGTCGGGCTGCAGGCCGGCCACGCGACCCGGTATCCCCACGAGTTCTCCGGCGGCCAACGCCAGCGGATCGGTATCGCTCGCGCGCTCGCCGTCGAACCGGCGTTCATCGTCTGCGACGAGCCGGTGTCCTCGCTCGACGTCTCCGTGCAGGCCGGGATCCTCAATTTGCTCTCCGACCTCCAGGAGCGCTTCGGGCTCTCGTACCTGATTATCACCCACGACCTCTCGGTGGTCGAGCACATCGCCGATCGGGTGGCCGTGATGTATCTCGGGGAACTCGTCGAAACCGGGACGACTACCGAGGTCTTCGATTTCCCCTCTCATCCCTACACCGAAGCGTTGCTGTCGGCGATTCCCGAACCCGACCCCTGCTGGGCGGGCGATCGGATCGTCCTCGAGGGATCGGTTCCCTCCGCCACCGATCCCCCGTCGGGCTGCCGGTTTCACACGCGCTGTCCGAGGGTCATCCCGCCCGCCGAGTACGACCTCGAGACGGACTCGTTCCGCTCGATCATGGCGCTTCGAACCCGGCTCGCCGAGGCGGACGCCGACGCGGGACTCGAGGCGCTCCTTCCGCGCCCCGACGCCCACGAGGACGTCACAATGGCGATCCGGGACGCCAGCGGGATCCCCCACCGGCTCGAGGATC
>NZ_JAQIVI010000848.1 GCF_028618695.1 Natrinema soli | reverse complement strand
ACGGCGAACTTGAGAATGATCTCGCGGAACTCTCGATACCAGAAGTGCGCTCGCACGGCGGAGCCGAGCGAGCGCTTGACTGACGAGTACGATGTCTCAGCCATCCAGCGCTGCGAGTATCCGGCGTCCCGGATCAAAGCGTTGTGACCGACTATCTCCGGCGTCGATCCCTGGCTGAGAACGAGCGGATCGACATCAAGCGTGTAGAATTCGAACCTGGTGATCCAACTGTGGAACGCTTTGTCGGCGGCGACCGACAGCAGGTCGTCCGCGTTCCGGCGGACGACCTGCGGGCCAGCCTTCACATCGTGTTTCCAGTGAATCGAACACTGGAGATCCAGCACAGCAAGCGATTCCGTATCGGTGAGTGTCGTGACTTTCAGCTTCTGTATGTCTCGGTCCGACCGCTGGAGGTAGTACTGCGAAGCGTGGCCGCGCTCGAAGAACGTGCTATCGAGAGCGACGTGTCCTGACTGCGGGTGTTGCTCCGCTGAAATGCGGAGCAACGCCCGCCACACCGTCATATCGAATCGATCGAACGATTTGTAGATCGTGGAGTAGTCTGGAACATCGTTGAGGTCGAGTTCGAGGATCTCACGCAGCTCGCTGAAACACTGGAGACGATTCTCGGTTTCACGGTAGCTGTGGCCGTCTTCAAGCCGATACCCGTGAATGACGAGGTGCTTCCAGCGGGCAAGCCCGCCTTCAACGGGCTTGCCCGCGTCGGTCCCCAACGCTTGTTTGGCTAGCTGCTTATACTTCCTCAGGAAGTCGAGGAGATCGACCTCTACCATATCGATCTTCCTCGGCTTCATCCTTACCGATGTGACGGTCTATCTCGCCGCCCTACCCCTATTCAACACAACATGATATGGAACGCTGTAACTGTTTCCCGGAGCGACCGCAGGACGGCTCCCGGTCGCTCCGGTAATGACGTGCAGCAGTCTGCCTGAATGAGTACTCTTGACTCCACTGCACGGAACGCTCGAGCGCTCCTCTTAAGACGAGGAGGATTTTTCTCCGAAAGCAGCGTCCAGCTGTTCCCGCATGAACTCGCGGCGTACTCGGCGCGATCGTGAGTCTGACAGATAATTCTGCATGACCACCTGAGGATCGCTACTACCTTGTTCTGCAGCTATTTCTTCGACGCCTTCGAGAACGCCCTCGAGGACTGCAGTATAGGTATCGTACCAGAAGCGACGACAGAGCTGAGGACTCGGACGCTCTCCCTCGATTCTCTCAGGGAGATCGGCTTTCGACGCCAAATCTTGGAACCAGTTCCGGATTGTATCTCGTGTTACGTGTGGTGTTTCTCCCTGTGATGAGGGGAACAGATACCCAGCCCACGTTTCGTCGTCCGCTAATTCGTCGAGTCGGGAGTCGAGCACGGCTAACCCGAACAGTAGCGACACTTCTCCGGGCCCATTCTTGCGGTTCTCGAACGCAATAAAAGGGATGTCGTTTTCGGGGACGTCGCGATGGAACTGTGAGACATGGAGTGCGGCGACTTCGCTCACTCGCAGTCCCCAGCCAGCTAATGCCACCACCAACAGCTGTTCTCGCGTCGTCATTGCGGCCTGTTTCAGTCTCCGGATGTGCGTCGCTGAAAGAGCTGGCGTTGGGGATTCTTCGACTTCCCACTTGAATTCGTCATAGAGGCCGCTCGCAGGATTCATCGAGGCGATCCGGCGGCCAACCAGATGCTGATACCAAGAATCGGCGACACGCCGCACGCGCTGGAGCGTCTGAGGACTGTATGCGCGCTCTGCTCCCTCGTTCAACCAGTCAAAGGCCGCGTAGCACGCGTCAACAGCTTCGTAAGCCGGTGCCTCTCGTTCTCTCTGAATCGGTGTGAGAAGGTCGTCTGTACCGTTCGCCTCCCGGTAGGCACGGACGTAGAGGTTCAGCCGCGTTCGGAGTGCGTCGATGGATGACGTCGCCAGACTGTATCGGGATCTTCGGCGGTTGAGGAACTGTTCGAGAGCGTCGATCGTTTCTTCGTCTGCTGTAGCCCACATATAGCCCTCATCATCGTCACCAAGCTCGAGGTCTTCCTTCCAGAACTCTCCGAGGGAGCGACCGTGATGGCGTCGGAGTGCTGCGAGGAATGACCGTGCATCGTGATCCCGAAACCATTGGTGGGTTGGTTTCTCGCTGGTTGGATCGATACCTTCTGCTTCGAGGCATGGGGCGATCTCGTCCCAGTATAGGTCATGAAGTCTTCGAGCGAACACGACGTCCACCGGACACCGTCGAATGATGGTCTCCGCTCTACCTCGGTCTCACCCTCCAGCTCGATATCCGATTTACTCATTGGAACCTTCTCTGAGGGCTTCGACTGTTGGGAACTGGATTGGCGAAGAAACCGGTAGAAGCCTATTCACGGTCCAGTATGGCGATTCTAAGAGTGGCATATTCGGGTCATTCAGCGTTTCAGTCGGATTCCTTATCAGTTTATGGGTTCGGCTGACCGAGAGAGTCTGCGTAACCCACGGCAAATCTGGCGATAAAATGCGCTATACGAATAAACCGTATACCGCGATACCCATTTTGGGATCCCCGTGAGCCACAACTTCGGGATCTCAAATTCTACAAACCACCATACAGCTGACACCCGTTACGATCGTCCTCAG
>NZ_JAQIVI010000847.1 GCF_028618695.1 Natrinema soli | reverse complement strand
ATTATAGTAGTGTACAAACTGTTCAAGCCATTCTCTGACGCTCGCCCGACTGCCCACCCACGAATTATGGAAGCGGTCAACCCGAATCTTGAAAGTCTGAAACCACTTTTCGATCAGGTTTCGCTCGACGTAGTCGAGCTGACCGCTTAACCCTAATCGAGAGAGGGCAGTCAGATAGCCGTAGCCATCGACGAGAAATACCGTCTCGGAGAGATCGTGTTTCTCGATCAATCGATGCAGGAACGCAGCGGCTGGATCAGTGCCTCGTCGTCCAAACACTGCGACATCAAGGATTAATCGTGAGTCGAGATCTATTGCAGCGTATACCCAAGACCAGTTGCCGTTGATCTTGACAGCGGTTTCATCAACCGCGACCCGCGACGGCTTCGCCGTCGGCGGGTCTGGCACGCTGTCAGCCAGCCGATGTACCCAGTGCCAGATCGCTTGATGAGAGCGTTCAACGCCGATCAAGCGAAGAATTGCTTGTGTCTCACGGAGGGAACAACCGGTCGCGTGGAGACGGACGGCGAACACCCTGGCGGGTGTCGCCGTCCGCTCGCGCTCCCAAGATTCATCAAATTCCGCCGCGTAGCACTCGTTGAGTAGGTCTGC
>NZ_JAQIVI010000846.1 GCF_028618695.1 Natrinema soli | reverse complement strand
GTTGCCGTCGTCGACGGCGACGGCAACCTGCAGGACGAGATTCGCTTGCCAAACGACCGTCTTGCCGAACTCGCCGAGCAGTATTCTGGTGGTGAAGCTGCTATTGAAGCATCGGGCAATTACCGCCCGATCTACGAGATGCTCGACGAGCATCTCGACGTCACCCTCGTGAATCCGTCAAAGAACCGGATCATCGCCGACGCGACGGTCAAGACCGATCGCGTCGACGCCAAGCGACTTGCTCAGATGCTCCGGGCAGATATGCTCGCTGAGAGTTATGTTCCACCGGACGAGATCCGCACACTGCGGGATCTCGTTCGGACACGCAAGTCGCTCGTCGAATCGCGGACTGCTGAGAAAAACCGCGTCAGAGCAGTCCTCACGCGTACGGACAACACGTACGACAGCGAGCTATTTGGCCCAACTGGGCGAGAGTTCCTTGCGGAACTCTCGCTCAGTGATGCTGACCGGACGATCATCGAAGCTCATCTTTCGGTGATCGACGCCTACGACGAACAGATCGAGGCTGTCGAAGAGGAGATCGAGCAAGAGGTACTGGAATCGCCAGCAGCCCAGCGGCTGCTGTCGATTCCGGGAGTTGGCCAGTATACTGCTGCTGTCATCGTTGCCGAAGTCGGTGAAATTGATCGCTTCGACAGCGACAAGCAACTCGTGAGCTACGCTGGGCTTGATCCGATGGTTCACCAGTCGGGCGATAAGGAGATACGCGGCAGCATCAGTAAAGAGGGCTCAGCGCCGTTGCGCTGGGCCCTCGTCCAGTGTGCAAACATCGCAGTACGGTGCGATGACTACTTCGGGAACTTCTACACCCGGCTA
>NZ_JAQIVI010000845.1 GCF_028618695.1 Natrinema soli | reverse complement strand
AGGAGTCAGCTCGGGTCTTCCTCCCTCCTCGCGAACGATGCTTCGACCGTCTCCGTCTCGCCCGGTTCGGCGAGACGGTGACGTGTGTCCATTGCGAGAGTGAGGCCGTTGTCAAGCGAGGAACGACCGGCAAAGACGCTCAGCAGTACTGGTGCAAGGAGTGCGAGACGTATTTCAACGACCTCACGGACACGATCTTCGGCCAGCATCGCTTCGGGCTCGAAGAGATGTTCTACATCATCAAGGAGATGCGATCTGAGCCGACCGCTCAGATCGCTCGGGACCTTGATCGCGACTACGAGGCCGTCCTCGACTTCGTCCACGAAGTCCAGGACGTGAGCGGGAACATCGACGAGTTCGAGCTCTACGACGTCTGTGAGGCCGACGAGATCTACGTGGCTGCCGGCGAGAAAGGACTGGAAGACGAAGATGAGAGTCCGCGCTCGCGCGGACTCACAAAAAGGGGCGAGGAGACTTCGAGGGAGACAAACCGCCAGTCCTGACACTCGTCCGTCGGGCCGACGGACGAGTTCGGTTTCTCGTTCGTGAGAATCTCCAAGATGCTGGCGAAGACATCGCCGAGTACGGCGATGGAAGCGTCATCCTCTGTACCGACGACTACGGCATTTACAACGACATCGAGGACGAGGAGGGGGTGGACGGCCATCTGGCCGTCCCCCACTCCGACACCTACGTCATCGGCGATGCTCATGTGAACACTTGCGAGAACCGCCACAGTTTCCTTCGTCAGTGGTTGGTGAAGTTCCGTGGTGTTTCGAAGCACCATCTTCAGGGTTATCTCGATTTCCTCGCCCT
>NZ_JAQIVI010000844.1 GCF_028618695.1 Natrinema soli | reverse complement strand
TGCGGACAGCACGGCCTCAACACCACGAGGCTGACCCTGAGGAGAAGGCCGAGTTCCAAGAGACAGTCGAAAAAAACGGCCCGAACTGAGCGAGAAAACCGTCGTTGTCGTCGATCAATTTACCAAGCACGTCGGAACTGTCCAGCGGCGTGGCTGGTACCCAATCGGTTCAGATCCGACGATAGAGACAGCAACGTCCTGGGAGTCGGTGACAGTGCTGGGCGCTGTCACCGACGACGGTGACAGCTTCTACTGCTGGACAGAGGAGAACTTGACCAGATTTCACGGGATTCGGCTGTTAGAGGCGCTGAAAGACAAGTTTGGTGAGGAGTTAGTGGTGTTCCTGGATCGAGCGGGCTACTTCTACGCGAGGGATCTCTGGGAACACGTGAGCGGAGAGCGCGAGACCGAAACTGTCGGAGACAGTTCGGTCTCGTGCGTGCGCGGGGACAATCTCGAAGTGTGGTACTTCCCGTCGAAACTCCCCGAGTTGAACGCTGTCGAAGGGTGCTGGGACCAACTGCAAGAGTGGTTCAAGTACCGCCTTATGCCAGATCTCTCAACGCTGAAAGACTACATTCCACGAGGACT
>NZ_JAQIVI010000843.1 GCF_028618695.1 Natrinema soli | reverse complement strand
GACCGCTCTCCGATAGTGGAGAGAAACTGTTACGGGACCTGTTGGATTCTTCCGCCGCTCTCTGGAACGAAGTCAATTACGAACGTCTCATGCGGTACAACGACGAGGACGGCTTCGATGGTGATGTGTGGGACGCCGATACAGGCCAACTCGAAGGCAAGTACAAAGGCGTACTTGGTGCATCCACTGCCCAGCAAGTGATACGCAAGAACAGCGAAGCGTGGCGCGGCTTCTTCGAGAACAGGAAGAAGTGCTCTGTTGAATAGGGGTACGGCGTCGGGGTAGGTGTGTTACAGCCACGAACAAGAGGTCGAAGGACAACATCTCAGAAACCAATCTTCATTCTTGCAACCAAGCCAGATAAGTACATGATTCATGGCTGCTAAACGAACCAGCCTATACTACAGTTTTCCCTCCTTGAGGGGTTGTAGAAAAGCTATTCAACAGGGCAGGAAGAAGTATCACGACGAGTCGGATACATCGGTCACTGAACACCCCGAACCACCCGGGTTTTGGGGTAACAAAGACGATGGACGCAAGCTGCATACCGTCATTCGCAACACGTCGTATACCATCGAATGGGACGACCGCTCCCGACTTGAGATCCTGGTAGGGAGCGAGTTGAAAACCCGATACAATCACA
>NZ_JAQIVI010000842.1 GCF_028618695.1 Natrinema soli | reverse complement strand
CTCGCGGGTCGCGATCAGCGTCTCGCCGTCCGTCTCGAGATCGATCGTGTCGGTGACGACGGGGAGATCGAGCTGGTTGGCGACGGCGGGGGCGTAGTCGAGCCCGTTGACGCTGTTGGGCGTCAGGACGTACTGTGGTGCGAGTTCGTCGTAGAGCTGCGTAATCGCCTGCGTGTAGACGTCGTGGTTGAACTCCTCGCCGTGGGAGACGGTGTGGATGGCGTCGACGCCGTCGCGATTGCACTTGTCGGCGAAGTCGTCGACGGTGCCGCTGATGACCGCGAGGTGGAGGTCGCCGCCGGTTTCGTCGGCGAGCTCGCGCCCGGCGGTGATGATCTCGTAGCTGACGTCGCGCAGGTCGCCGCGGCGGTGGTCCGTGACCGCGAGGACGTCCGTCATTGTGCCACCCCCTTGTCGCGGAGCAGTTCACCCAGCTCAGAAGCGGTCTCCTCTGCGCTGCCCTCCCAGAACGTCGCATCGCTCTCGCTTTCGGGCTCGTACATGGCCGTCAAG
>NZ_JAQIVI010000841.1:17906-23955 GCF_028618695.1 Natrinema soli | reverse complement strand
ATCAACGGTCGCGTTGAGTTGGAGCGACACTCCTCACGGAGGTCGCTCCACGAGTAGTTCGCATCAGCAGACAGTACGCGCAGGTCTTCCGCGTTTCGGCGGAAGACCTGCATCCCGATATGTCCGTCCCACGCCTTCTGCGTCGTGTAGTGAACGTCCCTGATCGCTAGCGAGTTCACGTCGATCAAGATCGTCGTCTTCATCGACTGGAACGAGTAGTTCGCGCGGTCGCGGTAATGATGGCTGGTTTGATCGCGCTGGAAACCACTCGCGTCAATTGCGGCTTCGCCACTCCAGCCCGCCTGCTCCGCCGACGTGCGGAGCAGGCGGCGGAGTTCACGCATCCGGTAGTCTTGTTCCCACCGACAGAACGAGCTGTAGTGCGGTGCCTCGTCGAGTCCGAACACGGCGAGGACACCGGACATCTCATTGAGGTAGTCTTCCGTCTCGCGGAGGCTCTTCTCTAATTCGACGCGGTACAGAATTAACGCAATCTGTACCCACTCGGCGTACCCGTCCGCGCCGTCCGGCGCGGCGGGTACGTCCGGCTCGTCAACGTGCTGTTTGGCAAGGTCTCGACACATTCGCGCAAGCCGTCTGAGCGATGCCATATCGCCAGACGGCGTCCATTTCCCGGTTAATCTGACGGAAGATCGCCGTGAGAGCGTCTGAGACTGTTGTCACTCGGCGGCAAAACAAGGCATGGAGGATTCAACTACTACCTGAACTCGGCTAGGTCGATTTGTCAGTCATAACACATATGTAATATATCATCAATTGATTCTAACTCTTATTATTCATGAAGAATGCTTATCTGACTTCAGAACACAGCAGTTTCTCGAACCAGTCATCCGGCGAATTGAGCTTCAGTGAGAGAAAGCTGAGGTATTTCTGAAGAAGATACTTTGAGACCCCCTAAACTTCGCTAACCACTGGCGAAGGAAGCTGTGGCGGTTCTCATACGTTTTTCTGTGGGCGTCACCGATCACGTAGGTGACAGAGTAGGTGACGGCCAGATGGCCCGCCCCTCCGTCTCCTAGATGTCGTCGTAGATCGTGTAATCGTCGGTGCAGAGGATGACGCTACCGTCGCCGTACTCGGCGATGCCTTTGCCAGCGTATTGAAGATCTTCACAGACGAAAAACCGAACTCGTCCGTCGGTCCGACGGACGAGTGTCAATACTGGTGGTTTGTCTGACTCGAGGACTGCGGGCCTGTTGAGTCCGCTGCTAACAGAAATTGGTTTGTGGGGTCGCTTATCACTACAATGGCTATCAAACGCTAGCCGAAAGCCACCGATGGCCGTCGCGTCTGCCGGTCGCTCGAAGGTTGCACTGTTGCCCCCTGCGAGGCCGACCGTCACGGTGGCGGCCTGTTTCTGAGCTAGGTGCCGCAACGATCGGCGAGCATTACCAGACTACTGAAAAGATCCTACGTTACTCAGGAATGAGCCGTTTTAGTAGTCCAAACGTCCGAGCATGTCCCGCACGTCTTGCGCGTCCGCACTGTCCAAACCATCCAAACCGTACTCGACTAGTAGCGGGTAGAAGTGTTGATTCTTCTCGAGTTCCTCTCCGAATTCGCGTTCGTACTCGGCACTGAGCATCTTGTAGCGGTAGCGGAGATCGTCGCGTTGGCCTTCGGGCAGGTAGAAGTACGTCCCGACCTGTTCATCTTTCACGCGCTCGCTGTCCGTCTCGTCACTCTCGTCCGTATCGTCCGGTTCGCCGATCTGTTCTGGTTCTCCCGTCTCGCCCGTATGTGCTGGTCTGGACGTTTCGGATGATTTGGACTGTTGGGCTCGAGCGCGTTCTTTTGACTTGTTTCTCTTGTCCCGAAGCCGATCCACGCGATCGTCGCTCATGCTTGCACCTCCGGTTCGGCGAATCCAAACTGCCCGTCCAACCCGGCGGCGATCGACAGGAACACCTCGCACATATCATTCTCGTCGTTGTACTCGAGGAGCGAGACGCCCCCCTCGAGCGCGTATTGGATATCGGCCCGCTCGCGCACTTCCCACACGGGCACGTCATCGAACGCTTCGGTGATCCACTCGACCATGTGTTGGGCCTGATTCTTTCGCACATCGATCCGATTCGTGACGACGCCGACCTCGTCGATCGTAATCTCGTAGTCCAACTCGAGCGAGCCGACGTGATCGAAGAGTAAGTCGAGTTGCTCCCCGCCACGACGGGAGAGGGTCAGCTCGGGCTCGGCGGCGGTCATATCGATATTCGACGGAATCACGTCCATTTCCCCGTGTTCGCGCACGATTAGTGAACCTCAATTTGATCCTGTTCGACAGGGTTGGGGTGGTCGTAGTTGTTACTCATTGTTCCTTTCGGCGTGGTCAGTAGCCATGTGTAATGGTCGTAGATCTCGGAATTCTAAATATACACGCTTAAGTATCCCTTCACATAGTTCTAAAATAGAATAAATGGGTTCTGATAGCGAACCAGAGGAGGTCTCAGTTATCTGCGAATCATGTGGAATCCAACACCAAGCGCACAAATTTGCTGATAGAGAGTTTAGCCTTATTGACCGAGACACTACGTGTCGGTGTGGTGGAACCGAGTTCCAAACTTGGAAACAGAAAGTCGAGGCATCGTCTTTCGGGAACTAATCAGTCCTGTCTGAGCCGTTATCGGTTCCACTCATTCACGGACACCTCGCCCACTCGAGTTCTCCCTGCCTGACGGGATCCGACTCGACGTCCTCGATCCCAACGGTATCAGCCACTTCGGTCTGACTCACTAACTCCGGCGCAAACCCGTTGTAGGCGTGGAATTCCGAACCACGCCTCGCTCGGGAGCGTAGTACCAGCGCCACCTGGTCTTGGGGTTGTGACAACGAAGAATTTCGTTACTCGCAAGCCCTGCCAGCGGGTTATTTCTCGACACTTGTCCCCCATCGATCGTCCATCCCGATTTCGGTTTACTTCTCATGCCTATCTCATCGATTCCGGCCGCCTCGTCCGTACGAGCGGATCGAATCCTATCTATGTGTGTCCTCGACAGACGGGCGTCTGGGGAGGATGAGACTAGCGAAAGCAGAGGAAACGGTGGTGTGAGGAAAGAGGCACTGTCTAGTTAAGCCAGTTTGAGGAGTGAGCAGGTCGTTGAGTTAATTGGTTCAGATGCTCGCAGACCTGCTTAGCGAGTGCTATGACGCGGATTTAGAAGAAACTTGGGAGAACGAGCGGACGGCGACGCCCATTAGGGCGTTCGCCGTCCGTCTCCACCAAATCGGTTGTTCAATTCGGGAGGCAACAACGATCCTCGCTGAATTAGGCGTTGAATGCTCGCATGGAGCGGTCTGGAATTGGGTGCATCGGCTGGCTGACAACGGGTGCGACCCGCCTGAGGCGCAGCCGAAGCGGGTCGCAGTTGACGAGACCGCTGTCAAAATAAACGGCGAGTGGTCTTGGTTGTATGCTACAATAGACATTGAGACAAAGCTGATTTTTGATGTCGAGTTGTTTGGTCGGCACGGTACCGATCCAGCGGCTGCATTTCTGCATAGACTCCGCGAAAAACACGATCTCTCTGAGGCTGAATTTCTCGTCGATCAATTCGGCTATCGGACTTCCCTCGCTCGATTAGGACTGAACGGTCGGGTCAACTATACTGAGTGAAACCTGATCGAAAAGTGGTTTCACACCCTCAAAATACGCATCGACCGCTTCCATAACTCGTGGGTGGGCAGTCAGTCAAGCGTCCGGGAATTACTTGAACAGTTTATGCATTACTACAACCGTTAGAGACCGCACCAAGCTCTCGATGGAAAGACGCCGATCAAGGAGATGCAGAACTAGATAGTGACAGAGAATGGGCATTATCGGCTAGGGGTCATCACCCCACTCGAGCGCGACTCGTACATAAGGATTTACGCTCAAGACCTGAGTAGCGTCCCAAGTCTGCTCTGGCTAGTAGATCTTCTTAGAAAATCGAACGTGACACGAGTTTTAGAAAGGAGATATTCTAGGCAGTCCACGCTTGGGACGGTACTGAGCAGATTTCTCGTCCATCGGTGATTAGTAATTGATCCGCCAGCAAAATTGATGTTACGACTTATCGAGATGAGCGTCGGTCGGGATCGGTTTTGGAGTCGTTCTAGCTGTTTTGAGTTGCCATCGATATCACTCGCTCGAGTTGTTGGCTTCGTCAGAGCCACCAGCGTTGTAATCCACGCCGACGTCGAGGCCGGGGAGGGTGATCTCGTTCGAGGCGAGGTACACCATGTCGATTTTGACGTCTTCTTGCACCATTCCGGGTCCTTCTCCGTTGATGTCAGTGAGCCGCCCTTCTTCGGGATTGGCGTTCTCACCCGCCGTCTGTTGGAACTGCTGTTCCGGATCGTTGCTGGACTGGGCGTCGATGACCTGGCCGTTGAACTCAGCGTTCTCCGCTTCCAGCCCGGTGAGTTTGATGTACTGCTCGTCCGCCGTGACCGTCTCGTCGGCGGTGAACGAGATCTCCATCGTCCCGTCCATCATGGGTACTTCCTGCTCTCTCGTCAGCACCAGTCCATCGATTTCGACGCCGCGTTGCTCGACAACCACGACCGGCGTCTCTCCTTGATCGTTTTCACCGGCGCTGGGGTAGAGGAGGAACTCGTCGGATCTGATCTCGTCGGCCTCGACGGTGAACCCGCTGCCACTCGCCAGTGGCGCAGCGTAGGCCGTCCCCGACGACAGGACGATCATTCCCACGAGCGCGACGACCAAGAACGATGCACCGGTTCCGCCCAATAGTCGCTTTTTATTGTACATATTACACCCTTTTATCGATCAGTATTTCCGCAGCATCGTGACAGTTCGCCGAGATAGGGCCCGAATCGTCCGATGATCGGTCGAGTTGGTGTTGCTTTGTGAATGGCACATGAACATACTCAACACGATTTATAATCATTTTACCTCCTTGTATGCGGAGAAGTTTATACGGGATCCGGCCACAAGTATTGTATATTTGAGAACATATCCATCGCGTTTCCGCTCTCGCTTATCCCGATACATTGTAACATAGGAGTTTCTCGAACCAGTCCTCCGGTGAGTTGAGTTTCAGTGCAAGTATTTCGACGACCTGTTCTTTGCCCAGTTCATCCAATCTTTGCAGCACCCTTGAGACCGTTTGCGGATGGCATGAACCTCTTCTTTCTCCGCTAAGATCACGTACCTCCGACGATTTGAATGCCCTCCCAGCAGGAACTGAACAACTATATTCGTCAATATCTCTCGCTACGAACCTCGCTCGTTTCTGATTGGCATCCCGAAATTGCAGATTTCAGCCTCATCAAGACGGTCAATACATCGTCCCCGCTGTTGGCAACACTGTCGTGTTCGATGTGACCGTTACGAACACCAATCCGAACGCTACCTCGAATGTGAGCGTTACGGATGAGCTCCCTGACGGGTTGGGCTTCGTGAGTTCGGACGCAAGCCAAGACAGAACACAATATTCATATTACTTCCCCAGTGTCATGACAATCATAAGAAAAGTAAATCGGCGAACACTGATGGCGGCGGGGACGACGCTCGCCGCGGGCGGACTATTCGGCTCGATGGCAGTCGCACAGGAAGGCGATAACGGGGAGGAGGGCGAAGGAAACAGCGAAGAAAGAAGTACGGAGGGAGGCGCGGACTTCACGCGCTCAGACGGGGTCACCTGGCGGTACGACGATCCCCACGACATGCGTTCGGCGACCGTCAAGAGCGACCAGCTCTACACCTCCGAGGACGGGACAGTCTACGCGCTCGACGCCGAGGACGGCTCCATCGAGTGGGAACGCAACGAGCTGACGGTCGAACGGCAATTCGCCGGAGAGGCCGAGGTAACGACCCACGGTCTGATGATAGGCGACACCGACGACCAGCAAGTGTACATATTCGGGACTGGATCACAACCGGAGGTCGCCAGTCTCGAGCCGGCGACGGGTGAGACGGAACTGGTTGTACGCCCTATGGAGGGGATCGCTGGAATCATCACGGAATCCGGATACATCGGCGTCGAACCCCCTCACGACTCTACATATCTGTACAACGTATCGGCCG
>NZ_JAQIVI010000841.1:0-17834 GCF_028618695.1 Natrinema soli | reverse complement strand
CGGGGACGGTTACTTCGACGCTACCCGCGACGGAACCATCCAAGCATACGATCTCTCAGCCGGCGGTAAAGTAGTGAGGGAGATAGAGTACACCCAAAGCCTGCCACAGGTCGCCGGGAACACAGTTGTCTTGCTCTACGGGCCACGCCCTATGCAGCACGACCCCAACGAAGAGGACGACGAGGACCGGGTGGTCGCCTACGACCTTCGGACGGGCGAGGAGCAGTGGCGCTACGTCTTCGACGAGCGCGAGTGGACACATGATATCATGAGAGCGATTGCGGTCGATGACGACACAGTCTATCTCGAGCGTGACGCCGAGCTGCTGGCGCTTCGATCCGAAACCGAAACGCCCGACGATTCAGAGGATGGCGATCCTAGAGACGACGAGCAGGACGAATCCGACGAGCAAGACGAGGACCAGCAGGGCAGCGAGGACGACAGCGACGACGGTGGATCTGGTAGCAACAACGACGGAGAGTCTGTCGATGACGATGACGGCGATATCGGGAACGGAACCACCGGAAATGGGGACGACGGAAACGAGACGAACGCTGGAAACGAGACGGACACCGAGAACAACACTGACGCCGACAACGTGCCTGGCTTCACGGCCGGTGGCGGACTTCTCAGCGGGGCGCTTGGCCTTGAATGGCTGCGCCGGAAGACCAGCGTCGACGAATCGACTAGCGTGAACGAATCGTCTGAGTAAAGGTACGCCGAGTCGGGCAAATTCGGACGAGATCACTAAACAACGTCTCGGAATTCTCGCCTTGTCGATTACGACTCCCGAACCATAGGACATCACCCACTCGAGCGCGACTGGTACTATTGTGATATAGTATCCTGGTCTATATGTAGGGAGGACACGTGGACATCACCTATCGAACCTCCTGCGTCAGAGGCTTAGTTACCTCGGTACCCCTTTCCGAGGCGGCTTTCAGTGCTATTGACGACTCGAGGATCCCATTTGCCTACACCTGACTCGTTAGGGTGCGGCTTTATCACCGATGGGGACAATAGGTGGTGATACGGCAGGGTCTCATCCCACTGAATGGCATGTGCCCCGATGTGTTGTCCGCCTCCTGCCGTCACCCACCCTTTCGACACGATAGATCCTGCTCGAGGACTACATAAGAAATTACTCGCGAGTAAATAATATATTCTGCAGTAATACGGGAATGATTACCGCTCAAGGAACCCGGTTCTCCCCGCTTGCACCATCGGTGTTCGGTTAAGCACTGGATCGCCTCATGAAGGCTTCAGCCACTCGTTCGCTGAGTAAGAGGCGTGATTTCTCTGGTTGGCGGGCGTCACGAAACATCAACTCCGACAGGTTCTTCTGAAACTCCATGAACCCCCGGTCATAGCCCCTTCATTGGGTCGCTTCAACCCTACAAGGGTCCTTCTGAAACCCTGCCCTATATGGGTAATACAGAGTCTAGTAACCATTGTTTGGGATATTAAATTCCGTCGACCTCTAATTCTGGTTGTATCCACTGGGGTCGACGAAGTTGGTCTGTTGCTCTGTCAATCGAGCACGCCAAATCCTTCTGCTCTCTCACAGCGTCCGGAATACCGCAAACGGCCCGGCCGACCGAGTCACGTGAGCTGTGAGCGACGACTCGAAACCCGACGCGGATCAGGCCGTGGTTTGCTCCCGACTCTCGGATCTCTCTCGTGACCAGCGACTCGTACTCGAGGTCATGGTGGATGTCCATCCGGCGACAAGCGGTGGAGTGTATGAAGCGTATTGTGAGCGCGCGAACAACCCAGTCCACGATCGAACGCTGCGTGGGTGGCTCCCGAAACTCGAGCGCTATGAGTTAATCGTAAAATCCGAGTCGGAGTACGAACCCGTCTACGAGGGTCGGGAGATCGCGTTGAAAGAACTCGGAATTATGGTCTAGACGCGGGTTAGGACCCGTCTGTTGGCCCATTGGTCGATCGTCTGCTACTCTGATAGGAGCTCGCCCACATACTGGCCTTCCCATTCGCGACGTGCCTCGATCTCGCGGCGACCACGCCGAGTGAGCGTGTAGATGTTCGTCCGTCGGTCAGCCGTACCTTTCTCGATGAGGCCCTTGTCGACGAGTTCGTCCAGATTTGGATAGAGCCGGCCGTGGTGAATCTCGCCTTCGTAGTACTGCTCGAGTTCGTCCTTGATCGCGAGGCCGTGTGGTTCGTCCTGGCCGGCGATCGTGTACAGCAGGTCACGTTGGAATCCGGTGAGATCGTACATATCAAACCTCATGGCTTTCAACGGCTTAAGAATAGGGGTACCAGTCCCAGATCCCTAGGGGATTATAATGTATGAAAACCACCGGATTCACCAGACGGCTGTCCAACAACCACTGGCAATTTCCAATACATACAAAGATGATTTGACAAACCTTTTATGTCATATTGTGGTTGAACGGACAATGTCAGATATAAGTGCGCAGGAGAATATGGTAGAATTTTCAGAAAATTCGAAGAATACACCAGTGTTTGCTGTCGTTTCGGCGGTTGCCGATGCAGAGGACGTCGACCCCGTTGAACTGCCACCGCTATACGAGGCTATTGATCCGGAAGCACTGAATGACCTGTGTACGTCACGCTCTGGATCTTCTGTGGGGAAAGTGGAGTTCCAATATGCCGGGCACGATGTGGTGGTGCGAGGGACTGGCGAGGTCGAGGTCCAGTCGATTCACCAAACCTAATCAGCACTCTCAGAAAACTGCGAGAGAAGCTGACCTGCCCTTTTTGTTCGATACCAACCTCGTTGCTTAGTTCACCGTGGTATCTGAGTCTCTACTATGACCAAGTGTTTACAAGCTAGTTGATCGCTATCCAAGCGGATGGACGGCGATCTCTGATACTTTCTCGCGAGTTCTCGAGAGGCCCACTCGGGTATAGATCGTCCGAGCGCTCGATGAGCTGCTGCGGAACGCCACCAGCTCGCGACCAAACTCGATATGGATTACACGACGATCCTCCACCGCTTTGGCGTGCTGCGAGACAATAACGTCCTCAGGACGGCCGGTGGCGATTACGGTATATGTACCTGTTCTCCGACCAAGTGACGGTGAAGTGAAATATGGTCGAAGAGATACTCGAGACAACGAATACCTCTCGAGCACCGCCACATCGAAAGCAAGCAGGCGGTGGCGGTTCGCGACAACTGGCCCGACAAACGTGCGACCGTTGCGATTCACGTCGAGTACGGCGACGACCCCGGCCCGATCGAGTTCGAGGCCGACGGCGAGACAGCCGAGTACACGCGGGCGAACAACCCCAGTGTATCGAAGAGGGCATAATGTTCAAACCCGCCGACGGGAGCGACGGCCCGACGGTCGAACTCCATGTCGATATCGGCTGCGAGGACTGTGGAGACACCGAGTATGATCTCTCTGGGGTGGACCTGTAGATGCAACTCGAGACGCGATGATTCAAGCGCAGGTCCAGCTCGCAAAGCGCGGGATGATGATCAACAGCGTGGGCTTCGAGGCGGCGACATTGCACGTCGTGACGGCCGATTGGTTGCTCGAGCGCCTGCCGGGGATGGGGGCCGAGTATCGATGAGTAGCCAAATCCCGACGGCCGCTACGTCAATTTCTACTGCCCCGGATGCCAAGCCCACGCGGACGACAACGAAAGTCGGTTTTTCGCGATCCGTACTGTCTGAGTTCGCTGGACGCGGCGATCGACGCCGACCAGCCCGTACAGGCGCACCACCCACCAATCGGGAAGTTCGACGACCGGCTGTTTCAGACCGACGACTAACCAACTGTTTTCACTTCGAACGAGGGGTGTCTCGAAAAACTCACGAACTGCGAGCCGGCGCTACATTCATACGTGTGCTTGTGAAATTCACACATTGCCCCCATAGCCATCTGTAACGGACATCTGCTCATGAGATGGGCGGCGGTGCCCCCATCGCTGCCCCTTCGGTCCAGGTCAAATGTATACTGAGACGAAAAGCGACGAGCCCGGCGGACGTAACCAGGCCGGACTCGCAGTGACTGTGGTGGGGTTGGATGGGTGTGTCGCGCCTGTGGCACAACGCGACAGTCGGACTAACTGCCGAGGTCGTTATCAATCTCTCCCCGATTCCCACCTTTCACTCGAAATGTGGTGTGTCAAAAGACCCGCGAGCGCACGCAGCAAAAGACACTCGCTCGCGGATAACTGGGGGTTGGGATGAGTCGCGTACTGGGGAACGCGACAGGTGACTCGAGGGCCTCGAGTCTGTTGAGACCGCTGCCAACAGATATTGGTTTGTGAGTCGCTTGTCATCACGATGGCTATCAAGCGCTAGCCGAAAGCCACCGCTGGCCGTTGCGTCTGCCGGTCGCTCGGAGGTTGCACTGTTGCCCCCTGCGAGACTGACCGTCACGGTGGTGGCTGCTTTCATGAAGATAGTATCGGATTACCGAAGAGAGAACTACGTCACTTGCGAGTGAAACTGTCTAGTAATACTGATTGAACATACTGAGCAGTTTGGGCAGTACTACTGGCTTGTCTGCCAAGTATTTATGTGGGGTTAGAACGACATTCGTCCTGTATGATACCGTACACGGTGTGGTCGGAGGCCGGCGGCGTCGGAAAGACGACGCTCGCTGCGAATCTCTCCCGAGCTCACGCGAACAGCGGCCAGAAGGTGCTGGTAATAGACATGGACCCACAAGACGGCGGGTTGACCCATCACTTCGGACTCGACGACGACAAGGGAAGCGCCGACGCGGACAATCTCGTAATGCACATGATCGGTCGGCCACGGGGCGATTTCGGCGATCTCGTGCGCTCGAGCGAAGGTGTTGACGTACTCCCGAGTCACAATATGCTCGGGACGCTCGACGACCTCTTATCCAAAGCTCAAGAACTCGAGGAGGATACGAACCCGGACCCGGAGTATGAGTTCGAAAAGGAACGCCAACTCCGGCGCGTGCTCGTCGACGCCGATGTCCCCTCGGAGTACGACGTAATCATGATCGACCCGCCAGCGTCGGAGGGCCAACACTTGTACAACGCCGTCTACGCGACGGGCAACCTCCTAATCCCGTTCGAACCGTCTCCAAAAGGCGAGCGGAGTGTGCAAGGGCTACGGGACGTAATCAACGGATTCGAGGACGAACTCGGAGATATCGACGTGGGCGTAATCGGCACTGTCCCGAATAAGCTCAGTGGGACGAACATCAATCAGAAGTATCTCGATGCGCTCGAAGATGAAGAACTCCCGATCGCGCCGGTGTCGATCGGTGAACGTGGCTCGATGCTCGGCGAGGCGTGGGACAACCAGGTATCAATCTACGAGCTGGCTGAGAACGAATCCTATCGCGACCTTCGCGACTACGAGCAACCGACTCTCGAGAAATTCGATGAACTAGCGGAATACATCACCGAACAGTTCGCCACAACCGAGGCCACAGCATGAAATCAGGAACAACCGATCCGTTCGCGAACGATGACGAGGACGAACAGACAGCAGAGACAGACAGTACCAACAGTCAGACTGACGAGTCAGACTTGCCAGCAGAGACATCCAATTCGGAGGGTCAAACCGACTCAGATCAATCGCCGTCCGGCAGTAATACCAGACAGTTTGACCGGTCAGACTTACCAAGAATAGTCGGCCGAGACAAGGTCAAAGACGACCGCGACGACGTGCATCAACTGTTCGTCTACGAGGATACTGACGACATGGAAGAACGCGCACGCCGTGACCTCACAGACCGATTCGACGAGGACCTCTACAAGCTCGATGCTCGAGAGGCGATCTACCGTGCAGGTATGGAGAACTTAGACGACGCCGAAGATATCCTCCGCGAGTGGGGACAAGATTTCTAATAGGTTTGGTCACGACCCGCTCATATCCAACTCTACTACAGCCGTCTCTTCCCCCGACTCGTCGCCGTTAGACCCCCACCCACAGGCCGACCTCGAGTCATAGGGATAGCCGATATGCTGCCGGTATACCCCAGGTGTCGAGTGAAATCCAAACCACCGGCCACCCCGGGTGTCGAGTGAATTCAGTTAAGACTCGTCACCCCGGCTGTCGAATGAAATCGAGTGTTTATGCGGTGTGAGGGCAGTATATTGCACATCTACGAATGATAGCACCCCGACTGTCGAGTGAAATCGGAGCACTTGACAAATCACAGGAGGAGACCGAGTGTCGAATGAATCCAATACCACCCCAGGTGTCGAGTGAAATCTTAGCCCTTAATTCTTCTCGAGTTCTGAAAATCGGCTGTCGTTATGGATCACAGCCTGAACAACGGCCGGATCCTCTAGGAGATAGTAATAGTTCGTCACGCCGCTACTATACCCACGCCCGACTCGTTCTACTTGCCCAAGGATATCGAGGAATACCTGTTCATCCAGTTTATCGCTCATTCGACGCTGAGAGAGTGTTTCTATCCCGAGAGCACTATCCGAGGTGATATTTTGATACATCTCGTAGATTTCTCGGGTCGCGAATTCTTCCCGCTCACTGTGTTGTTCCGCAAGCACAGAGAGCGCATAGACAGACGCTTTGATCTGCGTCGGCTGCCCTTCCAGAAGTTGCGAAAAGCGGTCGATATTCGCTTTCTCTCGAGCATTCCGGACATGGTCCTCAGTAACCTCGTCGGCGCCCTCATCCTTCGCGAGCTCACCAGCATTCCGAAGAATATCTAATGCCTTCCGTGCATCCCCGTGTTCTTGTGCAGCGAACGCAGCACTTAGCGGAATAACGTCATCCGAGATGACACCGTCTTTGAAGGCATCATCTCGGTTATACATGATCTCACGGAGTTGGTTTGCATCGTACGGAGGGAATATGAATTCACGGTCCTGTAAGCTACTGAGAATCCGCTCATCAAGCGATTCTTTGAACGAGATTTTGTTACTGATCGCAATAATGCCGACTTTACACGAGTCTAACTTCCCTGCTTCTCCAGCCCGAGAGAGTTGCATGAGAATCTCGTTGTTCTGGAGCTTGTCGATCTCGTCGAGGATGATGATTGCGACGTCGTAGAGTTGGTCAAGGATCGACCAAAACCGCTCGTAATAGACGTCAGTCGAAAGCCCGGTAACTGGAATACTAACGCCGGTTTTCTCCGGCTCGTTCAACGCTCGAGCCAGATTGATCACGACGCGAGTCTCAGTTTTCGTCTGGGTACAGTCGATATACGCCCGTCCCATTTTCGTTCCGTTCTCGAGTGCATAGTTCTGTGCGCTTCGTGTGACGTGTTTCGCAACGAGGGATTTGCCCGTACCTGTCTTCCCGTAGATGAGTGTGTTTCGAGGCGATTGTCCCTTTATCGCTGGATGAATACTCGAGGCGACGTTTTCGATTTCGCTATCCCGACCGATAATACGCTCCTCGGTTGGGACAAGATCGATATCAAGAAGCTCCTTGCGATCGAATATCGGATCTTCCGACCCCCAGAAATCGTTCAGTGATCCACTCTCGGGATCTCCGTCGTCCATAAACATCAAAAATAGACCAGTTCATATAAAGACAGGTGGTTGGTCCACACCACGAGTCGTGTGTAAACCGCCCTAATAACGTAGAATAGGGTTTCTATTGCTTATCTATTGAAGACGGGTTACCCCAACTGTCGAGTGAAATCAAACTGAATAGGGTCAGCCACCCGGTAAAGAATCGAACTCAGACACCCCAGGTGTCGAGTGAAATCTTCCAGCAATTGAAGGAGTGGGAGAGAGAAGGCCCACACCCCAGGTGTCGAGTGTAAACTGCTGAATTCGCGTGTTATAACTAATTTATGGCCCACTCAAGAATCCGTCAGATAGAACTTAGAGTAGCAGTGGCAGTCAAAATATCGTTGGCTCTCTATTCTTTTTCTGGCTGTGAACCCACTGCGGATACTGTTCACATCTATCCTATATAAATCTTTTTTGATCTAGTTCTGTTTCTATACGATAAATATTCTTTCGAAACGCCCTCTCTATTGTGACCTCGTTCTTTAGATCGTCTCTCCTTCAGTTTTGACCATCTACACTCGACACCTGGGGTGTGGGGGATCGAATATCTCTCGTTGCTCCAGTAGCACGGCGGTGGTGATCACCGCGGAACCAAGCAAGCGGAAATCCAAACATTCTCTGAATAAGTGTTCTCATTGTTCTCAAGAACGCGGTATATATACGACAACATGGGCTTCTTGGGCACTCTCGTGCGCCCGGACGTTCTGAAGGTGCCTGATCCCGATCCCCCTGAACGTACGAACACGCAGTCGTCGACCACTGTGGAGACGACTCGCACGCAACACAGCTACGGAGGGTGGGATCCTCACGGAATCCCTGACTGCGACTACGGGGACCAGGATTGGGAAGAACACTGGGCGGATCAGCACGAAGCCAGCTGTCGGAAATGAGGTGTCTCGGTCGACATGGATAGGCTCCTGGGATCGGTTACGCAGAAACTCAACAACCAGAGTACTACCACGACCGTTGAGATCCAGCCGTGCGACTTGATCCTACACGATACCCCCGAACACAACTGAGTCAAATATAACGAGTACGGCACAGTCCAGTGCAACTAGTGTTACATGGCCGCCACAAGAAAGAGTCTCCCCGATTCAGCTGAGATCGAGGATCAAAGTTCGCAACGGAAGCAGCGGAAGAATCGAACTTCAATCGATCCATGTGACGAAAGTGGTGATCACACTTGGGCTGATACCGATCGGACTGAAGACGTTTTCCAAAGTGGGTAGGAACCGACATTACCGTATTAACCAACAAAACTATGGGTTGGCGTTCCGTGTTGGTTAACACGAGAACAGCTGATGTCCTACGAGCCACCGACTCCACCGGCAAACCTCCCGACGGAGATAGTCACCACGCTCAATGAGTCCACTCCGGAGTACCTCCAGGACGTTGCTACGTACGCCGAGGAGCTAGCCGAACACAAGGAACGCGAAGCTCGTCTTGAGGAGGAGGCAGACCAGGATGAGGTAGAGGAACGACCAGACGACCTACCGGATGACGTCCCCGCAAAGGCGACGATCACGATCAAGGAAATCAACGATAACCGCTACTACTACTGGCAGTGGAGGGAAGGCGAAAAAGTGACCTCCAAATACAAAGGTCCGGTCAATCCAGACGAGTGAACTTTGTCATACTACCTTTAAACGCTTCTCGGCGAGGGTGACAAGAGGTACTCTGAGAATCCAAGTTATCGGGAATACTACGCAATCGGCGGGTATAGGCTATGATATCTCTACAGAACAGAAGTCGGCTAGATGGATTTATCATGCATAAATCTACGCGATATTTAGACATCGATATAGATTTCAAACCCTGCTGTGCATGAGCAATCCACCTAGCTGGCTCAGACTCCTCGGATATAGAAGTAACTACAGACGAGTGGTCCGTATGATCTTCGCCTCGGCCTTTCGTAGATGCTCGGCTGCCGTGCTCGGGGCACATCCAATCCGCGCCGCGATATCCTCGTAGGTTCCCTGACGAGGGATATCATAGTACCCAATGTCTTTTGCCGCCTCAAGGGCATCGTACTGTCGCTCAGAGAATACCGGTTCCGACAAACCTGGTATCGCCCCTAATCCACTCACTTCATTGATCTTTACCTCGAATGGAGCAGGAATCTTTGCGACAGCTGTCTGTACCTCGTCGGTCGGGCCGAACAACGAGATCGTTACAGAACCATCGCCGTAAGTGTACGGGGGAACCATAAGCAGGCTTCCGCGGGTAAGGGTTGCGAAGAGCTGCTCTGATATCTCGTTTAATTCAGTCTGAAAGTATGTGTAAAAGCTGCTGTCACCGGTTTCCATGATCTCAAAGTCCAGCACTTCTGGCTTCTGCTGTATCTGATTTTGAAAGACGTTGACATCGCCCTCGATATAGATCAGCAGCCCAAGCCGGTCATCCGAGGCATTCAAATGGAGACCGACAGCACGATCAAGATACGATGCACTAGAGAGTTCCTGGAACATCGAAGCACTCTCTTCGCGGTCGCCTCCTGTTTTGATCGTCAGCCGGAGATGTTTCATGCTGTAGAATCCGCTCTGTCTCGTTTAAACCCCCCGTTGAACTCTTGCACCAGCCCTACTGCGTCACGAAGACAAGCACCAATTACAATGCGAGTATTCATCGCAGGATCGACTGGAGTGCTTGGTCGACGACTCGTCTCCGGATTTAGTGAACACGGACATACCGTAATCGGACTCACACGAGATACAAACGGTGATGAGATCGTCGAAGCACGTGGCGGTGAACCTCGGCGCGGTGATCTATTCGATGAAGCTTCGATACTTCAAGCTGCGGACGGAGCTGACACTATCATCCATGCTGCAACGGCGATACCGACCGACTCAGCCACTCCCGAAGCGTGGGACCTCAATGATCGGGTTCGGACGGAAGGAGCCGAGGCACTTACCAAAGCGGCAGTCGAGGTTGATGCTGACCAGTATCTCCAGCAAAGCATCGTTTATGTGGCTCGCCAACCCGATGGTAGTGCATACGATGAGAGTTCGGCACCCAATCCAGTATCTTGGACACAGTCCGCGCTCGACGCTGAAGAAATTGCAGTAGAAGCCGGTGAGCAGAATGGCTTCGACGTATCGGTTCTTCGATGCGGCAACTTCTACGGAGCCGATTCCTATTATACGCGCGCTGATGGAAAGGGTCTTATTCGTGGTGAGCGACCGATTATCGAAGGGACACAGGAAACACTGGTCTCGTATCTTCATCTGGACGATGCAGCCAAGGCATTCATCGCCGCCGCTGAGGCCACGCAAAGTGATCTGTGGCACGTCGTTGATGATGAACCGATGAGCGATGCCGAGTACATCTCGATCCTTGCAGAGCGGCTTGACACATCCGTTGCGGGACACATTTCGGAAGAAGCCGCTTGTGAGGCCATGGGTGATATTACGGTGGAGTTGTTTGCGAACGCGTGGCCGACATCGAACGAAAAAATTCGGGCAGATCTTGGCTGGGAACCTATGTATCCAACGTGTCGAGAGGGGCTTATGCAGGTCGTGGACGCCTGGAAATCGGACGGATTCCTCTTCGACACAGAATAACACCATGCCCATACAGTGTGAATTCCGGTCTCAATGTATAGCACCTGAATTCTTTCCCAAGAAATGCTTCTATTGAATTCGCAGAGGGCGGCGAATGTTAGCAGATTCATCTCGGATATCGCCACCATTGCACAGTCACGGTGTGAGCATTGCGAGGGCTACGCCGACATCGAGTCGCTGGTCTGTCAGCTGCCGGTCGATCATCTCACGTTCGCCGCACACGACGCATTCGCGCCGTACTCGGGGCCGTACCCGATGGTGATACTGATCCGGGCGTTCATCATCGGGGAAATCAACGGCTGGGATGAAACTGCCCTCCACGACTACCTCCGAGCAAATTCCGCACTCCGCCGCGATCTTGGATTCGAGACGCTTCCGAACCAATCAACGTTCTGGCGCGCATGGAACGAACGGTTTAGCGAGAAACTCCGCGATGCCGTACAGGAGTGTGCTGACGCGATTGTGAAGGCCGCATGTGCCTGCGGTGTCTCTCTCCCTGAGCGAATCAACACTGGCGAAGAAGACGAATCAGAGGACGAAGGCTGTCCAGAACGCCAGCTCCTCGCACAGAAGACCGACAAAGTGTGGCAGCAGGCCAAACCGTTCGTGACCGACGCCTTCGCGCTTGATCGCGGGTCGAACTGGCAGATCCACGAGAACGCCTTCTGGGAGCAACACGCCTACATGGGAATGCGCGAAGACATGTATGCAGCGAGCGGTCCAGCCTCGTTTGTCCTCGATACGACGCGGGAGAGAGTTCCGTCGGGATCGACGCATCGCTATCAGACCGGGAAGCTCTCGGTCGTGGAGATTCGCTCGATGCTGCGGAACACCACACGGATGCTGATCGCGCGTGCTCGCCAACACGGCGAACTCACCGGCAAGCTCTGGGCGGCCATCGACGTGACCAAGGGGGTTCCGTTCACCAGCGACGTGGACGACGACGATGACGATATCCTCGGATACCGCGACGGCAACCAGTACTACCAGTGGGCGGTGCTCAAAATCGTCGAGATGGACGTGCCGCTGGTTCTCGACGCCATCCCGCGCATGCGTGGTCAGTCGAAAGACGAGATCGTGGAAGAGCTACTGACGCACGCGACCGAGATGGTGAATCTCGACCTCGTGATGATGGACCGCGAGTTCGATAGTGGTCCGGTAAAGGACACCTGCGAGGAGTACGGCGTCCATTACCTCAACCCGACACGCATCTTCGAACGCAGCGACGAGGCCGATACTATCGCGTGGATGTACCGCAACGGCAAACGCTTCCACGCCACCGAAGAGGAATCCGCCGATGGGGCCCGCACGCAAGCAAATCTACCTCCCGCAGCGGTCGAACTCGGATGACGAGGACGACAGCCTCTCGGAAGTGTGGAAAGAGATGTGTGGCGAGTGGGAGTTCGAGGACGTGGACGGTAAGCCGAGTGAGCGGATGTCGTTCTCGCGGCTGCTCGCGGACATCCAGCGTGAAGAGGACATCGAAGAACGCAAGCAGAAAGCGCAGGACGGAGACGTAGACACCGCCGAACCGTCGTCTTCGAGACGAACCACCCCTACGTGACAGCACGTGACGCCGGCGATCAACAGATGGACGGGAAGGAATTCATCCACATGATCGAGCGGCTCATCCGGTGGTATCGCCACCGCTGGGGCATCGAGAACGGCTTCAAGAAACAGAAACACTTCATGGTGCGAACCACCTCGACCGAACGCGACTACCGATTCTTCAATTTCGTGTTCGAGTGCGTGCTCTACAATGTCTGGCGGCTGGTGGACCTGCTGGTGAAACTCGCCATCGACGGCGAGAACAGGTCGTACGCACCGCGCGTCGATGCGAACCAGTTCCTGACCGTTGCCAAGCAGTGCTACGGTCTCGATCCGCCTGATTAATCTCGGTCCTCCTCCGTGAGCGCCCGGTTCGTGAGCGGTGGCACTGTTCAACGTCGCTTTATTTAGTCTCATACTCGTCCGATTCCGAAATGCTACTCCGAGACCGACCAGCGCTAGTTTACCACAGTCGGAACAGAGCCGAAACGAATGCTCAATCCGTGTATTGAGCAGCTATCTAGCCGACATCAGTACATAAACCGCATTCGGCGATGGAACTACACCTCTCGAGTCCCGACTGTTCGGTATGGAAACCCCCGACCCTGACGACCTCGAGTTACTGGATACCACAGAGGGGATTGAGTTCTACAAAGACGGTGAGAACGTCGTCATTTCAAGCGACACCATCCGTGCGGGTGAGGACGGTGTCAGAATCACCTATGATTCGCTCATGAACGCCGTCGCAGAACTTCGAGACCAGTATCGAGAGAGTGAGTGACCATGTCCCGAACCCAACGTGTCCGCGGTCGCTCGCCGCCCGATCGTGACGACTGGCAGGTCTCGACAGTGGCCCGTCGAACGACCAACCACGACGGGGCGGCCGTCTGTGCCGTGACCGGCGAGACCGTCTCGCTGTCTGAGCCGCATTTCTACGTGACGCTGCGACGGGAGAGCGAGTATCGATTCGACCCCGCGGAGTACGATCACTTGGTCGTCGCGGATGGGGCGCTCGGCGAGCTGGATGAATGGCTCGAGGGCGGTGAAGAATAAGGCTATTCGTCGACACGCTCGAGTTTCAGTTTCCCGTAGTTTGCCCGCCGCTTGCCCGTATAATAGTATCCGTCTAGTGTCTCCTCCTCTTTGTCATAGGTCACTGTTGTTGTCCCAAAGTGATATTCGAGGTTGTCCTCCGCGGCATAATCGGGATCATTCTCATATGTATAGCTAAGGGTTGGATCACTTCCATCATTCACGTGTATGGTTGCCCCATCGCTCGTTGATTCTGAGTCTGGGCCGTCAAGGCCGATATGGATCATATCCCATGTTTGTTCGATGTAGATCTCTGTCTCCATCGCCGTGAGATCGTCGTCAGGGTCATCAATATCAGCGATTTTCTCCTCATCCTCGACATTATATGACGTCCAGAGGTGACCTCTCCATGCCCCCTCGAGATTGGGGACCTCCACGATCCCTACTCTTCGAAGGAGTAGATGGTCCCATAGGAATTTTGAAAATGCTATATAGAGAACCGCTGAAGCACCTGCGAAGGACGGCGCCCAAGCGAAGCCGAGTTGTGTGCTGGTAACAAATCGAAGTATGAGAAGGAGACCAGCAGTTATCTCACCGATTTGTACGAGTCTCTTCCACCGATATGGCTGGTCAGTAGAGTAGGGGTGCATTAGTGAGGCCACCCGTCCCAAAGTTCACGAAGTTGCTCAATGAACTTGTTTGCCTCGTAAGCGGTCCACTCGGTTTCTTTCGAACCAGTCAGATCGACTATTTCGTTCTGTTGTTCCATCTCAGTCACGTCGACATCGTCCCTCTCAAGATATCTGAGGATGGATTCAAATCGTTCATTAAGATGAAACTTCCGAAACCTCTGGTAGGGAACGTTATAGAGTAGACACTCGATGAAGTACGAGGGAACATCGCCATTCCCGAACAGCAATTTGTCACCAATGTGATCTCGAGCGTGTTTGTACATCCGGACCGTCTCTTTGTAGTTTTGGTTACAGCAGCTGCTTTTGTCCTCACCGTTCCACCGATGTTCTTTCGGAAAATTGACTATCTTTGTCCCTCCAAACTGGGTGCGGAAGTAAATCCCTCGAGTAAGTTCAGGTTCTTCGTCGCCCGGTGGATAAGCTGCGATAAATCACGCCTCTATGTAGATTCATGTCGGACAACTAGATCTACGTCGCTCCCTCCGTGGATGTGAGTGGTGTTCGCGTACGAGCCCTGAAGATAGACACTAAAATCGTCTTTCTTCTGGCTGAGTAGTGATCGGGAACTTCGGAGACCGTTTCGTACGGTTCGACGACACCTTGCTGACCCTTTATCGGCTCCGGTACCAGTCCAGCTTTCGAGACGACTTTCCGGGATTGCCATGAAGTTACATCCAGTAGGAACGTCAGGCGTTTAAGGATTCTCGAACCATAGTGAAAGTAGATTACGCTTGCTAAAGCAAGGAAGAGCAACTACAGCGTTTGAACCATCGTTTGACGCTGTTTCCAGAGCCTGAACTCGCTAGTTTTCACAACCTCGGAGGATAATTTTGATGTGTGGCTTTGTTTCTCTCTAGCTAGAAGAGAAACTGACAGCAAGTAGAGTATGAGTTGCTCAGTAACTAATCGATTCCAGACCTTCTGCGTCGCATGATTCAACCGAAGGGTGTAGTAGTGCCTGAAAATGACAATAGCCGAGGATCGTAGAATCGAATCCTAAATTCTTCTTACGACAGTTTGACGGCCCCACCCGAAGAGATTATTACGTCATACCCTCGGTACCGGAACGAAACGTGTCCGCCTCGGACCGAGTCATCAGCATCGGTCGGTTCAAACAATCGGTCCAGCGCAGCGGGGTCCACAACGTCGTTGAGCGGTGGCTCGAGGGCAATCGGGGAGACATCTTCCGCGTCGGCAATCGCTTCAAGGACGCGTAGGCTCGGCTTTGAGCGCGTTAACTCGGTGGCACTCATGGATTAGACGAGGAGCTGAATGTCAGATTCAGCCATGTGTTGCAGCGCGGTGGCCGCACCGACGCCGGTGGTGACGCCGTCGTAGAAGTCGTCCTCATCATAGTCCATCAGTTCGATCGTCATCTGACACGCCTGCAGATCGACGCCGCTCTCGAGGGAGAGGTCGATCAGTTCCTCGATGGTGGCAGTCCCGTTGTCGTCAATCTTCTTCTGCATCATCTTCGTGGCCATCTTATCCATGCCTGGCAGAGCAGCGACGGCGTTCGGGACCGGCATATTCGGGTTGCCGACGGCGCTCAACTTGAGGTCCTTCGACTTCTCCTCGTGGAGGATATCGAGCCCCCAAAACGTGTGGAAGACGACAACCTCCCAGCCGAAGGCGGCCGCAGTGCTCGCGAGGATTAACGGTGGATACGCCATGTCGAAGCTCCCCTGTGTCGCGACGATGGTCATCTTCTTCTGATCGTCGCCAGTGTCCACCGCTGCCATCGATTCTTCCAATTCCTCGACGCGCTCGCGCAGCGCCTGTAACTCGGCGGCGTCGACGTCCGGATCGGCGTCGTCGACTGCCGTCGTTGGGTTATCCGTGCTCATTATTCCGTCTTCTTCACGTAGTGGGTGTAGATGTCGTCCTCCTCGACCTGTTCGAGGAGTTCGACGCCGTCGGTGCCGTCGGCCCACCCCTGAATGTCGCTCATGCTGCCCGAGTCAGTTGCGACGACCTCGAGGACGTCGCCGGCCTCGAGATCGTCGATCGATTGCTTGGTCTTCACGATGGGCATCGGGCACGACTGTCCTTTCACGTCTAGCGTCTCCGTGGTCTGGTATTCCGAACTCATAGTTTCGTTCTGGCTCCGTATTGGAGCTATCATACAATATTGGGCGCTCCCATATAAGGCCTCCGGTTATTGCACAATACACGAACACCTCCCAATCCTGGGGAGGGTAAAATAACTAGTTAGTACCTTGCATACGCGCATATAGAAATCGTGAGGCTGTATTTGGCTAGTCTGTATTGTATACAATAGGAAATACTACACAAACCCTTAAGTGCCAGTAGCCGATACTGGGAACTGTACAACATGGACGATATGGATCTTCCAATGCCGGACGTCGAGATCGAATCGGTCAGTCCAGACGAATTGAAGGGGCGAATCGACGCGGGCGAGAATGTCACGCTCCTCGATACCCGTATGGAATCGGAGTACAACGAGTGGAAGATCGACGGAGAGACCGTTGAATCGATCAACATCCCGTACTTCGAGTTCCTGGACGACGAAATTAACGACGATGTCCTTGCACAGATTCCCGATAACCACGAAATCACGGTTCTCTGTGCGAAGGGTGGCTCGAGCGAGTACGTCGCCGCACAGTTGAGAGAGCGCGGCTACGACGTTGACCACCTTGAGGACGGGATGAACGGCTGGGCGCGCATCTACGAGCGCGTCGAGGTCGAGCGCTACGACGGCGCGGGGACGCTCTACCAGTACCAGCGTCCCTCGAGCGGCTGTCTCGGCTACCTCATCGTTGACGGTGACGAGGCGGCCTTGATTGACCCACTGCGTGCATTCACCGACCGCTATCTCCAAGATGTGAACGAACTGGACGCCGACCTGAAGTACGCAATCGACACGCACATCCACGCGGATCACATCTCGGGGATCCGCGACCTCGCCGATGAGGGCGTCGAGGGCGTCATCCCCAAGGCGGCGGTCAACCGCGGTATCACCTACGCCGACGAGATGACTCTCGCAGCAGACGGCGACGAGTTCGAAGTCGGTGCTGCCACGATCGAAACCGTCTACACGCCCGGACATACCTCCGGGATGACCTCGTACCTGATCGACGACTCGCTGCTTGCGACTGGCGACGGCCTGTTCGTCGAGAGTGTTGCCCGCCCTGACTTAGAGGAGGGCGACGAGGGCGCAGAAGACGCCGCACGCCAGCTCTACGAGTCGCTGCAGGAGCGCGTGCTGACCCTGCCTAACGACACGCTCGTCGGCGGGGCTCACTTCAGTGACTCCGCCGATCCCGCCGACGATGGCACCTATACGGCACCGATCAACCAACTCGAAGAAGAGATGGACGCTCTAACGATGGACGAAGACGAGTTCGTCGAGCTGATCCTCTCGGATATGCCGCCCCGTCCGGCCAACTACGAGGATATCATCCTCACGAACCTCGGACAGCAGGAGGCCAACGACAAGGAAGCGTTCGAACTCGAGCTCGGCCCGAACAACTGCGCGGCCAGCCAAGAGTCGCTGGCGGGTGACTGATCA
>NZ_JAQIVI010000840.1 GCF_028618695.1 Natrinema soli | reverse complement strand
GCGGCGTTGCGGTTCTGTGCGAACTGGTTCCGGTCCGACGAGTTCGGGACGATGACGGGCGTGACCTTCAGCGTCGGTATTCTCGGCGGGCTGGCGGCGACGACGCCCCTGGCGATCGCCGCCTCGAGCGTCGGGTGGCGCACCGCCATGCTCGGACTGGGGGCGTTCGGGATCGCGGTCGCGGTCGGTATCGGCCTCTTCTCGCACGACTCGCCGTCCGACGCCGGCCTTCCGCCGATCGACAACGTTCCCGACAGTTCGAACGTGACCTCGGCCGCGGCGCTGAAGCGATACGTCTCCGACGCGATCCGAGAGCCCGAGACCTGGCTGTTGGCCATCATGCTCTTTTTCATGACCGGCATCGGGATCACGATCTTCGGCCTGTGGGGGATCCCCTATCTCGTCCAGACCCACGACATTTCCGTGACGGAAGCGTCGGTCTACCTCCTCGTCGGAAACATCGGCGGGATGATCGGCCCGACGCTGTTCGGCTGGCTCTCGGACCGATCGGGGAACCGGACCGGGCTCATCGTCCTCTCGACCGTCGTCTTCGGGCTGACCTGGGGCGTGTTTGCCGCCTTCGGTACCGTTCCGCTGTTGCTCGTCGGCGCGATCTTCCTCTTCTCCCGAATCCTGCGCGGCGGGATCCCGCTCGCGTTTACCGTCATCAAGGAACGCCACCCCGAGGAGGCGAGCGGGACCGTGATCGGCCTGATCAACACGATGGGATGGATCGGGGCGGCCGTCTTCCCGGTCGTCCTCGGTGCCGCACTCGACGCGTACTGGACCGGCGAGACCGTCAACGGCGCTCGCGTCTACACGGAATCCGGCTATCGAGTGGCGTTCGCCATCGCCGCGGCCGCCGGCCTGCTCGCCGCGGCCTGTGCCGTCGTGCTGTCCCTCCGGACGCGAGACGAGCGCTCCCTCGAGTCGGACGCTGACGTGGAACGGTCGACGGGGTGATACGGATTGCTGTCCCGGTTTCCCGGCGCGACTGCGATCGTCCCGGTTGCGCCGAAAACGACTGACAGCAGTCCGTATGCTCGTCACGAGCACGGGAGTGACCGTTCGAGTTCGACCTCGCACGTTCGAGCGATCCCGCTTCGCCGTCCGCACTGCCTCGTTCCACAGGTTCTTGCCGATACGTAACACATCGCAGGGCAATGCGTTACTACGAAGACATCGAGATCGGCGACACCGAGGAGTTCGGCGAGTATCACGTCACGAAAGACGAGATCCTCGAGTTCGCCGAGCGGTACGACCCCCAGCCGTTCCACACCGACGAGGACGCCGCCGAGGACTCGGCGTTCGGCGAACTGGTCGCCTCCGGATGGCACACCGCGTCGATCTGTATGCGGATGCTCGTCGATGGTCCGATACAGGACCGCGCCAGCATGGGCGCTCGTGGGGCGGACGAACTCCGGTGGAAGCAGCCCGTCAGGCCCGGTGACACGCTCTCGCTCCGGACCGAAATCGTGGACAAGCGCGTCTCGGAGAGCGATCCCGAACGGGGCTACGTCGATAGTCTCCTCGAGGGAGTCAATCAGAACGGCGACGTCGTCATCTCCTGGATCGGACTCGGCATGATCGCGCGTCGAGATCCGGGGGACGACTGAGTCGCCATGGCACGCGTCCCGCTCCTCGAGGCCGCGGACCTGCCCGAGGAGTACCGGTACCTGTTCACGGAGAACAACGTGGGCGACGCCCACATCTTTCGGGCGATGGCGAACGCGCCCGAGCTCATGCGGTGGTACATGCGCTACTCGACGCGCCTCTGGGATGTGCTTCCCGAGCGGGAGCGAGAGATCGTCATCCTCGCGACCGCTCGCGCCCTCGAGCACGCCTACGAGTGGCACCAGCACGTTCGACTCGGCCGCGCGGCGGGCGTCACCGATGCGGAGATCACTGCCATTACCGACGGCGATCTCGCGGCCCTCGACGACCGGGAGGGCGCGCTCGTCGTCTACGCCCGCGGCGTCGCACTGGGTGCTCCCCGCGATGCGGAC
>NZ_JAQIVI010000084.1 GCF_028618695.1 Natrinema soli | reverse complement strand
GGCGGCCCGCGAGGGCCAGCGGCCCGCGGCACCGGACCGAGAGAGCAGCGACCGGGATTCGCCCCGTTCGCTGAGTTCGAACTCGTCGGGATCAGCGTCGAATCCGAACGCGTCGACGGCCGCCGCGGCGTCGATGCCCGACTCGTCGAGGGCGTCGATCTCGTCGAACCAGTCCGCCTCGAAGTCGGCGGTGAGACAGAGGTCGTCCCGATCGTCGCAGGGCTCGAGGATATCGTGCTCGAGGAACAGGGTCTCGAGATCAACGGGGGCCGGTTCCGCCTCGGGTGCAGTCGATTCGCCGGCGGTGGCAGCAGCGTCGTCGGTGTCGAGCGCCTCGGTCTCGTCAAAGCTGGTCACGTCTCCGGTGTCGGCCGCGGAGTCGACGCCTCCGAGACCGCTGGCCACGTCTGGTTCGGGTTCCTTGCCGAACCAGCGCAGGACTTCGGGCGGGAGATATCGCTTGGTGAGCGTCGGCGTTCCGGGGACGAGATATCCCCGAAGATAGATCAACGCCACCGAAATGCCGACGGCGAGGAGACCGCCGAGGCGGGATTTCCGCGCAACGGCGGAGCCGAGTACCGCCGCGATACCCAGATTCAGGACGGTACACGGTTCGCATCGGTTCTCACCGGTGTATTCGGGCTGTCTGAGGTCGTCGACGACGTCGATTTGCATCTCGAGAGAACGATTATTCTCTCGACGCATCTATTTTTCGGACGGTGTGTTCGGGATAATAGCGTCGACGGCGGGACTCGCTCACGGCTTCGGGAGGGCTGGAGCGTTGACCGGCGACCGACAGAGCGACGAATCGTTGGATACCGAAAGTGCACCGAGCCACCAGCGACCGACCGTGAGCGCGACCGGCTCTTAGTCGAGGCCGACGAGTCGTTCCTTCGCCGCGCGGCGCAGTTGCTTGATCTCGTACTCGCGGGACATCGCGGCCGACTTCGAGTCGAACCGCTCGTGGTATCGGAGCTCGACCGGCGTTCGTCCGCGGGTGTACTTCGCTCCCTCGCCGGCATCGTGTTCGGCGACGCGGCGCTCGAGGTCGGTCGTGTAGCCGGTGTAGAGCGATCCGTCGGCGCACTCGAGTACGTAGACGACGTGATCGGCCATCGCTCGTAGCCAGGCGGGGAAGCGTAAAAAGCGTCCGGTCCGTGGGTTGTGCGGTCGCTGGTCGTGTGGTCGTCGGTCGCGTGTCGATCGCGATGGTCAGGTGCCGCGAACGCGCTCTTTCGCGGCTTCCGCGATTCCGGCGTTGGCCGAACAGCTAACACACGCGTGGATCTCACCGTGTTCGTCGGCGAAGACGCGAGCGAACCGTTCGGAGACGTGCGCACCGCAGTGGTCACACTTGGGCATTGGTCACACCGGCCGAAGCCAGTACTCGATCCTACTGGACGAGCGGTTAAATATCATTCCCAAAACGCTGCTTGAGTTTTTGATAGTGGGAAGTATTTTTCTCTAACTGAGCATGCGTATCAGTCACGAGCGTCGTCGATCGCCCGCGCGATCAGGGTTGCCTGGGCCCCGGCAACGAACCCCGCGTCGATGTTGACGACCGATAGCACGGTACAGGACTGGAGCATCCCGGCGAGTGCCGCCTCGCCGTTGCCGGCGTGACCGTAGCCGCTCGAGACCGGAACGCCGATGACCGGGGTGTCGACGAGGCCGGCGACGACGGTCGGTAGCGCCCCCTCCC
>NZ_JAQIVI010000839.1 GCF_028618695.1 Natrinema soli | reverse complement strand
CGGCGGCGCGGCCGCGGAGTTCGATCCCGCGACGGCCGACACGCGAGCGGAACGCGTCGTCGACCGGCTGGGCGAGCGATACTGGCAGAAAACGTACGGCGGACAGGACGCGTTCACCTGCCTCGTCCGGACGATTCTGAGTCAGAACACCAGCGACAAGGCGAGTCAGCCGGCCCACGACGCGTTGCTCGAGCGCTATGACGGGGGCGAAATCGACCTCGCCGAATCGCTCGCGAGCGCCGAGCAGTCGATTCTCGCCGAAACGATCAGCGGTGCGGGGTTGTACAACCAGAAGTCCGAAACGCTCATCGACACCGCGGCGTGGGTCGTGGAGACGTTCGGCTCCGCGGCCGAATTCGATGCGTTCGTCAAGGACGAGGACCCCGAAACGGTGCGCGAGACGCTGCTCGAGGTCCGCGGCGTCGGCCCGAAAACCGCCGACTGCGTGCTGCTCTTCGCGGGCGGTCGCGGCGGCGTTTTTCCCGTCGACACGCACGTCCACCGGATCTATCGTCGCATGGGGATCGCCCCGCCGGACGCGGACCACGAGGGGGTTCGGGCCGTCCTCGAGCGCGACGTACCCGCGGCGAAGTGCGGGTTCGGTCACACGGCGACGATCCAGTTCGGTCGCGAGTACTGCACCGCGCGGAAGCCGGCCTGTCTCGAGGATCCCGACGCCTGTCCGATGGCCGATATCTGCGATCAGGTGGGAGTCTACCCCGCGACGGGCGAGGTCGTCGACCCGGCGGACGCACCCGAGTGAGC
>NZ_JAQIVI010000838.1 GCF_028618695.1 Natrinema soli | reverse complement strand
GCGCTGACCGACCACGAGTGGCGCGTCGTCGCGGGTGCCGCCTACGGACCGGGGCTGTTCGACGTCGATCCCGGCCCGTTCAGGAGCCTCGTCGTGCGATACTTCGTCGACGACCCCGCCACCGTCGATCTGACCGGCCGCGAGGAACGGCTGCTCGTCTCGCGCGCCCTCCAGGGACGGGACGCGGAGACCGTCGCCGAACGGCTCGAGTACCACTCGTCGGGACAGTGTATGCGGGCGCTCGGCGACGCGTTCCGTCCGCTCGTCGATCACTACGGGACGGACGCGGCGCTCGAGGTCCGGGAGCGATTCGTCGATGGGTAATTTCGATCTCGCTGCAATCGATGGGAGAAACGCAAGGGAGATGTTCAGTATACCGTACCGTCGTATCACACCAAACTGATCAGTTGGTATGCGGTGGCGCACGCTGTGCCGCGGTGAACTGCGAGGCCTGAACGAAGTGAAGGCCTCGATGTGAGCGGTGACCGCAGGGAGCCGCGAACCACTGGTGAACCGCGGCTCGAAGCCGTGCGAGGGATGAGCGAAGGAACGAAGTGACTGAGCGAATCGGCTGGGGAGGGCGTGGATTCTCCATGTTGCCACGATAGCAGGACACTTCGTCTCACCCAATGACCCATCAGTAACCTACCGTTCCATTCGCTAGTACACTTGAACACGCCTCGAGCGTCGACCTCACGACAGCCGTCGAAGCAGTGCTTCCGGAGCCAGATCGAGAACCCACGCGATAGCTCGCCAGCGCCGAGTGACGTAAGCGTGTCTCCGTTCCTTTCGGATCGCTCGAGCGATCTGTTCGGCGGCCGTCTCGGGCGAACACTCCCAGAACCCACCCATCGAGAGGTCGGTGTCGACGAACCCCGGTTCGATGGTCGTAATCGTCACGTCGGCGTCGCGATCGGTCTGTCGGTAGCGCAACCCCTCGAGGTAGGTCGACACGTAGGCCTTCGAGGCGTTGTACGCCGGCGCGTCGTCGTTGCCGACGTGAGCCGCGACCGAGGAGAGCCCCACGAGGTGGCCGTCCGCCTCGCTCGCGTGGTCCGGATTCCGCTCGAAGTACTCCATCGCGGCCGTCGCGACGGCCGTAAAACTCCGGACGTTCACGTCGATCGTTCGCTTCTCGGGTTCCCACTCGAGGTCGCGATTGCGGGCCGCGGTACCGGCGCTGATGACGACGAGGTCGACCGACGGCATCGCCTCGGCGAGCTCGAAAAAGCCGGCTCGAGCGTCCTCGGTCGCGGTGACGTCCATCGTCGCGACGGACGATTTCGTCGGGAGGTCCGCGCCGATCCGCTGCATCCGTTCCGTTCGCCGGGCCGCCATGCCGATCTCGTAGCCGTCGTCGGCGAGTCGACGAGCCAGCGCTTCGCCGATGCCCGACGATGCGCCGACGATAATCGCTCCGCGCTGTTTGGCCATATTCCACACGTTCGGTTCCTGACACGTATACCGTTCGCTGTTCGCTCGCGGCCGACTCCGCCGGTAATCCGCGACTCTGCCGACAATCAGCGAACCCGCGAGACTCGTTCCAGCGACAGGGAACCCGACACTCCAGTCGGTACGCCTTTGCCGCAGTCCGTCGTCGCCACTGGTATGGTGGATGTCATTACCGTCGGCGCGATCGCGTTGCTCGTCGGAGCTATCGTCGGGGCGGTCGTCCCCATGGTCCCGAGCGGCCTCCTCTCGCTCGCCGGACTCGGACTCTACTGGTGGGGCTCTGGCTTCGCAGAACTGAGCGTCTTCACGTTCGCCGTCCTCGTGTTCATCGCCGTCATCACCGCACTCGTCGAGTTCTTCGGCGGCTCGATCGCCGCCCGGGCCGGCGGTGCCTCGTGGCTGACGACCGCCGTCGCCGCCATCGTCGGCATTCTCCTCATGGTCGTTACCGGGCCGCTGGGGCTGCTCGTCGGCCTCTTCGGCACCGTCTTCGTCCTCGAGTTCGTTCGCAACGGCGAACTCGAGGGGAGCACGCGATCAGCGGTCTACACGACGATCGGCATCCTCGCGTCGACGGCGGTACAGGTCCTGCTGACGGTGTCGATCCTGCTCGGATTCCTCGCGGCCGTTTTCCTCCTGTAATCCCGGGGAAACACTGAAGCCGTGGGTGACATTGGCACGAATAGATGGAGTGTTCCGAGGCCGACTGCGAGCGCCCCGCCGCCGTCGAGTTGCATATCCCCTGGAACGAGAACCGACTCGTCTGCGCCGCCCACGCCCGCGTGCTGGGGCGTCAGGACGGCGTCGTGGCCGATCCGGATCCCGAGCGGGGGGACGCGTTGCTCGAGGAAGAGTAATCCGCCGACGTGCGAGCACCGAACCGGGAACTGATCGGTTTGGGGACGGTCACTCGACGAGCGACGGAACCGTTTAGGGATGCGCGTAGTATGTGACCGTCTCCTCCTCGTCGTGCCGATCGATTCTCGCGAAGCCGACCCGCTCGAACTGGACCATCTCATCGCTCTCGAGGTCGCCGACGCCCGGTTCCGCGTGCCCCCGAACGTCGCCCTCCATCGTTCGCATGCGGACGGGGACGCGCTCGTCGGCCGGCACCCAGTGGACGACGTCCACGTCGCCCTCGCGGACAACCTCGATGTCCTCGCCCGTGTACTGGAGGACGTCACGGGTGAACTGGAAGCAGCCCAACCCCTTGAGCCAGATGCGCTCCTCGCGTTCTGGAAGGTCCTCGGGCTCGAGCATCACCGAATCGCCGACGGGGATCTCGCGGACGCCGCGTTCGTCGTGATTGGGATGGAGCGGCGGCGTCCCCACCTCGGGCGGGCTCCCGCCGAGGGGAATCTGGTTGCCGTCGCGGACGAGGAACCGGCGGTCGGTCTCCTCGTCGATCAGGTCGCGGTTGTTCGCGTAGATCGAACTCATCGCGAGGTCGACGTCGGTGGTCGAGGTGCCGAGCCCGGTCATCGCCTCGACGATGGCCTCGCCGCGGATGCCGCGCCGGCGCAGGCTCTTCAGCGTCGGCGCTCGCGGGTCGTCCCAGCCGTCGAGTTCGCCGTCGTCGATCAGTTCCGAGATGGTCGACGTGCTCATCTTCACGTCGTAGTCGTCGAGCTGGACGTGGCCCCAGTGGATGACCTCGGGGTACTCCCAGTCGAAGTAGTCGTAGACGAAGCGCTGGCGCTTCGCGGAGTCCTGGAGGTCGATCCCACGGATGATGTGCGTGATCTCGAGCAGGTGGTCGTCGACCCCCGACTGGAAGTCGAGCATCGGCCAGCAGCGGTACTCGCTGGCCTCCTCGCGGGGGTGCGGCGTGTCGATCATGCGGAAGGCGACCCAGTCGCGCAGCGCCGGGTTCTTGTGTTCGATGTCGGTCTTGACCCGCAGGACCATTTCGCCGCTGGTGTACTCGCCGTCGATCATCCCTTCGAACTCCTCGAGTACGGTCGCTTCGTCCTTCTCTCGGTGCGGACAGGCCTCTCCCGAGTTCTTCAGCTCCGAGAATTCCTCGCCCGAACACGAGCAGGTGTAGGCCCCGCCCATCTCGATCAGGTCGCGGGCGTGGTCGTAGTAGGTCTCGAGGCGGTCGCTCGCCCTGTAGGTCGCGTCCGGATCGAAGCCGAGGTAGTCGAGATCCTCGAGGATCGCGTCGTAGGCCTCGAGATCCGGCCGCTTGGTCTCGGGGTCGGTGTCGTCGAAGCGCACGCAGAACCAGCCGTCGTAGCGCTCGCGATAGGTGCCGATGACGGCGGGCATCCGGGCGTGGCCGACGTGCCACGGGCCGTTCGGGTTCGGCGCACACCGCATCCGGATCTCGTCGTCGGCGTCGGCGTCCTGACGAGCTTGCGAGTCAGGGCTTGCGGAGCTCGGCTCCGCGGCGTTGGGCAGGTCAGGGAGGTCGTATTCGTCTTCCTCTTCCTCGGCTTCGATCTCGGCGAGTTCCTTGGGAGCGAGTTCCTCGAGGCGAGCGCGCTTGTCCGCGTACGAGAGATCGTTCATTCGACCCACGACGCCGCCGACGATACCCGGAATCTCGTCGCCGTGCTCGCGGAAGTCGGGGTTGTCGCCCATCAACGGTCCCATGATCGCGCCGACGTCGGCGTCGCTCTCGTGTTTCACGGCGTTCAATAGCGCGTGCTTCTCGGCCTCGCGCTCAACGCGCTCGCGTAACTCGTCGTTCATTACCGAGCGGTAGTCGCGCCCGTCCCAAAACCTTCGCGATTCGCCGTCTCGTCCGGCCGGTGTTCGACTCCAGCTTTGGCGTCCTGAGCCGCTGATCCGGTTCCGGTTCGGACTCTCAACGGCGTCCTCAGTTCTCGACGTCGTCCTCGTACACCCGCGTGTTGAGGACGTTGCTCATGAGGACCATCGCTGCCCGGTTCACCGAGGACGTGCCGTCCTCGGTACTACTGCTGTCGGACTCCGTTGTGTCGGTACTGTTGCCGTCGCTCTCGGTTTCGTTGGAGCTGTCGGACTCCTCGGTGTCGTCCTCCGCATCGGTCGACCCATCGCCATCACTGCCGGTCTCGTTGTCGCCACCCTCGCTGTCGGCGACGGCCGCGTTGTACTGCTCACACCACTCGGTCTTGACGCCCCAGCCGTAGGCCTGCCCGTCGAACGGCTCCGCGACCTCCGCGTAGAGCATGTCGACCTCGGCGTCGTTTTTCACGAGGTTCTCGTTGTAGAGGGTCGTGATGACTTCGATCTCCGTCGTCGATTCCGATTCGGTCGAGGCACTCGAGTCGTACCGGAGGACCAGATCCGATTCGTCCCACTGGAGCGATTCGACCGCGATATCGTTTCGCTCGACGAGCGTATAGAACTCGCCGGGCGTCCCCTTCCGGGGCTCGCTCGGCTCTTCGGGTTCGATCTCGTTCCCGCTCGAATCGGACGTATCGAGCAGCGATCCGACACAGCCGGCGAGTGCGGTCGTCCCGCCGGCCGCGGCCGCGCCGAGAAATCGTCGTCGCGAGGGGGGAGCAGCGGTTACGTCGGGCGAGTCGTCGGTCATGTCCTTCGCTCGGTGTGGGACCCGCAAAAAGACCCGGACGATATCGAGCGCTGAGTCCTGACGGAAGCGAGACCGCTTCGCTCCGCTCGAGCGACGAGCGTGCGGAAAAACTGCAAATCCGGGTCCGTGGCTCCGTTCAGTAGCCGCGCTCGATCAGGTAATGAGCGATTTCACAGAGGAGTTCGCGCGCCTCGTTGTCCGGCAGGACCTCGAGTCGCTCCTTGCCTTGTTCGACCAGTTCCTGGGCGGTCTGGTTCGCGTAGGCGATCGAGCCGGCCGCCTCGAGTTCGGCGACCGCCTCGTCGATCTCGGCCTCCGTGACCGCGTCGACGTCGTCGGTGTCGACCAGTCCGTCGATGTCGACGCCCTGCTCGCGAGCGTGGACGGTGATCAGTGTCTGTTTGTTCTCGACGAGGTCGCTCCCTCGCTGTTTACCGAGTTCCTCGCTGGGGACCGTCAGATCGAGCACGTCGTCCTGAATCTGGAACGCGCGGCCGATGTCCAGTCCGTAGCCGTAGAGTTCGTCGATCGTTTCGTCGTCGGCCCCGAGCAAGATTGCCGGAAGACAGGCCGAGGCCGCGTACAAGACGGCCGTCTTCTGTTCGACCATCTCCAGGTACTCGTCGGGCGAGACGTCGGCTCGCTCCTCGAAGGTGACGTCCAGCGATTGGCCCTCGCAGATGTCCGTACAGGTGGTGGCGAGGACGGAGAGCGCATCGACGATGCGGTCGGGCTCCGCTCCCGTCTCGAGCATGATCTCGAAGGCCTTCGAGTAGAGCGTATCGCCCGCGAGAATGGCCGTCTCGAGGTCGTACTCCTTGTGGACGGCGGGGACGCCGCGGCGGAGGTCGTCGTCGTCCATGATGTCGTCGTGAATCAGGGTGAACGACTGGATGACCTCGACGCTGACCGCGGCGGCCATCATGTCGACCGGACCGCTCTCGTCGAGCGGAGCGAACGACCGATACTCCACCGAGAGCGGGTCGATGTCGGTCAGCGCCTCGGCCGTCGTCAGGAGGACGGTCGGGCGGAGTCGCTTGCCGCCCGCGTCCAGCAGGTATCTGGATGCCTCGTAGAGCCGTTCGGGCCGCTGGATCGGTAGCTCCTCGGGAATCGCGTCGTTAACCAACTCGCGGCGCTGCCGGACCGCCTCGAGCACCGCCTCTTCGCGTGCCTCGGGACTCGTCATATCAGTCGACTAGTTGGATGAGGTTCCCGTTGCGCGTGACGTGGAGATCTCGTCCCATCTTGTACCCTTCGCTCTCACAGAGGTTGACGTAGCTCGAGAAGCCGCTCATGTCCTGGTGGGCCGGGATGACGTGCTGGGGCTGGAGGGCGTCGAGCATCTCGTAGTGACCCTCCTGGTTGAGGTGGCCCGAGACGTGGATGTCGTCGTAAACCCGTGCGCCCTGCATGCCGAGCAGTTTCTCGGCCTGGTAGCGCTGGCCCTCGTTGGTCGGTTCCGGAATCACGCGGGCGGAGAAGACGACCTTGTCGCCGTCTTCCAGTTCGTACGGCGTCTCGCCGCGGGCCATCCGGGTGAGCATCGCGCGAGGCTCGCCCTGGTGGCCGGTGACGACCGGCAGGTAGTCGCCCTTGCCCTCGTTCATGATCCGCTTGAACGTGCGGTCGACGGACTTGCGGTGGCCGAACATCCCCAGATCGGAGGGGAAGTCGATGAAGTCCAGCCGTTCCGCGGTGCCCGAGTACTTCTCCATCGACCGACCCAGCAACACAGGCTGGCGGCCGATGTCGTCGGCGAACTCCACCAGCGACTTCACGCGAGCGATGTGGCTCGAGAAGGTGGTGGCGACGATGCCGCCGTCGTAGTCCTCCATGCTGTAGAGCACGTCCCGGAGGTGTTCGCGCGCGACGTTCTCGGAGGGGGTTCGCCCCTTCTTGTTCGCGTTGGTACAGTCCTCGATGTAACAGAGGACGCCCTCGCCCTCGCGGCCGATCTCGCGGAACCGCTCCATGTCGATCGGATCGCCGATGACCGGCGTGTGATCCATGCGCTTGTCCAGCCCGTAGACGATCGCGCCTTCGGGCGTGTGGAGAACGGGGTTGATCGCGTCGATGATCGAGTGGGTGACGTTGACGAACTCGAGTTCGACTTTGCCGGAGTCGCCCAGCGACATCGTCTCGCCGGCGTCCATCTTGATGAGGTCGTTCTCGACGCCGAACTTCTGTTCGCCCTCGATCTGCTGTTTGACCAGCTCGATCGTAAACGGAGACGCGACGACAGGCGCGTTGTACCGGTGGGCCAGCTTCGAGATGGCACCGATGTGGTCGAGGTGGCCGTGCGTCGGGACGATGGCCTTCACGTCACCCTCGAGGTCGCTCATGACCCGATCGTCGGGGATAGCGCCCATATCGATCAGGTCGAGACTGTGCATCCGTTCGGTTTCGACGTTGTCGTGGATCAGAACCTGCGAGAGGTTCAGGCCCATGTCGAAGATAACGACGTCGTCGCCCGCGCGGACGGCAGTCATCTGCCGTCCGACTTCTTCGTAGCCGCCGATGGTTGCGATTTCGATTTCCATGGTTCCTCGTACTGAAAGCCGCTGTCTGGACTCTCACTGAAACGGTCCGCGGACTCCCGGTTGTGCGGCCCCGGCGTCTTGCAGCGCGTCGGCCATCCCGCTATGCGCCCGGTACGACGGCGGTTCCGTCTTCGATAGCTCGCGACATCGCAAGCCCCGAACGCACTTGCCCGCGGGTTTCGCTAGTACCACCTACACGCCCGGGTGTTAAAAACGCAGTGGGTTCTCACGACCGGCGTGGCGCCGCCCGTGTCGCCGGTTTAGCGTCTTTTGGGGCCCCGCTCCGTTTCCTTCTGACACCGCAATTCATTTGCCGGTCGACCCGAAATCGGTTTCAATAGCTATGATTTCGGAGGGACCGTCGTGTACGTAATCATCGTCGGGGCCGGCGAGGTCGGCCGCTCGATCGCCGCCAACCTGGAGGAAACCCACGACGTTGCCCTGGTCGATCGCGACGGCGACGTCACCGAGGAACTCACGTACTCGCTCGACGTGCTCACGATCCGCGGCGACGGTACCGACCTCGAGACGCTTCGCGAAGCCGGACTCGAGGAGGCGGGTCTCGTCATCGCCTGTACCGACAACGACGAGACGAACGCGGTCGTCTGCGGCGCGGCGAAGGCCACGTCGGACGTGTTCACCATCGCACGCGTGCGTCGCCGGACGCTGCTCGAGACGTGGCAGGGCTCGAAGGGGGCCTTCGGCGTCGACTTTATGGTCTGTACCGACCTCTTGACCGCCCAGGCTATCTTCCGGATTTCCGGATTGCCGAGCGCGCACGACGTCGATACGTTCGCCGGCGGACTCATTCGCATGGCCGAGTTCGACATCCCGGTGGACAGCCCGATCGCGGATCGGACCGTCAGCGAGGCCGACTGTTACGATTCGCTCACGTTCGCCGCGATCTTCCGGGACGACGAGATGGTCGTCACCAGAGGTGACACCGTTATTCGGGCCGGGGATCGGGTCGTCGTGATCGGCAGCCCGGATTCGATCAACGACTTCGCCAACGAAGTCGCTATGGCGCCCGATGAAGCGGAGGAAGTCGTCATCGTCGGCGCCAGCGAGATCGGCTATCAGACCGCTCGGGAGTTCGAGGACCACGGCTTCCGTCCGCGGCTGATCGAACGGGATCACGACCGGGCCCGCGAGGTGGCCGAGTCGCTCCCGAACACGATGGTCATGGAGAGCGACGCCACCAATCAGGAGTTCCTCGCCCGCGAGCACGTCGGCGAGGCCGACGTCGTGATCGCCGCCCTCGACAGCGACGAGAAGAACCTCCTCGTCTCCCTGCTCGCCGATCGACTCGGCGTCGATCGCACCGTCGCGATCATCGAGAACCCCGAGTACGCCGACCTCTTCGAGACCGTCGGCGTCGACGTCGCGATCAACCCTCGCGAGGAAACCGCGGAGGAAATCGTCCGGTTCACCCGGACGGAAAACACCGAGAAGGTGGCGATGCTCGAGCACGACCTCGCGGAGGTCATCGAGATCGAAGTCGGCCCGGAGAGCGTCCTCGTCGGCCGAGAGATCGTCGATGCGACGAACGACCTTCCGGAGGGCGTCGTCATCGGTGCGATTTCGCGGAACGGTGAGCACATCACGCCGCGCGGATCGACGGTCGTTCAGTCCGGCGACCACGTGATCATCTTCGTCGCCGCGGACGCTCTCGACGAGGTCGTCGAACTGATCTAGGACTCGAGGGGACCGCTCGTGTTCTCCCTTCTGAAGGCAGTCGAACGATCCCTAGTTGCGGACACCGCGGTAGAGGACGTATGCGATGAAGAAACTGACATAGGAGAGCGCTAGCCCGGTAGTGAGGGACGATCGTCCAACGAGGGCGATCAAGAGGATCAGAAGCGGGCCGACGAGCAAGAGCGAATCGAAGACTCGATCCTCGGCACCCGACTCGAGGAGGTCGCCGACGACCGGGAGGTCGCTGACCCTCATCGGTAGACCCCTCCGCGGCGGAAGACCGCTCGCACCGTCACCAGAACGGGAATGATCTCGAGACGGCCGATCCACATGTTAAAGAGGAACATGACCTTGCCGAGCGTCGGCAGCGACTCGGGGCCAGTGATTCCCGTGGAGAGCCCGACGTTCCCCTGTGCGCTGGCGACTTCGAAGAGAACGTTCTCGAGCGTGTACGCTCCCTGCGGGAGTAGCAAGAGAAGCACGAACGTGCCGATACCAAGGAAGGCAAACCAGAGGAACGCGATGATCGCTGCTTCCTCGAACTCCTGGCGCATTTCCCGTTCGTCGAGGCGGCGACCGTTGATTTTCAGTCGCCGGACGGCCGTTTCGGGGTAGAACACGTCCGAAATCCGGAACCTGATCCCCTTCAACAGCGTGAGCGCCCGGATCAGCTTGATTCCGCCGACCGTCGATCCGGCCGCACCGCCGACTATCATGCCGAACGTCACGGTGAGTTGGGCCTGAGCCGGCCAGCGTCCCAGTGCCACGTTGGTCGCGTCGACGGCGGTCTGGAAACCGGCACAGGTGGCGGCCGAGACGAACTGGAACGACCCGTAGCGGAACGCGGCGAACACGGAGTCGTACGTGTCGCCGGTGTACACTAATGCGGTGAGAGCGAGCGTTCCGAGGCTCATGTAAATGAACACCCACCGGGTCTGCAGGTCTGCGTAGAGGTTCCGCAGATCACCCTGCAGAATGAGATAGTGAATCGGGAACGCGATACTGCCCAGCAGCATGACTGGCAGCAGCGCGAAATCGATAGCCGCACTGTCGTAGGTGGCGATCGAGTTGTCGGTGATCGAGAACCCGCCGGTCGACAGGCCCGTCATCCCGTGGTTGATCGCGCCCCATATCGGCATCCCGACGGCCCAGAGCAGCAGGATCGAGACGAACGTAAAGAGGATGAAGATCCACCAGATCGTCTGGACGGTGGAGACGATGCTCGGATGGATCCGCTCCGACCGCGCCTCGCTCTGGTACAGGGTCAACGAACCGCTCCCGGGACGTGCGAGGATCGCCGTCGTGAGGACGATCACGCCCACGCCGCCGATCCACTCGATGAACGAACGCCACCACTGGAGGGTCCGCGGCAGGACCTCCTCGTTGTCGGTCATCGTCAGCCCCGTTCCGGTGAAACCGCTCATGCTCTCGAACAGCGCGTTGAGCGGATCGGTAAACGCCGCGAGCGTCGTCGTCTGGGACGGTGTCCCCAGGAGTGCCGGCGAAAACTCGACAGTCCACGCGATGAAATAGAAGGGCAACGATCCGAAGACCGCGACGCAGAACCAACCTGCCGCAGCGATAATCATCCCGTGTAGCTTCCCGGGTTTGGTCGCGTCCCGAAACCTGGTCGTGAAGAAATAGCCGATGGCGAACGGAACCAGCCCGGAGACGATCAGTGCGGGAATCGCGTAGTATTCTCCCCAGACGATCGGAACGAGAAGCGAGACGAATAGCAGGCCGGCCAGTGCCTCGAGCATTCGACCCAGATCCCGACCGATCGTTTCCATCGCCTCGTTCATGTGTCGCTCACTGCCCGACTCGAGGGCATATGTGCGTTGAAATCCCGCCGGTATGCTCGAATGATGCCGTCCGATACAGACCGGCGTGGCCGACAGGTGGGTGGCTGTCGTCCGCTCGTTTCGGTCGTCATTTCAACCGGTCTTCTGGGTGGCCGAATACGTCCGTGAGAGACGGTTCCGCCCCGAATGCCGAATACACGGTGAGTAAATCGCCGGCCTCGATACGCGTATTCCCCCGCGGCGTGATCGGTGGATCTTCCCCTTCGCGTTCGATAGCAACGATCAGGACGTCCTCGGGGAGGAGATCGCCGTCAGCTGCCTCGATGAGAGTCTTTCCGTCGATCGGTGCGTTTTCGCTGACCCGGATTTCGAACACTTCCGCTTCCTCCCCGATTCGCATGTAGTCGACGATCGCCGGGCGAGCAACCGACCGATAGAGGTACTCAGCGATGAGTTCTTGGGGGTTTTCCATCGTATTGACGCCGATCTGTCTGAACACGTTCATGTGTTCGGGGTCGTGAACCACCGACACGATAGTGGGGACCTCGTGTTCCTGACCGAGCAAACAGACCATGATGTTGGTCGCGTCCCGGTCGGTCGTGCTGATCAGGGCGTCCGCCTTCTCGATTCCGGCGTCCAGAAGCGCATCGTGGGCCGTCGCATCGTCGTTCAGAATCAGACAGTCGTATTCACCGGCGACCCGGTCAGCACGTTCGGCGTCGTTCTCGATGACGACGACCTCGTTACCCGTCTGGGTCGCGATATCGATGAGCGGCATCCCGATATCGCCCGCACCGACGATCACGATATACATTGCATCGGCCTTCTTGCGTAACCATTGAAAATATATCGTTTCGGCGACCTCAACCGTCAGCTGTCAACTCGTGTCGAGACCGAAGCGACCGTCGATTCCCAGCGATTCGCGGGTTGCGAACGACGAGTCGCTATCGTGATGACGTCATTTCCAGGGAGGCTTTCGCCGCTCTCGCCGTCTCGATCGTGCTTTGGATTCCGCCAGAATCCGTTCGATCGCCCAGCCGGCCCATAGGAAGACGATCATCATGAAGACAGCCATCTCTAGCCGGATGACCGATCCGTACCGGACAGCGAGAACGAGGGCCATGATCGCCACCGCAGTACTGATGACGCCGAACACGTCGTAAAACGAGTGCGGATGGCGAACGCTCGGTAATCGAACGCTCATACAGTATCGTACGCATAGTTCGTATATAATTCCTCGTCTCAGAGCTGCGTGGAGAGCCTTACGATGGATTAATACGATCCAGCCAAAATTCCATAAGATACTGTGCCCAGACGTGACTGCGAAAATGGGGTGTTCTATGCGACTCCGAACTGACTGGCGTGCCAGCCTCGCGCTTGTCGGAACAGTCCTTAAGTATCTTTCCGTCCCCCTCGTCTTTCCGCTCGTTGTGGCGCTCATCTACGGCGATCCCGTCTTTCCGTTCGTCGCGACGATCGTCCTCACGATCGCCGTCGGCCACGGCCTCGAGCGACTCAGTCCCGATCCCGACCTGCAGGTCCGGGAGGCGATGCTCTTCGTCGCGATTTCGTGGCTCGCAGTGGCGATCATCGGCGCAGTGCCGTACGTACTCGCGGGTTGGGGCACCGAATCGACGCTCGCCCATCCCGTCAACGCCCTGTTCGAGTCGATGTCCGGGTTTACCACGACCGGGGCGACGGTTCTCGGAGAGATCTCGCTCGAGCAACATTCACACGCGATACTGATGTGGCGACAGCTCACCCAGTGGCTCGGCGGGATGGGGATCATCGTTCTGATGGTCGCGATCTTGCCGGAACTCGCGGTCAGCGGCGCACAGCTCGTCGAGTCTGAAGCGCCGGGACCGCAGCTACAGAAACTGACGCCGCGAATCGCCGAGACGGCACGCATCCTCTGGCTCGTCTACTTCGCGTTCACCCTCGCTTTCATCGCCATTCTCTACGGCTTCCACCTCGCGGGGATGGCCCCCAACATGGGTCTGTACAATGCCATCGCCCACGGGTTCACGACGCTTCCCACGGGCGGGTTCTCTCCCGAGGCCGACAGCGTCGCGGCGTTCTCCGCGATCGTTCAGTGGACCGCCATCCCGTTCATGATCATCGCCGGGACCAACTTCGCCCTGTTCTGGCACGTCTTCAGCGGCGAGAGACACCGCTTCGTCCGCAACTCCGAGTTTCGAGCCTACATCGGTGCGATCGTCGCACTGACTGCCGTGCTCGCTGGCATTCTCTATACCGGTGCCGCCCCGGCGCTGGCGGAACTCGGGGGCGTGACGGAAGGTGTATTCGAGAACTCGCTGCGACAGAGCGCCTTCCAGATCGCGTCGCTGTTGACTTCGACCGGGTACGCGACCAGCGACTTCGTCGACTGGAGTTCGACCGGCAAAATCGTGCTTCTGTTCGCCATGCTCGTGGGCGGCTGTGCCGGCTCGACCGGTGGTGGCGTCAAGGTCGTCCGGTGGCTAATCGTGTTCAAGATCCTGCGCCGGGAGCTGTTTACCGCCTCCCACCCCGAGGTCGTTCGGCCGATCCGTCTCGGCGGCAACGTCGTCGACGAGGATGCCGTTCGCGGCGTGCTCGGATTCACCTTTATGTACCTCTTCATCTTCGGCATCGCAGCGCTGCTCATCGCGCTCGATGCCAGTCGAATCGGCTACTCGCTGACGCCGCTCGAGGCGTTCAGCGCGAGTCTGGCAACGATCGGGAACATCGGTCCCGGGTTCGGCTCGCTGGGCCCCTTCGGGAGCTACCTCGCGTTTCCGATGAGTTCGAAACTCCTGATGATCTTCCTGATGTGGATCGGCCGCCTCGAGATAATTCCGGTGCTCGTCATGTTCACCGGTGGGTTCTGGACCCGCTGAGAGGAGCGCGGTAGTTCCCTTCCGTCTTCTGTATCGCCTTCAATCAATCGTCGTCCCCGGATTCTCGCCGTCGAGGAACGACTCGAGCGCGTCGAGGCCGAAAATCGACGCCTCTGCATCGAGATCGAGCAGCGTTCGGACCTTCCCGGCCATCCCGCCGGTGACGTCGGTCGCGTCGCTGGCCCCGAGCACCGCGGCCACCGCGTCGAAGTCGTCGATTCGGTCGATCACCGCGTTGTCTTCGTCCAGCACGCCGGGAACCGTCGAGCAGAGACCGACCCGATCCGCGGCGAGGTCGCGAGCGAGTACCGCCACGAGTTCGTCGCCGCTGATCACCGTCGCACCCGCGCCGGCGTGGGCGATCACGTCACCGTGAAGGACGGGAACGAACCCTTCCTCGAGCATCGTTTCGATCTGCCCAGTCGCCAGATCGAGTTGGCCCTCGCGATCGCGATGAGCCGCCGAAAACGGATGGACCGGTACCGCGTCGACGTCCCGCTCGAGCAATCGACTCAGAACGAACTGGTTCAGCGTTTTCATCGCCCCGTGGATGTCTAGCACTGCACTCGCGTCGTGCGTTCCCTCGGTCGTACTGACGCCGCGCTCGCTGGCGTTGTAGTGGCCGAAGCTTCCGCCGCCGTGGACGACGACGAGATCGTCGAGCCCCGCCTCGAGCGCCGCCGCGATCGCGTCCGCC
>NZ_JAQIVI010000837.1 GCF_028618695.1 Natrinema soli | reverse complement strand
CGGGGTCGGCGGCGACGACCCCGGCCGGCGAGTCCGCCATCCCCATTCCCGGGACGTCCAGCCGTTCGACGCCCTGCAGATAGCCGGCGATCCCCTCCGGGCCGCCGTCGGCGCCGTGGGTCCGACTCACTTTCTCCTCGAGCGTCATCTCCCCGACGATCGATGGCGGGTCGTCCTCACCGGCCGCGCCAATGCCCGCACTGACCGTCCCGAGGAACAGGCCGGTCGAGATCAGGGCGCCGGTTTTCAGTGCGGTTCGTCGGGTAATTCGCGGATCCGAACGAGAACGATCTTCTCTCCTCATAGTTCAACTGCGATTATTTACAAGGTTCTTAATAAATATTCATGGCATATTGGGTAGTGTTGACACTATTCAGGGAGATACCGCCCGCCGTCGGCATTATTTAAGGTTCAGAGACGATGATTCGACGGGGGTCCGATGTGCTGGCGGCGGCCGATCGGTCGCTGTTCCGCGAGCCGCGGGTCGGACGCACAACGGTCGGGCCGGGGATCGGCGTCCGGAGTCCCGATTCCGGTGGCGTCCCGGGCCCCGGTATCGATACCCTCTTTTCGGCCCCACGTCGATGTTCGGGCATGACTCACGAAATCGCCGTCATCCCGGGCGACGGAATCGGACAGGAAGTGACACCCGCCGCGGTCGAGGTCCTCGAGACCCTCGCGATCGACTTCGAGTTCGTCGAAGCCGATGCGGGCGACGCGGTAAAGGAGGAAACGGGCGAGGCGCTGCCCCAGGAGACCTACGACCTCGCGGCGTCGGCGGACGCGACGCTGTTCGGTGCGGCCGGCGAGACGGCCGCGGACGTCATCCTGCCGCTCCGGACGGCGGTCGACTCGTTCGTCAACGTTCGACCCGCGAAGGCGTATCCGGGGATCGATGCCGTCCGCCCCGAGACGGACCTGATCTTCCTCCGGGAGAACACCGAGGGCGTCTACGCGGGTCACGAGGATCGACTGACCCGGGACGTCTCCACACTCACCCGAGTCGTCACGGAGTCCGCCTCCGAACGGCTCGCCGAGTTCGCCTGCGACTACGTCGCCGGCGACGACCACGACGGCTTCTCGATCGTCCACAAGGCCAACGTCATGCGCGAGACGGACGGTCTCTTCCGCGACACGGTCAAATCGGTCGCCGACGAGAACGGCGTCGAGACCGATCAGGTGTTGATGGATGCCTTCGCGACGCGGGTCTGTCTCGACCCCGAACAGTTCGACGTGGTCGTCTGCCCGAACCTCGCGGGCGACGTGCTCTCGGACCTCGCGGCCGGTCTCGTCGGCGGCCTCGGCCTGCTCCCCTCGGCCAACATCGGCCCCGACCGCGCGCTGTTCGAACCCGTCCACGGTACCGCACCGGACATCGCCGGACAGGGAGTCGCGAACCCCGCCGCGACGATCATCTCCGCCGCCATGCTGCTCGAGTACCTCGGCTACGACGAGGAGAGCGACGCCGTTCACGAGGCCGTCGAGGACACGCTCGAGAACGGCCCGCGGACGCCGGATCTGGGCGGCGACGCGTCGACCGAGGACGTGACCGAGGCAATCGGCGAGCGACTGTAGCGGCGACGCGGACGGATCCGATCGTCTCGACAGCAGATCGAGCAGATTCGATCAGAGACCGACACGATCTTACTCGAAACCGAATTAGTCGTTCGAAACCGTGTCGAGCTGGGATGTTCCGACCGCTAGATCGAGCTATCGGTCGCGTCTCGAGGCCGAAAGCGATCCGAGTTTCTATTTTCGAGTTGAATCGAGATATTTCGTGCAGAAACGAACTGTTATTGCAGCATAAACAAATAAAACCGTGCAGGACGCAGATGGGTTCAACGCCCTTCCAGTGACATGTTACCCGAACAGCGCAAACGGACGATCGTCGAACTCGTGTCGGATCGGGACGGCTGCTCCGTCGAGGAGCTGTCCGCCGAACTCGACGTCTCGAAGGCGACGATCCGTCGGGACCTGGACGATCTCGAGGAGGAACGTCTCGTCGAGCGGTCCCACGGCGGTGCCGTCCCGGTGACGGCGGTCGGACGCGAGGAGACGTACGTCCAGAAGGAAGTCCAGAACCTCGAGGCGAAGGCCGCGATCGGCGAGCGCGCCGCGACCGAGATCCACGACGGACAGGTCGTCTTCTTCGATTCGGGGACGACGACGATGCAGATCGCGAAGCGATCGCCGGCTGACACGGCGTTCATTCCAGTGACGAACTCGCCGCTGCTGGCGCTCGAACTCGGGAAGAACGCCGACGACGTCAAACTCACCGGCGGCACGCTGCGCCACCGCACGCGGGCGCTCGTCGGTCCGAGCGCGGAGGCGTTCATGGACCGGACGAACTTCGACCTGCTCTTTCTGGGAACGAACGGGATAACCGGCGACGGGAGCCTGACGACGCCGAACGAGGACGAGGCGCGGATGAAGGAGCTGATGGTCGAGCGCGCCGAGCGGGTCGTTCTCGTCACCGACGAGACCAAGTTCGGCGAGCGAAGCTTCGTCGAGTTCGCGACGCTCTCCGACGTGGACGTGCTGGTGACCGACGCCGAGCCGACCGGCGAGGTCGCGGAGGCCTGCACGGCGGCCGACGTGACCGTCGGCGTGGAGGTGCCGGATGATCGCTAGCGTGACGCTCAACCCCGCGGTCGACTACACGGTCGAACTCTCCGAACCGCTGACCGACGGGGCCGTCGCCCGCTCCGACGAGCACCGCTACGACGCGGGCGGCAAGGGGATCAACGTCTCGAAGTACCTAGGCGAACTCGGCGTCGAGACCGTCGCG
>NZ_JAQIVI010000836.1 GCF_028618695.1 Natrinema soli | reverse complement strand
GTTCGCCAAGTCCTGGATCGACCAGTTCCTCAGTCCATATTTGCAAAAGTTATCTTGATCATTACGCCGTCTCGTGATGCGAAAAATATCCTCTTTTCCAGCAGCTTGTCAGAGCTTCTTCTGACAGTGGATGAGTGAGCGCCGTAAGGCGCGAACGAATAGCGCGGGACCTCCGGTCTGGCGACCCATGCGAACGGTGCGCGGTTCGGAGCGATGCGCGGTTCGGAGCGAACACAGTGAGCGAGAGTGAGCGAAAACCGCGAGGTGAACGCGTGAGTAGCAATCGGCTGGGGAGGGCGTGGCGATTCCCTGTTGCCACGATGGCAGGATACTTCTTCACACGCATCCCATCAGAACCCACTGCACCATTCACAGAACTATTGAACAGCAATGGCACCGCCTCCCCTGTCGAGACTGTCCACTTCGATAGTTGAGTTACCGCAACTCTCGTCTATCCGCTACCGTCCACTCGAGCGCCGTTGCTCAGACAGACGAAAAACGAAGCGAGAAACGACACCGACCTCGAGAGCGAGTTCAGGCGAACGTCTTCGAGACCTCTTCGGTCTCGTCGGATTCGGCCTGGACCTTGTCCCAGGCGTTGTGGAAGTCTTCCATCCGAATCTCGGTGCGGTCGTCGCGGATAGCGAACATGCCGGCCTCGGTGCAGACGGCTTTGATGTCGGCACCGGAGGCGTTGTCGGCGTCTTCGGCCAGTTCGGCGAACTCGACGTCGTCGGCGACGTTCATCCCGCGGGTGTGGATCTCGAAGATGATCTCGCGACCCTCCGCGTTCGGCTTTGGAACCTCGATGAGGCGGTCGAACCGGCCGGGACGAAGGATGGCGCGGTCGAGCATGTCGAAGCGGTTGGTGGCGGCGATGATGCGGATCTCGCCGCGCTCCTCGAAGCCGTCCATCTCCGAGAGGAGCTGCATCATCGTCCGCTGGACCTCGGCGTCGCCGGAGGTCTTGGACTCCGTTCGCTTGGAGGCGATGGCGTCGATCTCGTCGATGAAGATCACGGCGGGTTCGTGCTCGCGGGCGACATCGAAGAGGTCGCGGACGAGTTTCGCACCCTCGCCGATGAACTTGTGGACCAGTTCCGAACCGGCCATCTTGATGAAGGTGGCGTCGGTCTGGTTGGCGACGGCTTTGGCGAGCATCGTCTTTCCCGTCCCCGGCGGCCCGTAGAGGAGCACGCCGCTCGGCGGGTCGATCCCGACATCGTCGAACATCTCGGGCTTCTCGAGGGGCATCTCGACGGTCTCGCGGACCTCCTGCATCTGGTCCTCGAGGCCGCCGATGTCCTCGTAGCTGACCTCCGGGCTCTCCGTGACTTCCATCACGCGAGCGCGCACGTCGGTTTCGTTCGAGAGAGGTTTGACGATAGACAGCGAGTTGTTGACCGCGACCCGCGCATCGGGTTCGAGATCGTCGCGCATCTCGTCAGTGACTTCGGTCAGCGCCTCCTGATTGTTCCCGTGTTGTTTGATGATGACGCCGTCGTCCGTGACTTCCTGGACGGTGGCGACGAACAGCGGGGACTGCTTGAGCTTCTTGTTCTCGTGCGTGAGCCGCTCGAGTTTCTGCTGGTACTTGTTGTTCTCGGCGTTGGCGTCGAGGAGCTTGTCGCGCATCTCCTCGTTTTGCGCCTCGAGGATCTCCAGCCGCTCCTCGAGTGACTGTATTTTCTCCTGTTGGGACGCCTCGTCCTCGTCATATGGGAGGTCGACGTCGTCCACGGTGTCGCTCATCACGCACCCTTTGGGTGTTGGTTCATAAGAGGCTTCGGGTAGGTGCACTCAACCGCGAAATATTACCACTAAGCATTATACGGAATAGAAAATATTATTACCCCGTATTCGGAATGGGGATGTAGGATGAGTGCTTCAGAGCCGCTTCGACAGGAACCCGACGAACGAGGAACGTGGGACGACGTTCGAGACCTTCCGCCGAGTGCAAAACTCGTCGCGAAGGTCCTCGAGTACAACGAGACGATGACCCAACAACAGATCGCCGACGAGACGCTCCTTCCCTCCCGAACGGTCCGCTACGCGCTCAATCGTCTCGACGAGGAGAACGTCATCGACTCCCGCTTTTCGTTCTCCGACGCCCGCAAGCGACTGTACAGTCTCGATATTCAATCGTAACGGCCGATCGTCGCTCTCGGTGCCACGATTCTTTTCGCTTCGATTTTCGTCGCAGTCGACTCGAACATGTTACCAGTGCTTGACCTCGCTTTGTAATGGGGCGCACTGTCGGCCGTTCGAACGATAGAGAGGACTGCCTGCTCACGGGTCTTCGACCCGTTCACCTCGTGGGTCTCGCTCCCGACGGTCGCTCACCGTTCGCATTTCCGTGGTTCTCGCTCACTCTCGCTCACGGCTCGCTTCGCTCACCGTTCGCGTTCCCGCGGTTCTCGCTCCCGACGGTCGCTCCGAACCGCGCATCGCTCCGAACCGCACTCCCGTCGTGCGATCAGGTGTGCAGTGACTCTCAGTGACTACTATAGCTCACATGTCCCTCTCAGAGCATCGCTGCACTGAGAGAGCCATCGCGTGCCGATCTGGCGGTCGGGAGAGACACGAATCGTCTGCATTACTCACTCGACGACCGGTAGTGGATACCGTCGCTACGATGGTGACAACTGCTATCGACAGGGAAAACCGGACCGGATTCGACGGCGACGGCCTACAGCTCGGGGACGTTCATGTGGAACCCTTCGGAACGGGATTCGACCAGGCAGAGGTGGTAGCCGTCCTTCCGCGAGAGATTGACGTAACTCAGTTTCGAGCCCCGGCTGAGGAAGCCCCCGCTCGTGGCCTGCTCGGCCACCTCGAGCGCGCCGGGTTCGAAGTAACTCGAGGTGACGGCGATCGCGGCTGCCAGATCCGGATAGTTCGCCTTCACCGCGGACGCGGCTTCCTCGAGTTCGCCGAGGAGTTCCTGCGTCGCCGGCTCCCGCGAGTCGTTGAGCGTGACCAGCACGAGCGGATTCCCCATTTTGTCGTAGGCGGCGATGTCGAAGGTGACCTGGTCGGGGACGTCCTCGGTCTCGTCGTCCGCGAGCGAGATGGTCGCGCCGAGTTCGGCCCGGTCGATTCGCGGAATCGCGTCGTACAGGTCGCCTAGTCCGTTCGAATTACCAGTGTCGCGGATCTCGTAGAGCAGCATCTCGGTAAGCCAGTCGACGAGCCGGTACTCCATCGTCGACTCGAGGAACTCCTCGTAGGGCGTCCCGTCGACGGCGGCGTCGCTCGAATCGAACCCGGTGTGGTGTTCCAGTCGGAGGTTCGACGCGACCTCGCTGCGATCCGCGTTGCCGTCGTGAGCCGTCTCGAGGGTCGGCTGACTCTTCGACTCGTACCGAACGAAGAGGTTCGTCCCCGAGAGCGCCTGCTGGGGCGAGAGTTGGGCGCCCGCGCTCGCTCCGGCTTCCGTCTCGCCGACCTCGCGCTGGCGGGCGCGTTGCAGTTCCGTCTCGAGTTCCTCGATCCGCGTCTGGAGCCGCTCGACGGTCGCGGAGAGATCCCCGTTTTTCGACTGCAGCCGATCGCGTTCGGCCTCGAGTTCGTCGGCTTTCGCGACGAGCGCGTCGCGTTGCTCCTGTAGCGTCTCGACCTTCTCGGTGAGGGCCACGACCCGTTCGTCGCTCGCATCGCTCGCGTCGGCGGCCTCGCCCTGCGAACTCCCCGACTCCGCGTCCCGAGAGTGGCCCGTTCGCGACCCGGCGGC
>NZ_JAQIVI010000835.1 GCF_028618695.1 Natrinema soli | reverse complement strand
GTCGCTCGAGGTCACCCACCCGGTCGACGGCTTCGTCCGCCCGACCGGACTGTTCCGGCCGCCCGGGGCCTACGCGATGGCCGCCCGCCGGCACATGCACGAGTACGGCACGACCGAGGAACAGCTCGCGGAGATCGCCGTCGCGACCCGCGAGTGGGCGTCGATGAACCCCAAAGCGGCCCAGCAGGAGCCGATTACCGTCGACGACGTGCTCGATTCACGACGGATTTCCGAGCCGTTCAACCTGCTCGACTGCTGTCTCGTCTCGGACGGCGGCGGTGCGGTCGTCCTCGTTAGCGAGGAGAAGGCGGCGGAACTCGGCGTGCCGGAGATCGCCGTCGCGGGCGTCGCCTCCACGAGCACGCACCGCCAGGACATCAGCGAGATGCCCGATATGACGACGACCGGCGCTGCGGTGACGGGACCGAAGGCCTTCGAGCAAGCCGGTATTACCCACGACGACGTCGATGTCGCCCAGATATACGACTCGTTTACCTACACCGCGCTGGTCACCCTCGAGGATCTGGGATTCTGCGAGAAGGGCGCGGGCGGCGAGTTCGTCGCGGGCGGGACGACCGCCCCCGGCGGCGAGCTACCGATGAATACCCAGGGCGGCGGGCTCTCCTACTGCCATCCCGGCCACTTCGGCGTCTTCGTCCTCATCGAGGCCGCCCGTCAGCTTCGCGGCGACTACACGGGCGAGCGACAGGTCGACGA
>NZ_JAQIVI010000834.1 GCF_028618695.1 Natrinema soli | reverse complement strand
AGCGTCTCGGCGTCGGAAGCGTGTTCGACGACCCATTCGGCGTCGTCCGCCTCGACGCTACCCGCTTCGGCCCGCTCGACGATCGTTCGCGTTTGCGCGGGTGAGGGCCGAGGATAGTACGCCGTTCGTCCCTCGATCGTGACGAGAACGAGCGGCTCGAGCGCGCGGACGCCGGTCGAACCCACCTCGAGCACGTCGACCGTTTCGGCGGCGGTACGGGCCGTCCGGAGGACCTCCCGCCCCCGCTCGAGGGGATGAACTGTCTCGTCGGCATCGTCACCCGCTGACTTGCGCGCGACGCTCGGCGGCTCGCCGCGACCGACCGTGACGCGGACGATCGCGCGTTCGTCGTGCAAATTTGGTTCTCGGCTCACTGCCGTAGCGTTCACCGAGTCCGTCCGAAAAGGAGGAGCTTCCGTGTCAATGCCCTTCTTGTGCTACCCGCGACTACGGCCGCGGGGTCGCTCCCGCCGTTCGTGTCCCGTCGGCCCCGATCAGAGCGGATCCGTCCCGGGTTCCCGCTGCGGGTTCGGTTCGCGTCGATCGTGCTCGTCTGTCCGGCGTTTCAGCTGACGATACCGCCGCGTAAGCGGTGCGGTCCGTCGCCACGCCAGGAACCCGGCACCGCCCAGCGCTGCGAGCAGGCCGACTGCGACGATGCGCTTCGAGACGCCGTTCGAGTCAGCGCTTCGATCGCCCATAGGCCGCGTACGCCGCGACCGCGGGTAGTGGTTTCGGCGACCGGAACGACCTCGAGCCCGGCGCGAACGTTTTTACGATTCCGCCCGTACGGCCGCCTAGTTATGCGCCTCGAGCCAGCCGATACGGCGGTGGTGGTCGTCGACATGCAAAACGGGTTCTGTCACCCGGACGGCTCGCTGTACGCGCCGGGCAGCGAGGCGGTGATCGAGCCGATCGCCGACCTCCTCGAGCGGGCTCGCGAGACCGGGACGCAGGTGATCTTCACCCGCGACGTCCATCCCCCGGAACAGTTCGACGACGCTCACTATTACGACGAGTTCGAGCAGTGGGGCGAGCACGTCCTCGAGGGATCGTGGGAGGCCGAGATCGTCGACGAACTCCCCGTCGACGCGGCCGATCACGTCGTCGAGAAACACACCTACGACGCCTTCTACAACACGGAACTCGAGGGGTGGCTGAACGCCCGCAACATCGACGATCTGGTGATCTGTGGCACGCTCGCGAACGTCTGCGTGCTCCACACCGGCGGCAGCGCTGGGCTGCGGGACTTCCGGCCGATCATGCTCGAGGACTGTATCGGTGCGATCGAGGACGGTCACCGCGAGTACGCCCTCGATCACGCCGCGTGGCTCTTCGGCGAGGTCGAACCGAGTGACGACCTCGAGTTCGCCTGAGTCGCACGTCGTCCGTCTCTCGTCGCCTCGCTCGTCTTCCCTCTCGTCGCCTCGACGCAGAGAGCGGCAGTCGTGGCGTTCGAACCTCGACCAGTTGTTCGCCTGCAATGGATTCGTCTCGTCCCGCCCGGCGTGGAGCCGTACTCGGTATCGGGGCAGTCCGCAGAGCTCGAACTGCAGTGTTTTATCCGAGCGGGCCCGAAGCACGGCTATGAAGACGAGCTTTCGCCGACGCTCGAGACCGCCGGAACGACCGCGCCTCGAGCCGCGGGCGGACGGTGAGGATCGATGAGCGAACGACGGTGGAAATCGGTGTACTTCGTGGGGATCGCGCTCAACGCGATCGCGTTCGCGAACGCCGTCATGAACGGGTCGTGGCTGTTCGCCGGCGTGTTCGCGTTCGTCGCCGTGTACCTCGTGGTTCGGCTTCGGATGGTTACGCCCGATACCGATAGCGACAGGTGAACCGAGTTACGCATCGATCGCACGGTCCGCGGTTCGGAGCGGCGCGGTTCGGAGCGAACGCAGTGAGCGAGAACCGCGGGACGCGAGCAGTGAGTGAAACGAGCCGTGAGCGAACGCAGTGAGCGAGAACCGCGAGGCGCGAACGGTGAGCGAAGCGAGCCGTGAGCGCGCACCGCGGGCGAGAACCGCACTCCTGTCGTTCGATCGGATGTGCAGCGCGTCACGCCGTTCCCGTCGCCAATGCGTCCCTTTTCAACGTCGCCGATCGAACGGGGGCGTATGAGAGCGCGTCGATCGCAGCCCGTCGAACCGGCGAGCGAACTGCGACTCGAGATCGGAGCGAAGAGGGATTTCGAATGAACGAACGACGGTTACGACCGGTGTACCTGGTCGGAGTCGGGATCAGCGCGTACGCGTTCTGGTACTTCGCCTCGCTCGGCGACTATCTGTACGCCGGTCCGTTCGCGCTCGTGGTCGTGTTCTCCATCGTTCGCCTTCGGGTGCTGACCGTCGACTCCTGACGGGCGAGCGTCTCGACATCCGCGAATCCGCGAGAAAAGAAACGGATGTACTGAGACCGAAACGGTGAGCGGCCGAGAGGGGACGGGAAACGGAGTTCCAGTAGCCACTGAAACGAATCACACACTGATCGCAACGGAGTCGTGCGATCAGGTGCACACTGATTTTCAGTGGCTATTAGCGTTCTCGCGGAAGACCCGGTACGCGCCCTGTCCGATCGCCACGGCCTTCGTCTCTCCGTCGGGTGTCGTACTCTCGACGGTGATCTCGCTGACGCCGACGCTGCCGCCGACCCGGATCACGTCCGCGGTCGCCACGAGATCGTCCGTCGCCGGACGGAGGTAGTTGACGTTCAGGTTGATCGTCGCGATCCGCGTCCCGAAGGGATCGTCCATTGCCGTCCGCAGCGAGAGGCCGCCGACGGTGTCGATGAGGGTGGCGGCGACGCCGCCGTGGAGATCGCCCCGCTCGTCGGGCGCGGCGTTCGGCCGGGTGTTCGTCAGTTTCTCGTCGTAGGGGATCGACATCGTCATCGTCCCCTCGCCGACGTTGTCGACGGTCGTGCCGAGCCACGAGAGGAACTCCTGATTCTCCTCGAGGAAGGACTGGAGCATCGCCTCGATATCGTCGAACTCGTCGGCTGCGTCCATCATCGGCGCATCGTCGGTCATAGCCATTCGTCTCTCGGCGACGTTCTTGACAGCTACGTTTCCAGACCTGTCCGTTGTCAGACGTTCACTCGGCCGCGAAACGAGGGTGCTCGAGCGGACGGGGCGGCGAGCCGCTGCGTCGTCAGTTTTACCGCGGCGGGCGAGATCGATCGGACCCGTCAGCAGTCTCCGCTCGAGCGAACGCGTACTCGAACCCGCTCGCCGAGTTCGAACTCGCGATCCGGACAGATCAGCTTCGCACCGAAGTCCTCGTCTCGAGCGCAGAACAGCGACAGTCCGGTGATGGCCTCGCCGTTCGCCGTGACTGTCACGTCGTCCCACGCGATCGTGCGGCCGTCGGCGACGCCGAGTCGGTCGCCGTTGAGCGAGACGACGCGGTCGGCTCCGTTCTCTGCAGGTGAATCGCCTCGCTCGAGCAGCCCGCCACCGTCGTAGTGTGGCAGTCCGCCGTCGAGAACGCCGCCGCCGTCGGCTCGCACGCCGACGAACTCGGTTCCCGGGTCGGGGTGTGTGGGCCCGTCGAGGATCGCGTACGTGTCGCCGCTCGAGACGACTCGGCCGGTGCCGTCCCACTCGAGGGGTCGGACCGACACCCCGAGGTCGATCGGGAGCGATCCAGTTGCTCGGTAGGGGTTCTGATCCGGCCCGCGAAAGCCGACGTGGAGGTGGTTGTCGACCCACGGCGCGAAGAAGCCCGCCCGGACGAGCCGACCCAGCGAGTCGCCCCGCTCGACCCGGTCGCCGGCCGCGACAGTCGGCTCGGCGTGGAGAATTCGGACCGTCAGCCCGGACAGTGGGCTGGAGTCCGTGGGCTCGAGCAGAATCAGATGATCGTGCTCGGGCGCGTAGGGTTTCGGCGGTGCGCGGACGGTGCGCGTCTCCCGGACCGCGCCGTCGACCGGGCTCGGCGCGGCGGTGGTTCGGCCGTCCATCAGCGTCCCGGGATACAGATCGATCGCACAGCCGCCGTCGTGGGCGGGGTACGGCGAGTTATACAGCGAAAATCGCTCGTAGCGCGCCAGGACGGTCTCGGGAAGCGTGACGGCCATCGTTCGTCGAGGTCTGGGCGGCGGGAGCGTTTAGACCCACCGGGTTCAACGTCCGGTATGCGCGTCGTTCGCGGACGGGGGGACACTCTCGCGGCCGACCGAGACGCGAGTCGACGGCTGCTCTCGATCGCCGCCGACGGCGAGCCCGCCGTCCGCGTCTG
>NZ_JAQIVI010000833.1 GCF_028618695.1 Natrinema soli | reverse complement strand
GATCGTCGCGCCGCGCGAGGGCAGCGAACGACTCGCCACGGTCGCGCTCCGGGCCGACGCGACCGAGTACGTGCCGACGACGCGCGACGAGGATCCGATCGATCGGATCGTCTCGACGGTTCGATCTGCCCCCTCGGTTCCGGCGGACGGCGGCGACGACCAATACCACCACATCCTCGCGAACGAACTGCCCGACGAAGCCTTCGTCATCGGCGAGAACGGCACGTATCTCGAGGCGAAGGTCCGATCCGAGTCCGCGGACCTGTACTCGATGCCGGCGAACGACCTCGTCGGAACCGAACTCGACGACGCGTTCCCCGACGCGGTCGCCGCGAAGTTACAGGAGTGTGTCGATCGGGCGATCCGGACCGACGACGTCCAGTCAGTCGAATACGAGGCGGACACGACCGAGGGCCGCCGACAGTTCGAGGCCCGGGTCGTCCCGATCGACGAACGGATTCAGGGCCGGCACGCCGTCGTCTGGCTGGCGCGGGATATCACCGAACGCGTCGAGCGCGAGCAGCAACTCCGCTCGCGCCAGGACCAACTCGAGACGCTCAACCGGATCAACGCGGTCGTTCGACAGGTCATCGAGACGCTGGTCGAGGCCCCGGCCAGGGACGCCATCGAACACGAGGTCTGCGATCAGCTCGTTGACTCGGAGCTGTACTGCGGCTCGTGGATCGCCGAACGGACCGGGGACGGGCGACTGTCCTACCGGACCGGAGTGGGCGAGGCGGAGACCGTCCTCGAGCGCATTCGCGAGTTCCCCAGTGACGATCACGAGAATCCGGTCGCGAAGGCGGCGCAAACCGGCGAGTTACGGACGACGAACCGCGTTCTCGAGGACGAGTCGCTCCCCGACGAATTGCGGGCGGCGGCCCGTGAAGACGACGTGCGGTCCGCGATCGCCGTCCCCATCACGCACGAAGACGCGACCTACGGCGTGCTCACCGTGCTCGCGAGCCGCCACGACGCCTTCAGCGAGCGCGAGCGGGCCGGGTTCAGACTGCTCGGCGAGACGATCGGCTTTACGATCATGGCCGTCAAGAACCGCCAGTTGCTCTTCGCCGACTCCGTCGTCGAACTCGAGTTCCGGATCGACGGCGGCGACACGTTCTCGTTCGACCTCTCGACGGAGTACGGCTGTACCTGCTCGCTCGAGTGGGCCGGCACGACCGCCGGCGGACGCACGTTCCAGTACGTGACGATCGACGGGCTGGACGGCGAGACGGTGCTCGAGGAGGCGGCGACCCACGACTCGGTCGAGGAGTGTCGGCTCATCCACGACGGTGAGGAGAGCTGTACGATCGAGATTCGGCTGTCGAAGTCGGGGGTCCGGACGCTCACGAACCACGGCGCGACGATCCGGGACGTCTCCGTCGCGGACGGGGTCGGGACCTGTCTGGTCGAAGTCTCACAGGATGCCGATATCCGGGAGATCGCGGAGGCGCTGACCGTAATTTACGAGAACACCGAACTCGTCGCCAGACGGGAAGTGGACCGACCGGTCAGGACGGCGGCCGAGCGACGGAACCGGATCCTCGACGGGCTCACTGACCGCCAGCTCACGACGTTGCGACTCGCCTACTACAGCGGGTTCTTCGACTGGCCGCGCGAGAGTACCGGCGAGGATATCGCCGACGCGATGGACATCTCGCCGCCGACGATGCACCAGCACCTGCGAAAGGGGCTCAAATCGATTCTCGGTGAGTTCTTCGAGGACGGCGGAAACCCGGGATAGTTCGTCGCCAGTCACCGCTACTGCAGTCGGCGGTCCGTCCATCAGTGAATCCGCGTGCCTATGACTATCACGCCCGGTAGAAAGTGACGCTCGCTTAAACGTCGTCCATATGAATCCGAGTGCCGACGTGCGTGACGGTCATTCGATGCTGTAGGAATGACCGGGGCCGTTCGAATCGCCCACGCCATCGCCTGCTCGCGCGGAAGCCCCGACTCTCGAGCGCAAGGGGTGGCGAACTCGTGGTAGCGCTCCCGTTCGAGACCGTTTTCGAGGGGTCGGACGGTCGGTACTACACCGACTGGCAGGTCAGACGACGGCTCCGGGACGGCGAGTGGTCGGTTTGCATGCACCAGCGCGCGCCGCACCGACGACTGGTCGAAACTGCGGACGACGCGTTGCTCTTGCTCACACCGACCGAACCGGACGACCTTCCCGACGGGCTCGAGATCCGCGTCATCGAGCGCAGCGCCCGTGTCGTCAATACTCGGCGCGTGCCGCCGCGGTAGCCGCGTCGGCCGAACGCTCGGATCCCGTTTGTCTGGTCCTCGGCACCGCACTTCGAGGCGGCCGTGTCGGTCACGGTGGTCCGTCTCGCAAGGAGTGACCGACACTTAACGCGTGTCCATAGACACCCGTAGGCACTCCGACCTCCTCGCGAGACGCACGCTCGTGAAACGCCGCGTGTTCCTCGGGACGGTCGGATCGACGGCTTCGCTCGGCACGCTGGCGTACGCGACGCGGGGGGCGAGCGACACGCTCGAGGTGCGGATCTGGCTCTCCGAACGGGCCGCTACCTACGACGGGGTTACAGATCGGATCCGCTCGTATCTCGACGAAACGCTCGCTTTCGAGTACTGGTCGCTCGAGGCGTCGATCGGTGGAACCGTCTCGGTTTCGACCGAGGACGCCGCACACCTCACACGCCGCGGGGAGTGGCCCATGGCGGTCGCGTCGGGGACGCTCGGCGGGCGCGACCTCGAGCCCGCGTCGGACGTCAACCTGCTGGTGACCGACGGGGGGATGGAGCGGGCTCCCACCGGATACGGCGTGCCCCACATCGCATCGGTCGGCGGGGCCCGACATCTCGCCGCCCTCGAGTCGCTCGACGACGTGGTCACCGGCGACGCCCGTGTGATCGCGCCGAACACGACGCCGGTGCGGACGATGCAGGTCCTCCTCCACGAGATCGGACACGCGCTCGGTCTGAACCACGAAGACGGCGCCGCGTTCGTGTACGACGGTGCCCTGACCGCGACGCCGATGCTCAGCAGTTACGTGTGGGATCCCGAGTACGAGAGCGACGCATCGCCGTGTGGGTCGGCGATCCCCGCCCCTGCAGACCGGAAACGGGCGCTCAGCTTCGCCTTTTCCTCCTGTGCCCGCCGCCGTCTCGCGAACTACGACGGCGAGCTCCCCTTCTGACTCGCACGACCGTGGTAGTAACTATCGGACGGATTCCGCGACCGACTCGCCGTCGCGGAACTCGTTACGACGCCGGCTCGAGACGGAGTGAAGGCGGCCGAATACGGACCGCACCGTCAGGTTACTCGTCGGATTCGTCGTCGTGTTCACCGCGGGCGAAGCTCGCCTGTGCCTCCCCCTGCTCGGCGCCGGCGCTCGGGCCCTCGATGAGCGCCTCGAAGTCGTCGGCTTCGTCGTACTGTTCCCGGTAGACCAGCGCTGCCTTCCCCGTCGAGGAGATCTCGTACAGCCCGGATCGCTCCGCGGGACCGATCTTGCGGACGAGACCGTAGTCTTCTAACACCGGCAGTCTGGTATTGATGTTCTTCCGGCTCTTTCCCGTGTGCGCGGCCAGATTCGTTGCGACGTTGCGACCCCTGTCCTCGAGCGCCTCGAGGATCAGGAAATCAGTTGGTTGTCGGAGTTTCACTCTCTTTCACTCTCGTACCGTACTATATTTCCAGTGGTAACTAATACTTTCGGCTCGAACGCGAATATATCTACTGGTTATTCGTTTTGGTAGGAATAGAGCACGGAACCGGCGGTCCGCGCGATGACTCGTGGCGCGATCGGGCGTGCAGTCATCTCAGTTGGTACGATAGTGGCGGTCGTGTGGCTCGTGACGGCCGTGTCGCTCCCGATCGCGGAGCGGATCGTGACCTCATCGCCTCGGAACCGCTATCGGGCCTCGATGGGAGTCGCGGTGGACACGTCGGACCGAGCGACCAGATCGGCTCCGGTCGATCCCAACCACGAGAGAAACGACGCGACCTCGGCTGGCGACTCGACCCGACAGGACGCGCTCGAGGGATCGTCGTCGCCGACCCGGATCCCGATCCCGTCCGGTTCGACGGCTCGAAACGCCGATTCGTCGGTGACGTCGTCCCCGATATATATGGCGGCGGTCGCCGGCGGTTCGTCCGCGGCGATCAGTTCGACGGCGTTGCCCTTTCCCCACGGGAAGTCCGGTCCGATCTCGAGGATCCGTTTCCCCGCCGAAATCTCGAGGGCGTCGCCGCCGAAGCGGTCGACCACCTCGCGGGTGATGCGGCGGGCGATCGGTTCGGCGGCCGGCGGGACGGATCTGAAGTGGACCGTCCCGGTCAGGCGCTTGTTCTCGATCCGGCAGTTCGGAACGGAGCGAAGCGCGGTCTCGAGGATTGCGCAGATCCGCTCGAGGCGGACGGCGCGTTTGCGCGCGACCGGATGGACGGCGATCGTCCCCGTGCGCGCGAGCTCGAGACCGTGGTTCCCGGCGTA
>NZ_JAQIVI010000832.1 GCF_028618695.1 Natrinema soli | reverse complement strand
CCGCCGAGCCCCGCGACGCCGTCTTCGCCGAGTACGTCGCCCCGCAGCCCTCGATCGATCGCCTCGAGGCCCGCTTCGGCGAGATTCCGGACCGCGTCCGGAAGTTCGACCGACGGCTGCGAGCGGTCCGCACGGACGAGTACAAGTACGTCCGCGGCGACGACGGCTTCGAGCGCTGCCACCGCGTCCGGACCGACCCGCTCGAGCGGACCGATATCAGCGACGACGAGCCCCAGCGCGTGCGAGCGCTTCGCAGGCGGCTCGAGGAACGGTTTGAGCCGTTCGAGAAGACCGACGGGTCGGCGGATGACTCATCGGAGGACGGCACGTCGGAGGAGGTCGAGATGCGAGCGGGGACCAAAGAGCGACTCGCGGATCTCGGCTATCTCTGACGGTATGTGCGGCAGGATAGATCATACTCGGACAAGTACGGGGTCGAGAAACGCTTTGAAGCGTGCTGACAGCGAAGCTGGGTTCAGCGACGGGACCGTGACTATCAAACGCACAACTGTACACCCGGACCCGTTTCCGACCGTCGTCGGAACGTGGGCTCGTGTCCTCCGCTTCGCCTCCCGAAACGGCGTCGTTCCCGTACCCGACGCAGATCGTCTACGACGGGCGGGCCGACGAGGTACGCGCCGCCGTCGACGTCGCCCCCGTCGCCCTTGAGGACGTGACGGTCGAGGTCGGCGCGCGTCGCCTCCGGATCGGGGTCGCCTCCGACGACGCTGACGATGACACTAACGACGACGCTGAACGAACCGTCACGCCGCTCCCGCGCGAGCTCGTCTTCGGCGACGACCGCGAGGCCGTCTACAACAACGGCGTCCTCAGCGTGACCCTCGAGACCGTCGAACGCTGGCGGTAGTCCGACCCCGCTCGGCCCTCGTCGCCGGTATTCGCTTGCCCTGCGTTGATCCCGCGTGGCGTCGAATCACTGATACCCCGATGAGCGACGACTACTACACGAAAGACGATTTCGCGGACGAACTCGCGGTCGACGAATCGCGCTTCGATCGGGAGCCCGACGACGAGACGATCGAGACGACCGTCTCGAACGTCGAGGACCGAAACATCGCGGTGCACGTCGTCGACGACGGCGAGGCCGCCCGCGAGCACCTCCGCGGGGAAATTCCGGAGGGGGCCGACGTGATGGACGGCCACTCCACGACGCTCGAGGAGATCGGTGTCACCGACGACCTCGAGGCCGCGGACGGCTTCGAGTACCTCGACAACAGCATCCAGGAGATCGACGGCGACGAGGAACGATCCCGAGCGCGCCGGGAAGCGACGACCGCGGACGTCTTCGTCGACAGCGTCAACGCGATCGCCGAGAGCGGCGAACTCCTCGGGGCGAACGCGCTCGGCAACGCCGTCGGCGCGTGGCCCTTCGGCGCGGAGACCCTGCTGCTAGTCGGGAGCACGAACAAGATCGTCGACGACTGGGAAACGGCCGTCGAGCGCGTCCGCGAGTTCGCCTATCCGCTCGAGGACGCCCGCGCCGAGGAGGTGTACGGCCAGGGCAGCGTCGTCGGCAAGCTGGTCTCCCTCGAGTACGAGCGGATCGACGACCGAACCCAGCTCGTGTTGATCGACGAATCGCACGGGTTCTGAGCGGGCAATCCGGCTCCCAGACGCCGTCGCCGCGTGCCTGCAGCACGTTTTTGCTCGCCAGTCGGATAGGGAGACCCACGCTGCGAGATTCGATCATGGCCACCCACGATTCGCGCTCCGGCGACGGCTTCGTCCCCTTCTTTCGCCGCTACGCCAAGTCGTGGGTTCACGCGGTTGCGGCGGCCGGCATGACCGCCTTCGGGACGCTGACGATCGTTCACCGCGGGTTCGCCGTGCTCGCGCTCGCCTCCTACATCGTGCCGCCGATCCTGCTCTACCTGCGGCGGACGCCGATCGAGGGATCTGACGGGGACACCGTAACCGATCGACAGCGAGGCGCGGCAGCCGCGGATCGCGCGACGGATACGGGGGCCGCGTCGCTCGAGC
>NZ_JAQIVI010000831.1 GCF_028618695.1 Natrinema soli | reverse complement strand
TGCTCGAGCCCGACCGGATCGAGGCGCGGCTGGACGCCGTCGAGGAACTCACGAGCGCGGTCCAGACGCGCGAGCGACTGCACGATCGGCTGCGGTCGGTCTACGACCTCGAGCGGCTGATCGGACGGATATCTCGCGAGCGGGCGAACGCGAGAGACCTGCGCTCGCTGCGGGACACCCTCGCCGTCGTTCCCGACGTTCGCGAGGAGCTCGCCGACGCGGACTGCGAGCGACTGCAACGGCTCCACGAGACCCTCGATCCGCTGGCCGACGTCCGCGAGCTGATCGAGGACGCGATCGTCTCGGACCCGCCGATCGAAATCACCGAGGGGGACATCATCGCCGAGGGGTACGACGACGATCTGGACGACCTGCGCGGGACCGCCCGAGACGGCAAACAGTGGATCGACGACCTCGAGGAGCGCGAACGCGAGCGGACGGGGGTCGACTCGCTGAAGGTCGGCTACAACTCGGTTCACGGCTACTACATCGAGGTGACGAACCCGAACCTCGAGTCGGTGCCCGACGACTACCAGCGCCGCCAGACCCTCAAGAACTCCGAGCGGTTCGTCACGCCGGAACTCAAAGAGCGCGAGGATCAGATCGTCGGCGCGGAGGAGCGGGCGGACGAACGCGAGTACGAACTGTTCTGCGACGTCCGTCGAGAGATCGCCGACGAGGTCGAACGCGTCCAGGGGCTCGCCGAGGCGCTCGCGACGCTGGACGCGCTCGTCTCCCTCTCGAGCGCCGCGGCGCAGTACGACTACTGCCGGCCCGAGATTCTCGAGCGCGACAGCGACCAGACCCTCGAGATCGAGGGGGGCCGTCATCCCGTCGTCGAGCGGACGCAGGAGTCGTTCGTCCCGAACGACGCTCGCTTCGCTCGCGATCGGCGGCTCGCGGTGATCACGGGGCCGAACATGTCTGGGAAGTCGACCTACATGCGGCAGGTCGCCCAGATAGTTCTGCTGGCCCAGGTCGGGAGCTTCGTGCCCGCTAGCGCGGCCCGGATCACACCGGTCGACCGGATCTTCACCCGCGTCGGTGCCAGCGACGACATCGCCGGGGGCCGCTCGACGTTCATGGTCGAGATGGACGAACTCGCAACGATCCTGCGGGAGGCCGACGAACACTCGCTCGTCCTCCTTGACGAGGTCGGACGGGGGACCTCGACGGCCGACGGGATGGCCATCGCGCGGGCGATCACCGAACACCTCCATGACGCGGTCGGCGCGACGACGCTCTTTGCGACCCACCACCACCCGCTGACCGAACTCGCCGACGACCTCGCGGCCGCCTTTACGCTCCACTTCGAGGTCGACCAGCGCGACGGCGAGGTCGTCTTCCACCACGAAATCGTGCCCGGCGCGGCGACGGGCTCCTACGGGGTCGAGGTCGCGACGGCCGCGGGAGTCCCCGGTTCCGTCGTCGACCGCGCGCGGAACTTGGTCGCGGACACGGCGGACAATGGCCTCGAGACGGCCGACGAGGTCGAGACGAGCACTGCCGATTCGGACGACTCGAGTACGGGGCCGACTCCCGAAACGACCGAGGAGACGGCTACTGCAGACGGGGGAGATGTGCCGGCCGACGTGGCCGCGGAACTCCGCGCGCTCGATCTCGCACATCTCACCCCCGTCGAGGCGCTGACGGAACTCGATCGGCTGAAGCGGTCGCTCGAGGAGTGAGACGATGGCACTGTCTCAGCCGTCTTCGATCTCCGGCTTTCGGTAGACGAGGAGTTCGAAGGGGTCAACACCTCGATCCGTTCGCGGTGGACTTCTTCGAAACCTTGCGTCTCGTACAGTCCGCACGCTGCAGTTTGGTTCGCCATCGCGTCGAGTACGATCTGGGTGCCTGCCTGCGATCGAGCGCGCCGCTCGAGTTCCTCGTAAATGCGTCGACCGTACCCGCGGCGCTGATAGTCTGGATCGACGCGCTTTCGAGTGAATTCGACTGCGCCATCCGCGAAGTCGGGGACCATATTCGCGATCTAGTCCGTCTCGTCGTTCGGTCGAAATCCGCCCATCGCGACGATGCTGTCGCCGAGAAACTCTCCGCCGCCGTCGACGTGCGTCTCGGAAATTCGCTCGAGGTCGTCGTCCGGAATATCTTCGACGTCGGATCGACAGTTCGCATAGCTGTTTCGTGTAGTACCCACGCCGACCGCAAAACGGTCCGATCGCGACGAGTCCAGAGGCACCTGCCGGGGCTCTCGAAGGCTTGCCGGGACTCCCGACGGGCTGTAAGTTTCTTCTATCCAGGTGGTGAACGCTCGATTCGGACGGTACACGGAGAGAATGATCGACATGGAAGACCTCACGCTCGAGAGTCCAGATTTCGACGACGGCGACCGAATCCCCGAGGAGTACGGCTACACGAAAGACAACGTCAACCCGCCGCTCGAGATCGACGGCGTTCCGACCGAGACCGACGCTCTCGCGTTGATCGTGGACGACCCCGACGCGAAAGAGCCCGCCGGGAAGGTGTGGGACCACTGGCTCGTCTGGAATATCCCGCCGGAGACGACGACGGTTTCGCAGGACTGGTCACCGGACGACGCGACCGAGGGGACGAACGACTTCGGCGAGACCGGCTACGGCGGCCCGAACCCGCCGGACAGGGAACACACCTACCGATTCAAACTGTTCGCACTGGATACGACGCTCGATCTCGGACCCGACGCCGATGCGGACGACCTCGAATCAGCGATGGATGGCCACGTTCTCGAACGGACGCAACTCGAGGGAACGTATCCGGCCTGACGACCGACGATCCGTGGCGGCGATACGACGACCCCGAATCGGTGCCGGTGCTCACTCGGCCGGCGGCTCGAGCGAGACGAACTCGAGACCGTGGTCCGATAGCAGTCGCTCCGCGCGGTCGGTCACCGAGGGCGCGACGAGGATTCCGCGGACGGCCGCGTCGGCGTGTAAGTCCCGCTCGAGGGCGTCGACGTACCGTCGAAGCTGGCTCACCGCGTCGGGGCCGACGCGGCGGCGCTTCAGTTCGACCACGACCGCCCGCCCCGTCGAGTCCTCGCCGTAAATGTCGACCGCGCCGGCCGGCGTGTCCCGCTCGGTCGCAAGCGGTGTAAATCCCGTCTCGAGCAGCTCGGGGTCCTCGAGGATCCGCTGACGGAGATCCTCCTCGGTCCCGACGAGTGCGAGCTCGTTCTCGTCCGAGCCCGAGAACGCCGAAACCTGCAGGATCTCCTGAAATCGGACGCAGAGGCGCTCGTCCGGCGTCGGTCGCAGGCTCTCGAGGACGAGCGCCCCGTCCTCGCAGAAGGCGTCGTGATTACAGCCCGGCGGCTGCCAGTTGACCGGCTGCTGGCCTTCGTCGGTGTGGACCAGCGCCGCCCCGTCGGGTTTGAGCATGACGTGGCGGTCCCCCGCCTCGAGGTAGCTCGTCGCTCGGCCGTCGTAGTCGACGGTGCAGCGACCGTAGACGGTGACGATGGCGTCGGTATCGATTCCGCGGGCGATCACGTCGCGGGCCGCTGCCGGTGTCGGCCCCTGGAGTGTTTCCGTTCTGTGGCCGTACTCGGAGTCCGTCACTGACCGTCCTAGCGCCGGGACGGATAAAAGGACCGCGCTGTCGTGCGGATTCCCCCATCGATTCGTCGCGTTCGAACGCAGCCCAACGCAGAAGGTATATCCACGTTCGTCCCTGCGCAAAACACGATGTCGAACCTATCGACCCGTCGCGGGTTCCTCGCACTGTCCGGTACCGGCGCAGCTACATCGCTCGCTGGCTGTTCGCAGCTCGATTCGATGGGGCAATCGAACGACGAGGGGGAGAACGCGGTCACGCTATCGGTCACGCCGGACCGGGAGAAGCTGGCCGAGATCCAAACCGATATCGATGACGGCAATCTCAGCGATCAGGAGGCGAGACAGGAGTTGGAGGAGAGACAACTCGAGTTGACGAAAGAAGCCACGACGTCGTTCGAAGAATCGGCCGGCGAGAGCGATATTTCGGTCGAAGAGTCGGAGCCGAAGTACGGACTGCTTCGCGTTACGGGGCCCGACGAGGCGATCATGGATGCCCTTCAAAACGGAGCTGTCGGCGGGATTTATCCCGGTGAGCGCTACCAGCTATTCGTTCAGCGACAACAGCAGCAGGAACAACAACAGGCGATGCTCGAAGAACAGCAGCAGGCGCAGAATGGGGGCAACGAAACGAACGGCTCCGACCCCGGCAACGTGACCAGTGGATCCGGCTCCGGCAATGAGACGAACGGCTCCGACTCCGGCAACGAGACGGCCGAGTAACTCGAGCACCGGCCGACAGTTGAATACTTCCCGTTCGCCGGATTTACCGCTCGAGCGAGAACGGACTCTCGCGTTCGGTCCAGTTCCAGCCGGGTAGTCGCTCCTGAAAGCCAGCGGCGAGCGCCGCCTCGCAGTCGTCGATACCGGCGTTCTCGCTCGCATCGCCGTGGACCTTGATATCGGCGTAATGGAACGTCGCCTCGCCGAGCGTCCGCAGCGGCTGGTCGCCGGCGATCGTCGCGGCCAGTTCCCGACCGAGGAGTTCGTCGACCACGAACCCCGGGTAATCGTTCTCCACGTCGAGGCCCCTGAGAATGGCGACCAGGGCGGCGACGTTGACGGACAGATCGCCGTCGGCGAAGACGGCGTCGACCTCCTCACGATACCGGTCCGCCGTCACCGCGTCCACGTCGGTACCGAAGACCTCGCCGAGGTCGTCGCGAACGTCGTTGATGAGGGGGACGACCCGATCGGCACGGTCGACGACCCAGTTTCGTTCCTCGCGGACTCGAGCAGGCGTAATGCGCATGGCTACCGAAACGACGATCCCGTTCCCCAAAACGCTGTACTATTGGTTGCAACCGCATCGTCGGCGTGGTCGCTGGGAGCGGTACGACGATTCCGACGAGACCGCGTCGTGATCGCCCCGCGATCGGGCATTCACTGCCTGTCGGCCGACGGTAGTCCGTCCGCGCGGCCCGTTTTTGCGAAGGCTTTTATACTACGCAAAGAATAGCCTCGAGTAAGCGGGTTCTCCCTGGAATTGTCCCGCACGAACCAGGATAACCGATCCGGGAGCGTCTTCGTCAGGCACGGAGTAGGATACGATGATTCGGGAGACGAGACGGAGTGTGAGCTACGTTGTCCCATTCGGACGACGCTCACACGTGGCGTGGCGGCCATCGGTCAGCAGTCGTCACGGCACTGAAGTCCGTCGTCGGTCTCCTATCGCTTCTGCCCCACCCGGCGGCGCACTCGATCCCGGGCGGCGAGTTCACGCAAGCCACATTGGCGACCTATGAGCACTGTAGAGCAGCAACTCGACGATCTCGAAGCACAGATCACGAGCGAGTTACCGAGCGATATCTCGGTCTCCTCGGTGAAATACGAAGGCCCCGAACTGGTGGTCTACACGCGCGATCCGAAGAAGTTCGCCCAGCAGGGCGACCTCATTCGGCAGCTCGCGAGTAAGCTACGCAAGCGGATCACCGTCCGGCCCGACCCCAGCGTCCTTTCGCGACCCGAACAGGCTCGCGAGGAGATTATGAACGTCGTCCCCGAGGACGCGGGGGTCACGGATCTCGACTTCCACGCCGACACCGGCGAAGTCGTCATCGAGGCCGAAAAGCCCGGTATGGTCATCGGCCGCCACGGGTCGACGCTCCGCGAAATCACGAAGACCGTCGGCTGGACGCCCGAAGTCGTCCGTACGCCGCCGATCGAATCCTCGACCGTCTCGAACGTCCGCAGCTTTCTCAAACAGGAGCGCGACGAGCGCCGCGATATCCTCGAGAAGGTCGGTCGACAGATCCACCGCGAGGAGATGTCTGACGACGAGTACGTCCGCATCACGACGCTGGGGTGCTGTCGCGAGGTCGGCCGTGCGTCGTTCATCCTCTCGACGCCCGAGACGCGGATCCTCATCGACTGCGGCGATAAACCGGGTGCCGAGGGTGAAGTACCCTATCTCCACGCGCCCGAGGCGCTCGGCGCGGGGCCACAGACCATCGACGCGGTCGTCCTCACGCACGCCCACCTCGACCACTCCGCGCTGATCCCGCTGCTGTTCAAATACGGCTACGACGGCCCGATCTACTGTACCGAACCGACGCGGGATCTGATGGGCCTGCTGACGCTGGACTACCTCGACGTCGCGGCCAAGGAAGGCCGGAGCCCCCCCTACGAGAGCGAGCAGGTCCGCGAGGCGATCAAACACTGCATCCCCCTCGAGTACGGCGACGTCACGGACATCGCGCCGGACGTCAAACTCACCTTCCACAACGCCGGCCACATTCTCGGCTCGGCCGTCTCGCACTTCCACATCGGAGACGGCCTCTACAACGTCGCGTTCTCCGGAGACATTCACTACGACGACACCCGCCTGTTCAACGGCGCGGTCAACGACTTCCCGCGGGTCGAGACGCTCGTCCTCGAGTCAACCTACGGCGGTCGAAACGACTATCAGACCGACCAACAGGACTCCGAGCGGAACCTGGTAGAGGTCATCAACGACACCCACGACAAGGGCGGGAAGGTCGTTATTCCCGCCTTCGCAGTCGGTCGGTCACAGGAGATCATGCTCGTCCTCGAGGAGGCGATGCGCAACGGTAAAATTCCCGAGATGCCGGTCCACCTCGACGGGATGATCTGGGAGGCGACGGCGATCCACACCACCTACCCCGAGTACCTTCGGGACGATCTGCGAGACCGGATCTTCCACGAGGACGAGAACCCGTTCCTCGCCGAGCAGTTCAACCACATCGACGCCGGCGAGGAGGAACGACAGGAAGTCGCCGACGGCGAACCCTGCATCATCCTCTCGACCTCCGGGATGGTCACCGGCGGCCCGATCATGTCCTGGCTCGGCCATCTCGGCCCCGATCCGGACTCGTCGCTCGTCTTCGTCGGCTACCAGGCCCAGGGAACCCTCGGCCGGCGCATCCAGAACGGCTGGGACGAGATCCCCACCAGCGAAGTCGGTTCGATGGGCTCCGGAGACGGTCGCGGCACCCTCTCGCTGAACATGGGCGTCGAGACCGTCGACGGCTTCTCCGGCCACGCCGACCGCGCCGGCCTCGAGAACTTCGTCAAAACGATGAATCCACGCCCCGAGAAAGTGCTCTGTGTCCACGGCGACGAACGCTCCACGCAGGACCTCTCGAGCGCCCTCTACCACGACTACGACATGCGAACCTTCGCGCCGAAGAACCTCGAGACCTTCCGCTTCCTGTAAAGAAAGTCTCCGAAAACGCGAAGCGTTTTCGAGAAACCAAAAATCGCTGTGCGATTTTTGAGCTCCCACGCGATCGCTTGGCAGCGATCGCTCCGCGGCTTCGCCGCTTCGCTTCGAGGTCGCTTTGCGACCTCGCACCGCTCGCCCTTTTCAATTCTACCGGAGCGCCGCAGGCGCTCCGGTCGCCCGGAAATCTTCGATTTCCGCAGGCCACTAGGACCGCACTTGCGCGGCGCACGGATCCGCGCGCCGCGCCAGGTGGCCTATCCCTTCCCCGTGACTCGAGCGCGCGCCTCCTGATCGAGGCGCACGCTCGAGTCGGCCACTGTGGACGATCGATCCGTGTAACAGAGACGGGGAATCCGGCTGTCACGGAACCACCACGGTAAGTCCAGATCGAACGATCGTCAACTGTTGTCCGACGAAACGACCGCTTCGCCGTCAGTCTCGGTCGTCTCGTCGGCGTCCCATCGCTCCTCGTGGACGAGCGGTTCCACCTCGAGTCGATCGCGCCAGCCCTCCTGCTGGAGGACCGGCTCCTCGGGGAAGCCGTCCTCGGGATAGCCCAGACAGAGGTACGCGACCGGCTTAATGTGCGGTGGAATCCCGAGGGCCTCCCGGACCTCGTGCGGGTAGAGGACGCTCACCCAGCCGACGCCGACGCCCTCCGCTCGAGCGGCCAACCAGAGGTTCTGCACCGCGAGACAGGTCGAATAGACGTCGGTCTGCGTCATCGAACTGCGGCCCAGGACGTGGGGCGCGCCGCGGGTCGGATCGCAGGTCACGCAGACGTTGATCGGAGACTCGCGGATTCCCTCGAGTTTCAGCGCGGCGAACTCGCTTTTCTGTGGCTCCTCGTACCCTTCGCGGGCGGCCGCGATGGCGCGCTCCGCGATCGCGGCGATTTCGGCTTTCGTCCCGTCGTCGCTGACGACGACGAGGTCCCACGGTTGCGAAAAGCCGACGCTCGGGGCGTGGTGTGCGGCCCGAATCAGTCGCTCGAGGATCTCGTCCGAAATCGGTTCGTCGCGAAACCGTCGGATATCGCGTCGGGCGTAGATCGTCTTGTACACCGCATCCCGTTCCGCATCGGTGAATGCAACCATTACTTCATCTATGAAAGAAGAGTTGTATAAAAACCGCCGACTGGCCCTCGGGATGCGGACTCGAGTCCGGCGAACGGCGACGGACGCCGCTCGAGCGGCCGGCC
>NZ_JAQIVI010000830.1 GCF_028618695.1 Natrinema soli | reverse complement strand
CGCGGCCGTCGCCGGCGTGCCACGACCGATAGCCGTGCCGGTCGATCAGGGCCGCGGCGTCGGCGATCGCGAGGTGGTCCCGGATCGCCGCGTGCGCGAATCGACTCATGTCGTCGGCGGGAACGGCTTCGTCCGGATCGTGAGCCGCCACGACCAGTCCGGGATTCGTTCGCTCGTCGTCGGTTTCGGAAAGCGCTTCGAGTCGCTCGCGAGCGATCTCGAAGGCGCGGTCGGGGTCGCAATCGGTGTGAATCGCGAGCGCGGCGTTCCCCCGAGTTTTGTACTCCACGGCCGGGTTGAGCCGGACGAGGAGGAGCCTCGAGACGCTCACCGAGTCATCTTCGCGGAGCCGGTCGGCGATCGCTCTGGCGACGTACGTCGTACACATTCCTCGCTCGCGCGAGTCGGTATCGTCGATCCCGACGACGGTCATCGCCCGTGCTTGCACGCCGGTCGAGTAACGCCTTTCGGGATCCCCGTCGCCGGGGTCGCGTAATCTCCTATATAAGTATACTCCCGATACGGCCCGCAATCGCGACACGGGACACGGACATCCCGGGGAAAACGTCTTATAGGAGGAATCGCTTACAACCCCGTATGTCCCGCTCCGCACTTGTCGGTAACGTGACCGCGATGTTAGAGGACGCGGGATTCATGGTGAGTGACCGGTGTGCGATTCGACCGAAGAGTTTCGATATCGCCGCACGACGCGGTGAGGACCTCGTCCTCGTCAAGATCCTCGCGAACATCGACGCGTTCAACCGGGCGACCGGCCAGGAGATGCGACGCCTGGGAACCTACCTCGATGCGACACCCCTGGTCATCGGCCTGCGCAGCCGCGACGAGGATCTGAAACCCGACGTCGTCTACTTCCGACACGGCGTCCCCGTCTTCAGCCCCGATACGGCGTATAACCTGTTCATCGAGGAAGTCCCGCCGCTGATCTACGCCGCCCCCGGCGGCCTCTACGTCAACATCGACGGCGACCTGCTGGCCGACGAGCGCGAGAACCGCGACTGGAGCCTCGGCCAACTCGCCAGCGAACTCGGCGTCTCCCGGCGGACAGTCTCGAAGTACGAGGACGGCATGAACGCCTCCGTCGAGGTCGCGATGACCCTCGAGGAGATGTTCGATGCCCCGCTCACGAGCCCCGTCGACGTGCTCGAGGGGGCCGACGACGTCCACGAGAGCGAGGCGACGCCGGACGATCCCGACGCGGATCCGGACGACGAACACGTGGTCGCCGTCCTCACGAGGGCCGGCTACAGCGTTCACCCGACGGCACGGTCGCCGTTTACGGCCGTCAGCGAGGACGAAGACGACAGCGACATCGTCCTCACCGGCCACTCGAAGTTCACGAAGGCCGCGGAGAAGCGCGCCCGGATCATGAGTTCGATCGGCCAGGTCACGCGAACGCAATCCGTCTACGTCGTCGACCGAGCGAAACAGGAGTCCGTCGACGGCACCGCCCTGGTCGAACGCGACGAACTCGCGACGTTCCGGAACACCGACGAACTCCGGGACGTCATTCGAGAGCGCTCCGAGTACGAAGAAGCGGCCTGATCCGGTCGGTACTATTCACCACGGACGACAGTTTCTCGAATGCTGACCGCGAGGAACGCCGATGCAGGGGCAGTGGACTGTTGAAATCGTCAGTCGGCGCCGCGCGTTCCTCGTCCTCACCGTCGCAGTTCTCGGACTCGTCTTCAATTACGGGACAACCGTCACGACGGCGGCCGATGCAATGGTGTTCGTCGGCGTCTACGTTATCGGTGGGTACCTCTCGTTCACGGTACTCACCCTCCTTTCGAACCGATTCTGGTGGAAACGGTAATCGCTCCGCCGGCGAACTGCCTGTCGAAGAACGGACTACAATCGACTCCTGGACTTCAGGCTGCGCCGTTTCCGTACGTTTCCTCGAGGTACGCGACGATGTCGTCGCTCTCGCTCATCCCGTCGACATCGTTCGCCTCGTCGACGATGACGGGGACGCCGGTCTGGCCGCTGACGTTCTCGACTTCGGTGCGCTCGTCGTGCGAACGCGGCACTTCGATGATATCGTACTCGAGCTCGAGGTCGTCGAGTTTCGAGCGGACCTTCGCACAGTACGGACAGCCCGGAAGCTCGTACATCGTGATGTCTGCCATACGAACGTATTGCCGCGGAAGACGTATTATCCCACCGGTCGATCGGGCGGTTGCCGGAACCGAGGGTGCTGACGGCACCTGCGGTCAGATCGCGGAAGAACAGCCGTCAACGGCGGAGATCGGCGGTCGACGCTAGAACGAGACCATTCCGGCGTCGACGGCGAAGAAGACGGCGAAGTAGAGGATGAACGCGACGGCAAGCACCCACTGCCCGACGGAGACGTCTTCGGCCTTGCCCATCGCCGCTTTGACGAGCGGATAGCTGATGATCCCGGCGGCGAGCCCGTTCGAGATCGACGCGGTCAGCGGCATGACCGTGATCGTCAGTCCGGCGGAGATCGCCCAAGACGGGTCCTGCCAGTCGATGTCGGTGACGCCCTGCAGCATGATGATGCCGACGACGACCAGCGCGAGGTACGACGCGTACTGCGGGATGGCACCGATTAGCGGCACGATGAGCAGGGAGAGCATGAAGAGGAGGCCGACGACGAGAGCGGTGAAGCCGGTTCGCCCGCCTTCCTCGACACCGGTTGACGATTCGATGTATGTCGTCACCGTGGACGTTCCGACCATCGCGCCGAGGGTGGTGCCGATCGCGTCGGCCATCAGCGGCTTCTCGATTTCGGGGAGGTCACCGTCCTCGTCGAGGAATCCGCCGATCTGCGAGACGCCGATGAGAGTCCCGGCCGTGTCGAAGAAGTCGACGAAGAAGAACGTGAAGACGACCAGCGCGAACACGAGCGGGTCGTCGGTAATCATCCCGAGGCCGTCGACGAAGCCGGCGGCCAGCGGCGTGAAGTCGTACTGGACGTTCGCGATCAGGTTCAGGAACCCGTCACTGGAGAGCTGATCGTAGGTAGTGGCGGGAACGAGCGTCCCCGGGGAGACGACGTCGGCGACGGTCAGTACCCACCCGGCGACGGCAGTGGCGAGGATTCCGATGACGATCGATCCTCGAGTTCCGCGAGCGTGAAGGATGAGCATCAACGCGAGGCCGACGACCGAAAGCGCTGCGACCGCGCTCGTCGCGACGTTACCCAGCGTGACGAGCGTGTCCGGATGGTCCACGACGATCTGCATCTCCTGGAGTCCCAGAAAGAGCAGATAGACGCCGATTCCGGCCCCGACCGCGAACTTGACGGGTTCCGGGAACAGTTCGATGATGTACTTCCGCGCGCCGACCGCCGTCAGCGCGATGAAGATAATCCCTTCCACGAAAACGGCCGCGAGCGCGACCTGCCACGGGACGCCGAGGCCGATGACGACCGTGAACGCGAAGAACGCGTTCAGCCCCATCCCGGGAGCGAGGCCGAACGGTCTGTTGGCCCAGAACGCCATGACGAAGATGGCGACCGCCGACGCGAGGATCGTCGCGACGGCGATCATCTGCTGGACTTCGCCGGCATCGTAGCCCTCGAGCGTGATCGCCTCGCTGAGAATGAGCGGATTGACGACGATGATGTACGACATCGCGAGGAACGTCGTTATTCCCGCGACCGTTTCCGTCCCGAGGTCGGTATCGTGTTCGTCGAGCCTGAAGTACGCCGCGAGCGTCTCGAATACCCCCATATTGGATGCTCGAGCATAATAACACCGATTAGTTAAAGGTTCTTGTCCGAATCGGTCAGTATTTGGACACGGTCGTGGGTAACATCGAAATTTTTACATCTCTTCCGCTCGATTCCTCGCGGCGGTCGAGGGGCGATCGCCTCGCTGAGACTGATCGGACGAAATCCTCGTCAGCGAGGGGCCCATCGCGTCCGAAAGGGGAACACATCGCGGTCGAAACGGGAATTCTCGCGGGAGGGACCAACGTATTTCACTACGGGGCGCGTACCGTGATACCATGAGGTTTGTCATCGTGGGATACGGTCGGGTCGGGTCGCGAACGGCGACGATCCTCGCGGAGGAAGGCCACGAGGTCCGCATCGTCGACGACGACACGGACCGGATCGAACGCGCCACCACCGACGGGTTCGAGACGGTGCACGGCGACGGTGCTGACGAAGACGTCCTCGTCGACGCGGGGATCGAAACCGCGGATGCGATCGGCGCGTTCACGCCTGATCTCAACGCCAACTTCGCCGCGTGTATGGTCGGTACCCACCACGGCTGCCGGACCGTTCTCCGGATCGACGAGGACTACCGCGAGGACATCTACGAGAAGTACGCCGAGGAGGTCGACGAGATCATCTACCCCGAACGGCTCGGCGCTGCGGGCGCGAAGACCGCCCTGCTCGGCGGAGACTTCAACGTCGTCGCCGATCTCGCCGCGAACCTCCAGTTGACCGTCCTCGAGATTCGGGACGGATCGCCGGCGGTCGGCAAACGAATGAGCGAACTCGAGTTGCCCGAGTCCGCGCGGATCTACGCCCACGGCCGCGCTCGGGAGCCGCTGACGATTCCGCTCCCGGGGACCGAACTCGAGGCCGGAGACGAGGTCGCGGTCATCACCGAAGCGGATCGCGCCGAGGAGGTTCGGTCGACGTTGTCGCCCGCAAACGCCTAGCCGGGTAGTCTCCGGGCTCGAATCGGCCTCGAACCAGCCGCTGTAACTCGACCGGCCTGGTCGACGCGACAAAAGGGGGAGAGAAACGGGAGCAGGCGCGCAGGCGGATGGGGAGGGGTGGGGAGGCCGCCTCGCGCCTGTTCCTTCCGTTGCGCCGGTGCCCAATAAATCCGCGTCAGACGATCGACTGACGGGGGTCAGACGGTCCGCTGTCAGTCGGTTTCGGCGCACCCGCAGGACGGTCGCGATTGCGCCGGGAAACCGGTGCGGAAATCCGTCTCAGACGGCGCTCTCGGCGGGGACTGTGAACAGGACTCGTCGGGGCCGGCCGACCACCTCAACTCCGTCACTGCCAGCCGACGGTAGCGACTCAGCCGCCGCTTTCGCCCTCGTCCTCGAGGCGGAAGACGAGGACGTTCTGGTGGACCATCGAGGGGACGAAGGAGAACGGATAGCCGTAGACGTGGAGGTCCTTCGTGGGATCGTACCAGATCAGGTTCGCCGCGAGGGTTAGCGGCGCGGTCGACTCGATCGTCCGCGCGAGATCCGCCGAAAGGAACTCGTAGGACTGTTCGCGGTACATGTCGCCGATGAAGACGACGACGTGACCGTCCGGCGAGACGGCGTCGGTGAACCGGGCGAACTTGCCGGCCATGTCCGCGAGCCAGTCGGCTTTCGTGACCCACTCCCCACTTTCCTCGGCGGATTCCGAACCGTCATCCACATCGGTCGGTTCCGAACTATCATCCCCGTTGGACGACTCCGAGGTGGAATCCCCATCCGATGGCCCCGAATCGGCATCGACCGCTGTCTCGCCGTCCCGCTGCCCGTCGAACGAGCCCAGTTTGCTCTCGCGAGTCCGGCGCTCGTTGCGCGTCTGCTCGAGTTCGTCCATGTGCCAGTAGGGGACGTCGGTCAACAGGAGGTCGACCGAGTCGTCGGGCACGCCGTCGATCAACTCGGCGCAGTCGCCGTGTCGTACGTCCCCTTCGGCCAGCGGCGGCTCGCCGCGCTCGCGACGCTCCTCGTTCTCCCGCTCGAGGACCGTCTCGTAGATCTCGATCCATCGTTTGGTCCGCTCGAAGCCGATCGCCTCCCGAAGGCCGGTGCCCTCGTGTTCGCAGAAGCTCGCACCTAACAGGGTGCCGCCGACGCCCGCGAAGGGATCGAGGACGGTGTCGCCGGCCTTGCTGAACCGGCCGATCAGCTCCGCGCAGAGTCGCGGGGGCTTCTGGCCGCCGTGTTCGCTGCGCAGGTCGTGCTGGACGGCTGGGGGATAGCCCTCGGCGATCACGGACTTCGTGGCGTACTTCCACTCCTTGCCCGTGAGGTCGTTCACCCGGTTGCGCTCGTCGTAGATCCCTCTACCTTCGACGTAGCGCTGGTGATCCGCGAGGTCGTCGGTATCGATCACCTCGCCGTCCTCGACCGGCAGGGACTCCTCCCGCGCGCGGTCGGCGTCGAACTCGCCGTCGTCGTCGGTGAACAGGCGGCTCTGGCGGTGTCGATCCCCGTCGTCTGCCATACCTCGAGTGCTCACGGGAGTCGTTTAAACGCTTGTCTTCGATCACCGGGACTCGAGAGCGGTGACGCGAGTGTTAGCGAGATCATTTGAACGTCGCGACCGTACGACGAGGTATGAATATGCTTGTCGACGGCGAGTGGCGAACCGACGCGCTCGAGTCGACCGACGACGACGGCTCGTTCGAACGGCAGGAGACGACCTTCCGGAACGAGATTCGCGACGATCCCGACGCCCGGTTCCGGCCCGAGGCGGGCCGGTATCACCTCTACGTCTCGTACGCCTGCCCGTGGGCCCACCGGACGCTGGTGACGCGGGTGCTGAAGGGGCTCGAGGACGCGATCTCCGTTTCGGTCGTCGATCCCTACCGCGACGAGGACGGCTGGCAGTTCACTCCCGAAAAGGAGGGCTGTACGCCCGATCACGTCCACGGCGCGGATTTCCTGCGGGAGTTGTACGTGCGTGCGGATCCGGACGCGACCTGTCGCGTGACGGTGCCGGTGCTCTGGGACAAACAGGAGGATACCATCGTCAACAACGAGTCCGAAGAGATCATGCGGATGCTCGACACCGAGTTCGGCGGGATCCTCGCGAGTGAAGCGAGTGAGGGCTCGTCAGTCGAGCGGAGCGAGTCTGACGGTGTGGCGTCGCGAGACGTGGACCTCTACCCCGAGGGGTATCGTGACGAGGTCGACCGGATCATCGACGAGATCTACGAGCCGATCAACAACGGCGTCTATCGTGCGGGCTTCGCGACGAAACAGGAGCCATACGACGAGGCGGTCGACGATCTCTTTTCGGCGCTCGATCACTGGGACGAGGTGCTGGCGGACCAGCGCTACCTCGCGGGCGATCGGCTCACCGAGGCCGACATCGCGATGTTCACGACGCTCGTCAGGTTCGATAACGTCTACCACACGCACTTCATGTGTAACGTCCAGTACGTCCGGGAGTACGACAACCTCTGGCCGTATCTGCGCGACCTCTATCAGACCGGCGTCGCCGACCGAAGGGAGGGGACGCCGAGCGAACGAACGAGCGTGGCGCAGACGGTGAACATGGACCACATCAAGGAGCACTACTACACGACCCACCCCGACGTGAACCCGAACGGGATCGTCGCCCGCGGTCCCGACCTCGAGTTCGAGGCACCCCACGATCGGGACGAACTGCCGGGCGGCCCGCCGTCAGACCTCGTCGGTGCCGCGAGTGCCGACGACTAACGAGAAGTCGCCCCCGAGAGAACGACGGGACGGCGGCGTTAGGATTCGGCTGCCGTCTGGTCGGTTTCCGCGTCTACGGGTTCAGTGTCTTCGGCCTCGGTATCTTCTGTCTCGGTGTCTTCGGTCTCTGCGTCTTCGGTTTCCGTGTCTTTCGCGTCGGCATCTACGGGTTCGGATTCCGTGGATTCGTGACGGTCGGAGCCGGTACGGCCGGATTCGCGTCGCCAGGTCTCGAAGCTGTGTTCGAACTCCTCCTCGGAGACGAACACCTTCCAGAGAATCCACACGGGGATGAGAACGGGAATCAGCGGGAGGAGAACGATTACGAGTACTGCACCCATGATATAGCCGAACAGGGACATCTGGGTGTTCGGCCCGTAGCCCGACGACTCGGACACCTTGACTGACATGTGCGACGCTACGAACGTGGCGCTATTCCGTCTTTCGAATCCGTGGGTCCCTCGAGGAAACGAACGGGCCCCGTCTCGGGGTCGCCACGACTCATCGATCACGTCGTCTCGAGGCCGTCGCGGCCGTCCGACTCGTCGCTCAGGACCGCCTCGGCGTCGTCTTGCGGCCGGTACTCGAGGGCCTGCATGGTCTCGGCGAGCGAGAGGAACCGCTCCGAGTTGTCGGAGATCCCGTGGGCGATCAGGGGTGACTCCGGGAGCGTTGCCGTCGCGGCAGCGGCGAGCAGCCGCCGACAGTCGCCGGGGCTGAGCCACATCGCGCGGGCGTAGCGCTCGCCGGCACCGTCGCGTTCGTCGCACTCCTGCCGGAGTTCGTCGCGGGTGAGCAGCCAGCCGATTCGGAGGTTCACTACCTCGAATCCGTGTCGCTTGGCGTAGTACGACCCCATCGCTTCGCCGAAGACCTTCGTGACGCCGTAGAAGGTGTCCGGATCGGTCGGATCGCTCGGCCGGACGATTTCGGGGCTCCCGACCGTCGACTCGGGCCGGATCGCCGAGACGGTGTTTTTCATGTTGACCGCGTGGTTCGAACTCGCGAACACCACCCGCTCGAGGTCGTTCTCGACCGCGGCCTCGAGGGCGTTGGAGAGGCCGTCGACGTTCGGCCCGCGCACCTCGTCCCACGACGCACACGGCGAGGCGTTGGCCGCGAGGTGGATCAACACGTCCTGGCCCTCGAGCGCGTCGATGAATTCCTCACGGTCGGTGATCTCGAGGGGTGTCGTGTCCAGATCCTCGGTCTCGCTGTGGGAAAAGAGCGTGAGATCGTGATCATCGTCAGGAAACGCGCCGATGGCTTCCCGGCCGACGTTCCCCGCCGCACCGGTGATCGCGATGTTCGTCATACCTGAGAGACAGCGACGAGGCCGAAATAGGTCGGGCCAGCGCCTTCCGGCTAGTACTGTAGAACCGAGCGAGTTACCAGTAGTTGGCACTACGATTTCGTTAGGTAGCGTTATCCGTGAAAACCGCGTTTCGTACAGGGAAAGGACGTGTTATGAACTATTGTTTTCGATTGTTACGGTTACAGCGTCAACGACAGCCTCCGTTGTTTCGTTAACAACACGGATTTCATATACTCTCTCCTCACCAGAGTCCCATGGTGGGGAAACGCTACCCTGATATACTGGTGGTGTCGCTGGCTCTATGTTGTTGAATCCAGATCGGTCTACAAATTCTAGAGAACCGTTTACGTGTTCATATACTTCGAAGCTATATGATGAATTATCCCCATAGCTAGCGGTATGATCTCTATAGCTAGAGTTGTATTCGATTTCGTATTGCACACCCGCCCAGTCATCAACAAACTCTGCCGAAGCATTCTCGATTACAGTCCCATTGGTGGGTTCTCCAACAGTTGTCGTATAGTCGGTGGTCAGACTACAGCCAGCGAGTGGAACCATGATGAGAAGGAGAACAGTTCCCAGTCGCATCCGCCGATTCATATTAATAATTCATCATGAAGCCAGCATAAGTCTTCTCATAGGTCACGTGGCCCTTTTCAACGCTGTTATTCGTTCAGTTCGCACATGTAGTTACCGAATCACCCGATTCAGTTCGAGCGCGCCTCTGTATACAGAAACTGTGCTCTACTGTTACGAGAAACTCGTCAGCAGTACCTTGAAAGACCCTTTCAGTCCCATCAAGCGGTGGAACGCACGGATTGCTGAGAAACGGTCGATATCGCGGGTGCCGATCTACGGTTCGATGACGAGCTTGCCGACGCTCTCGCGATCCCGCATCGCCGCGAAGGCGTCGTCGGTGTCCTCGAGCGCGTACGTCCGATCGATTTCAGGGCGTAGCTGACCGTCGGCGGCGAGTTCGACGAGCCGCCGGAGGTCGTCCTGGGTGCCCATCGTGGAGCCGACGATGCGCTTGTGGCCGAGAAAGAGGCTCGCCACGTCGATCGTGGACTCGTCACCGGCCGTGCGGCCACAGATCGCCATCGTCCCGCCGCGGCGCATGACGGACTGGCCGAGTTCGGTGAACTCGCCGCCGAGGTGGTTGATCACCGCGTCCGGCGCGCCGATCGTCTCGACCTCGTCGCGGATCTCGTCGAGATCCGTCGATCGAATGCCGTGATCGAGACCGAGTTCGCGGACCCGCTCGAGTTTCGCTGCCGACGAGGACGTCCCGATCGTCTCGGCACCGAGAATATCCGCGAGCTGGATCGCAGCGACGCCGACGCCGCCGGTTGCACCGGGGACGAAGACGAGATCAGCGGGCCCCACCTCGGCCCGCCGGAGCATGTGGTACGCGGTCATGTACGCCGTCGGAATCGCGGCGGCGGTCGTCGCGTCCACGCGTTCGGGCAACGGAACGAGCCGATCGGCCTGCACGCTGGCGGTCTCGGCGAGACCGCCGTGGAACAACGAGAATCGCTCGCACATGTTTTCGGGACCCTCGCGGCAGAATCGACAGGTCCCACAGGTCTGGTTGGGACAGCAGACGACCCGGTCGCCGGGCTCGAGACCGCGAACGCCGTCCCCGACTTCGCTCACGACGCCGGCCACGTCGAGGCCGGTGACGAACGGCAGGTCGTCGGCGTCGACCATCGCCGAATCCCCCTCGAGGATCCAGAGATCGTGACGGTTTATCGCGCACGCCTCGACGTCGACCAGCGCCTCGTCGGGGCCGGGTTCGGGCTCGTCCCGTTCGATCACGCTCACTCCCTCGGGACCGATCAAGTCGGTGAAGGCTGCGGCTCGCATCGGTTTTCCGATCGGTCTCGAGGGCAAAGGTCCTAGGGAAGGCGGCACCGCGGCTTGCGATCGTCCGGCCGCAGGCCTTTTTCGCGGCCGGCCGTACGTGTTCCCGTGACAGCCTCCACGACGTGGGACGTCGAACTTCGCGTGCCCGAGGACGCCGATCTGGACGCCACCGGCGAGTCCCGGACGATCGAGGTCCGCGAGGACCAGGCGATCCTCGCGGCGGCCCGCGCTGCGGATCTCTGGCTGTCGGCGGACTGCCAGCAGGGGTGGTGTATTACCTGCGGCGCGAAGCTCCTCGAGGGCGAGGTCGATCACAGTCGGGCGAAGCGGTATTACCCCGAGGACGAGGCGGCCGGATTCGTCCTCACCTGCGTCGCGCGTCCCCGCTCTGATTGCGTCATCGAAGTCGAGCGTTCCGACGAGTTGCTCAGACACCGCGCCGATCACGACAGACCGCCGGGCCGGTCGAAGCTCGGCTGAGGGGGCTCGAGCCGCCGAGTGCGAACGAGCCGCGAGTGAGACGGGCGACCGGCAACTGCCCGCCGAACCTTTTCGGCTCCGCTGTCGTAGGAGGTCTCGTGACGGAGCCGACGGCACCGCAGTTCAGCGGCATTCTGCTCTACGACGGCGACTGTCCGTTCTGTTCGGCGGCCTCGACCGCGATGCGCCAACTCGAGGCCGTCGGCGTCGTTCCGTGGGAGGAGCCGGTCGCACAGGCGTTCCTCGAGGCCCAGTTCGGCGAGACACCGTTCGCGCTGTTCTTCGCGGATATCGAGGCCGAAACGGTCTGGGCGGGCCGGGCCGCTGCAACGGAGTTGTGCGAGCGAGCGGGGATGCCGGTGCTCGTCCGAGATATCGTGGACGAGAACTACGAGCGCGTCGCGGACGCCGTCCGGTTCGTCTCCGGCACCGACCGAGAGATCGACCCCTATCACGACGCGTATCCGCTGGCCGACGACGCCGCGGCGCTGTTCGACGATCTGGCGGCCAGCGGCAGTCGAACGCACGTCCCAGCCAATTCGGGCTGAGTACTCGCGAGTCGATCGTGTCGTCGCCGTTCACTCCGCCGACGGACCCGGCGCGGGCAGGGACCGAAGTTCCCGCGGCGGGACGAGGTAGTTCGCTCTGTTCGTGACGCTGATGTACTGGAGAATACCGCTGTTGAACACCGGAGCGTCGAGATCGGTCCCGGTCATCGCTTCTCGGGTCTTCACGAAATCGTCGATCGAGCGCTGGAGCGAGAGGAAGTGGGTGGCCGCCGTGTCGTCGTCGGTCGAGTCGAAGTCGCGCCGGAGGATGATCGGTTCGCCGTCCTCGCGGGCTCGAGCGGCCTTCTGGGCGTGGCCGACCGTCCCCTCGTTCCGGGCGTCTTCGGCCGCGCTCCCGCCGACTTCGGTCACGCGACTCGCGTCGCCGAGGTTGTGGCCGGCCCCCTCGACGAGATTCTCCGCGTTGTGGTTCGGCGAGAACATCTTGGAGACGCGCTGACCGCGGCTGTCCTGTTCGTACCACTGGTGGAGGTGAAGCTGGATCTTCGAGAGATGAATCGTCGTCCCGCCCGCGAACGGGCCCTCGTCGATCGTCACGCGATCCTCGCTCGCCTGGTTCTGTTTGAAGCCGGATTTGAACCCCATGAACATCGGTGCGTCGTCCGGAACGGGATCGCCGTCGGGGATGCCGTGGACGCCGGACTGATTGTCGGCCGGGAGGCCGCGACCGATGAACCCGGTTCTGCGGTCGCTCACCTCGAAGATCCCGTCGAACGTTCCGTCGACCTCGATCCCGTTGAGTTCGTCGAGTTCACCCGTCAGGGCCTCCTCGACGCTCAGTGTGACGTGACCGTAGTCGCTGGCCACCTGGAGTAAGGCGTCGTACTCGTCGAGTTCCGGATCGTCGAGCGGTGTCAGTGACGTCGGGTCGGGGAGATCGACCCCCGCGAGGTCGGCGTCGAAGCGGTCGAAGTAGGCCGGGCCGTAGGCCATCGTGAACGCCAGTCCCTCGTTGCCGCGCTTGTACGCTCTCTCGAGCGTTCGGAACGCGGTCTCGAGCCGCTCGCGTTCGTCCGCCGCGTCGGCGGGACCGTCGCCGACGTACTCGAGGCCGAGCAGGAGGTGGTGTTCGGGCGGCCGAACGTTTCCATCGTCGTCCGTCCCGAGGAACTCGTTCCACGCGTGCTGGCGATCCGGGAGCTCCTCCGGGGAGAGCGTGGCCTGGGGCACGTCCTCGGTCGCTTCGCGCTGGAGACAGGCGGACAGCGCGCTCGCACCGCCGATTGCGACGGCACTGCGGACGAACGCGCGACGCGAGAGTCCGCGATCCGAACCGTTCATACACAACCCTCGGGGGTTGGCGAGTAAGGATATTGCGATCACACCGACGGAATACGATGAGAGCGACCGATCGGTAACTCACGGGATATAGTAGCCGCTGAAACGGTTTACACGCTGATCGCAACGCTACCATGCGATCAGATGTGCAGTGACTTTCAGTCGCTACTATAGCCTGACCCGGCGCTAATCGAATCGTTATGGCAATTGCAAGCAAAGATTGATGCGTCGAGTTATGGGAGTCGATCGGTGGGATGTCCGACGAGAAACCACACGCGGCAGGGAACGTCGATGCGGGGGACACGAGCGAGCGCGTCGGAATGGCCGTGCTCCGCGAGCGCGGGCTCGAACCCGAGGAACTGCGCGAGAAACTGCTGGACGCGATCGGTGCCGAGTTCACCACGTACTACTACTATACGAACCTCCGAATGCATCTGGCCGGTCACGAGGACTACAAGGAGATCACCGAGGACGCCCGCCTCGAGGACCGGGCGCACTTCGAACTCGTCGCGCCGCGAGTGTACGAACTCGGCGGTGCGCTGCCCAACGACATCCGGGAGTTCGCGGACCGCGCGTCCTGTCCGGACGCGGAGATGCCGGTGCCCTACGAGACCGAGGGGTTCGACCTCGAGAACCTGACCGCCGAGAGCATCCTCGAAGTGTTGCTCGAGGCCGAGCGCTGTGCGATCCGAACGTGGTCGGAGATCTGTGACATGACCCACGGCGTCGATCCGCGGACCTACGACATGGCCCAGCGCATCCTCCAGGAGGAGATTGAACACGAGGCATGGTTCGTCGAACTCCTCTCGATGGAACGGGACGGTGAAACGAACCCGGCGGGTCACTTCGTCCGGGGTGAACCCGGCGACGCGCCGCTCTCGACGAACCGGCGGTTCAACGACAGCGCGTGACTGCGCCAGTCGATCGGCTCGTCGCACGCCCGCATTGCGAGAGCCGATCGCGGCCAAATCGCCCGCTCTCGCGGTCGATACCGCGCATCCCTCCTCGTTTCGGAGCCGTGACCGACGTCACCGGCGGACGAGTGACCGGTACAGCCATTCCCATGTGTGCACTACGATACCTATGAACGTGGTCGAAGTGTTCGTCGAGATCGACGCGCCGCCCGACGTCGTCTGGGAGGCGCTGCTCGAGTTCGAATACTACCCGGAGTGGAACCCGGTCAGTCGAACCGTCGAGCAAATCGCGATCGACGGGACGGAGCGACGGGGTGAGTACCAGCCCGTCGATTCCCGTCGGTCCCTCGACGGGCCGATGATCGTCACCGTCGAGCCGTACAGACGGCTCGCCTGGCTCGACCGGTTCGTTCTTCCGTTCGCGCTCGATCGCTACCACGAGTTCCACCTCGTGCCGATCGACGACGGACGGCGGACGCGATTGCTACAGCGAGAGACGGTCAGAGGTGCGCTCGTCCCGCTGCTGTTCGACGAGGGGCGGGTCGAACGCGCGTTCGTCGCGATGAACGAGTCGATCGCGGCCCGTGCCGAACGACGGGCGAGTACGCCGGCGTAGCCGAGACGGGTCCTCCCGTCGGGACGGGGCCCTCGTGTTCTCGAGCGGCGGAGAGAAGAAAATACTTATATTCCGGTTGACAATCGGGGCTCGATCCGACTGCTCCGTATGACTGGCGATCGATCGACACTCACGACGGCCGACGGCGAGTCGACGACGCTCGCGTCGCTTCGCGCGTTCGGTCGGTCGCGACTCGGCATCGATCCCCGCGCGCTGGCTGCGTTCCGGATCGGACTGGGGCTCGTCGTCCTCTGCGATCTCCTCTTCCTCCGCGTTCCGGGGCTGGGAACCTTTTACACCGACGAGGGCGTCCTCCCCAGGTCCGCCCTCGCGGAGGCGTCTCCGACGCTCGCGACGTGGTCCCTGCACGCCCTTTCCGGCTCGGTGTGGTTACAGGCCCTGCTGGTTTCGATCGCGGGCGGTGCCGCCGCGTGCCTTCTGGTCGGCTACCGGCACCGACTCGCGGCGGTCGTCTCGGCGCTCCTCCTCGCGTCGCTCTTCGCCCGCAATCCATCCCTCGTCAACGG
>NZ_JAQIVI010000083.1 GCF_028618695.1 Natrinema soli | reverse complement strand
CACTCCCCTCGACGATCCCGCGCATGTCGTCGGCGTTCTCCGCGGGCGAACCGCCCGAGATGGCCCCGATGTCGTGCGTCGCGAGGCCGAGCTCGCTCGGCTCGAGCGCGTACTCCGCGACGGAATCGCCGTCGACTTCCGCAACGCGCGTCTCGCCGTGAACGGCGATCTCGTCGGTGCCCGCACCGTGGACGACCAGCGCGCGGTCGACGTCCATCCGGGACAGCGCGTCCGCGAGGACGGGGACGAGGTCCGGATCGTAGACGCCGACGATCTGTGCGTCGGCCCCGGCCGGATTCGTCAGCGGCCCGAGCACGTTGAATATCGTCCGCATCCCGAGTTCCTTGCGCGGCCCGATGACGGCCTTCATCGCCGGGTGGAACACCGGCGCGAGCATGAAGCCGATGCCGTCGTCTTCGATGGCTTCCTCGACGGCCGGCGGTTCGGCCTCGATGCTCACGCCCACTTCCTCGAGCACGTCGGCGCTGCCTGACGACGACGAAACCGAGTAGTTACCGTGCTTGGCGACCGGAACGCCAGCCCCGGCCGCAACGATGGCGCTCGTCGTCGAGACGTTGATCGTGTTGTAGTCGTCGCCGCCCGTTCCGCAGGTGTCGACCAGCGGCGCCCGGTCGGGATCGATCGTTCTGGCCGCGTCGCGCATTCCCTCGGCGAACCCGGCGATTTCGGCCTCCGTCTCTCCTTTCGCGCGTAGCGCCGCCAGCAGCGCGCCGATCTGTGCTTCCGTTGCCCCCTCGAAAACGGCCGTCGAAGCCGCTCGAGCGTCCGATTGCGTGAGATCGTCCCCGTCCGCCACTCGTTCGACGTATTCCTTCATAGTGAACACCAATGTACGTAGTTGTCTTACAATGTCCAAATGAGTACATAGACTTAAGCGTATCGTCCCGGTGCATGGGGGCGACTCGCGTACGGCGGACGATTCGAAACCTTCAATTGTAGCGGCGGGCAACGATTGGGTGTAGACAGCGTGACGACGCGCGTCAGGCTGTGTGAACGCGAAACCAGGCGGGTTGGTAGTCTAGTCTGGTTATGACACCTCCTTGACATGGAGGAGATCGGCAGTTCAACTCTGCCCCAACCCATTTTTGTCGAACTCCACGACGAACCGGTGAGCAATCGGTTCGCCAGAAATTGCAACGGATAAGTTAAACCAGGAAGCGAAACGACCGTGGTTCAACGCTGTCCCAACCACTCTACTTCCTGCGAGCAAACTCCCAAGCGGCTGACTCATTCTGGTATCAGCAGATAGTAGCGCGATTGCTTTATTCAGCGTGTTACGTGACACTTGTGAGAAGTACAGACGAAGAGAGTACCGGCAGGTCACTTCCCTTCTGGAAGTTCTTTATGATGTTCAGCGAGCAATTCTACTGTGGGTTCAATTTCGTCAAAGTTGGGTCCGCGTTCTACGTAACTCATTTCAGGAAACCAGTTGATAAACCCGTAGTCGTCTAATTTCGGCAGATGAACGTGCTGGCGTTCGATTCTATTTGATTTCTCAAATTTCGTAATATTTGGTGGAGTATCGAGTTCTTCGGGTGAATCCGTTTTCGGACTCTCTTCCAGCAAGGCGAACAACAGTTGCCGACGCTGTACATTCGATACTACTTCGTATAGTTCATTATAGACCTGGCTCATACGAATTACCATTGGACATTCTCCTATAAAGTCTTCTTCCTAGATTTAGATTGAATGACTGTTCTGTGTAGTAGGGTGGATCGATTTCTGTTCAGTGCACATCTGTAGTTGCCGTTCAGTAGAGACCAACGAGCTATCGTGAGCTTTCGTCGATTTCGATCGTCGTTCCAGACCGTGACCTACTCTTCGAGTTGGTACCATCCACTAACTGGTCCATCTTCCGTTCAAATTCGGCGTCACTGATCTCGCCTTCGACGTACTGCTTCTTAAGTTGCCGTCGCCGATCTTCGGTCGTTGGTTCGACCGTTTCGGAGACATTGAACCGGCGAAGAAGCGGGTACTCCCGCTCGAGCCATTCAACGATCGAAACCAACCTATCGTCACGAGGGAGTGACGTAGTCCGGAGGACAGAGACAATCGTTGCAACGAGAAACGTTGCTGTAATGACTCCGAGGACGAGTACGATCAGAACCCATTCAGCCGCTGCTCCGAGCATCGTTATCAGAATGAATTCCTCACTCGCCGGGACACCACCAGAGAGTGCTGATAATCCATCGACGATTCCCATCAACCCCGCGCCGACCAGCAGGATTCCAGTAATTACGAATCCACCGAAATACAGCCAGTGCCGGGAGGCCATATCTAACAGGTTGGTGCGAAAAGAGATAAAATGCACCGAAAAGTGCGATTGGTCAGTAAGCATGTGTAGTTGCCGTTCAGCACAGTGTACGTGTGCAGTACTAACTTCTCGACAATCAGTAACGTATTTAGTAGTTTTAGGAGAGTGGCTATTTGGCGTATCGCGCAAGGGACCGTAGATCAATATCGAGAACTGCAAGGAGAAGTAATCCGTATCCTCCGAAAACGGGGATAAGTGGAAGGTAGTAGTATGGACACCCACAGATGCATCCGGCAGGCTCAGCAGTCATGCGAGTGGCTGGCCCCAACCCTAACGGTGATGAGAAAGTGAAGTCTACTCGAATATGCTGCCAGTAGACGTAATTCTCTGGGATATCGTAGGCACACCCCAAACAACCACCAATAAATGGGGGTGGAACGGTACTCAAAAACAGGAAGAGGAAGCCGCCCACACTGAGCGCCCAACGCCCTGAGACATAGCCCACGAACCCTGCCGCAACCAGAAGGCTTCCAAGACCAAGAAAGAGCCCGATGAACGGGATGAGACCGGAGAGAACATAGGTAGAGCAGTTAGACAGATACCGAAAGTGAGAACAGCGCACACTCCCGCTGCCTGTTTTCGAGATGCCGTACCCATAACTCCTGACATTTTCCCATATAGTAGTAAGAACCCATCGATTTCTAATTGGTGTTCTGTCACGTTCCATCCTCAATGGTCGATTCGCATACGCAGTTGCCGTTCAGTATAGGTGAAGAAATTGACATTTTGACATTTCCATAGACCAAGCAGATAATTCTTAGAATAAAAGTAATTGAGAGGCCAATTGAAGTCAGTATCATCAATCGGTTCGTCTGTGAACTACTCCGCCCTACCGCGCTCGGGCCTACCCGGCCCCCGCTTGTTGAGAATTGAACGTCGGATGTCACGCTAAGCCAGCATTCTCGAAAGCCTCATCTTGCGTTCACTGAGGTAATTTGGATTGATGCGTGATGTCTATGATAGTGGATTTATCAGTATTAACCGAAGTATTTTTTAAATCTGTCTAATATATCTATAGATAAAAGCCTAATAATTTTTCCGAACCGCAATATCTATATCGTTCTATTTAGAGATATAACTCAGTAAATGTCTACGACGATTAGCGTTACTGCGGATGCCGTCTGGTCGGATCCGGCTATCGAGGGTCTTGAGGTCTTCGATGCGGAATGGCGGCTCAACGTGGACCGGTATCTGAATTTCATAGAGACAGCCACTGGAATCTCGCCAAACGGTGAAATCTCTGCGTCGGACTGTTATCGGATCGGGAATCGCCTATACGCGCTCGTCGAAGAACGCAAGCGGCATGAGGAATGGGATTCTTCGCTCGTCGAAGAATATCCAGACATCAAATCTCTGAAGGAATTTCTGTGGGTGGCACGTTTCTTTCTGATTTGCCACGAGTGCAGCAACGCCAGGGGAATCTGTTACTCACCACGTAAACCCGACGACGCCTGTATCTCAGCACAATAGGAGACAAAAGGACAAATCGCACTACCCGTCTCCAATTCCTCCACCGGATACCACCTCTAAGATCAAGCCAGCGATCGCAGCGAGAAGATACATAGCCATACATGGCTCTATTAGTAAATAACTTAATCCGATTACGGAGTATTATTTCCTACCGCAACTGAGCGTTTGAATCTCAGCTTCAAACCCCGCTAATGAATACAAAACCCCAGTTCAGTGAGAATGTCGAATCACACCACGAACGGCTCGATATCGATGACCACAGGGAGGTGTATATCATCGGAGATGTCCACGGCAGCCGGGCCACTTTGGAGAAACTCTTAGCCGAGCTCGACCCGAGCGATAACGACCTCCTCGTCTTCGTCGGTGACCTTGTACGAAAGGGTCCAGATAGCCCCGGCGTCATCGACCTCGTCCGCAATGATGATCGGCTCGTCAGTGTCCGCGGAAATAATGAGCAGAAAATCGTGCGTGGTGATAAGCATCCAAACTGGCTACGGAGTGGCGATCGAGCATATTTCGAGTCACTTCCCGTCGTGATTTCGTTCGACGACGCGCTCGTCGCCCATGGTGGTGTAGATCCCGATCGACCACTAGATACCCATACTGCCGAAGAGCTATTGACCATGCGTTCACCCGCCGGTGAAGGATACGATGGGCCATTCTGGTACGACGACTATGATGGGCCTTACCGCGTATTCTTCGGACACACTGTCCACGAGGGCCCCATGGAACTGGAGTACGCCGTCGGTCTCGATACTGGATGCGTCTACGGCGGAAAGCTCACTGCGTACGACTACCAGAACGGCGAATTCATCACGGTAGAGCAAACGACAACCCATCAACAGCGGGACGATTCGAAAGTCGTCAGCATAGCCTGAACCATTACTCGGTTCTCATGTATCGAGCAGGCAAGAACAGTAACCCATCTTATCAATCGGTTCGTTTCCAATTGAAGCAACATAGTAGAATTACTGATATTCGAAGGCTCGTAGCTTAAAGGAAACACTGTACGTCACGACTATGGTGGAATACCGAATTCAAAGAGAGAAGGCGATTTGAGACAGCTACTCGTATTCCGCTCGAAGGCGTTCTCGGGCTCCCTTTTGTGTCTTGAAGTACCGGCGATCCCCCTCAGTGGTTCGTACCGTCCAGCCGTACGTCTCACTATCGGGATGGTACCAGTGTTCGGAGTACATATCGAAGATGGATTTGTTGCCCTCGTCTGATTGCACCGGACCGGAGGCATCGGCCTCCACAGCATAATCCGCATTCGTGGAATCCATACCCGGCTCGTTTTCAGGAGCTTCGTCGATCAGGAGGTCGTCCTCGACAAGATCCGTATCAACTACCATCCCAGGCCCATAACCGCGATCAACGGCAGCTTCAGAGGCAGCCATCAGGATCTCTTGGATATCCCACACCGGTTCGTCATCCGGCGTGACTTGCTCGTAGTGTCCGTCACTTTGCATCACCCACCGGCGACGATTATCCTTCAGTGAGGCTTCCAAGATGAAGCGTAACTGTTCTCGAAGCTGTTGATTTTCCACGGGCGTGATAGCTTCAACTCGATGATCGAGGTTCCGTGTCATCCAGTCAGCCGATCCGATGAACCACTCGGGGTCGCCTGCATTCTCGAAGTAGAAGATTCTGGCGTGTTCAAGAAACCGACTGACGATCGAATGCACAGTGATGTTCTCGCTCAAGCCCTCAATCTCTGGGCGGAGCCGACAAATGTCTCGCACGATTAGGTCGATCTTGACCCCTGCCATCGAAGCCCGATAGAGTTCCGCAACCATCGACGGATCTTCGAGTCCGTTCACCTTGACAACGATTCGTGCCCGCTGACCTGACTCAGCATGGTCGATTTCTCGTCTGATCATTTCGGTGAACCGCTCGCGTATCGTCACTGGTGCGATGAGGAGCTTCCGGAAGCGATTATCGAGGGTCGGTCCAGTGAAGAAGTTGAACACCTTCGTAAGGTCTTGCCCGATATCCCGATCAGATGTTAGCAATCCAACATCTGAATATCCCTTCGCCGTCTCGGAGTTATAATTTCCAGTGCCGACGTGCGAGTACAGTTGAACGCCATCATCCTCTTGGCGAACGACGAGCGCTGTCTTCGTATGCGTCTTCAAGCCAACGGTGCCGTAGGCGACGTGAATTCCTTCTTCTTCTAATTGTCGAGCCCATTCAAGATTGTTCTTCTCGTCGAAGCGAGCCTTGAGCTCGACCATTACCGCCACCTGTTTGCCGTTGTTGGCGGCGTCGATGAGACTCTGAATTATCTTGGAGTCGTTTGCCGTCCGATAGATAGCTGCTTTCACCGCAAGTACGTTGGGGTCGTTCGCCGCCATATCGAGAAAATACTGTATCGTCCCCTTGAAAGAGTGATACGGATGATGTGCGAGAATGTCTCCTTTCTGGATTTCCCTAAAAATATCCGTCTCCTCATCTTTGGCCTCGCTTGTGACCGTCCCCAATCGGGGATGTGCTTTCGGCGTCCACGACGGTAGTTTGAGGTCGGGATACTCCAAGTCGAGGAGTTCAAAGAAGTCCTCGAAGTCAATCGGCCCTTCCCGATAGAACACTTCCCGATCCTGCATATGGAGCTGCTCTTTGAGAATTGAGACCGATTCGTCAGGCATCTCGGCGTCAACCTCCAGCCTGACCATGGTGGCGAAGCGACGTTCCTCCAGGACTTCTTCGACCACGTCAATAAGATCTTCGGCAACCTCCTCGTTGCGCCGCACTTCAGCGTTTCTGGTCACCTTGAATTTTGACACGTCACGGATGTCGAGATTAGGTAGTAAGAGGTCGAGGTTAGCCTCGATCAGATCCTCGATAAGAATGTACTGATCGGTTTCCCTAGGAATCGCCACCAGCCGCGGTTGATTCGACGGTATCTTGATGCGAGTGAACCGCGTCTCGCTGTTTTCATCGGAGGAAAGCACCGCAAGGGACAGCGAAAGGTTCGAAATGAACGGGAACGGGTGGGCCGGGTCAAAGGCGAGTGGCGTCAAGGTTGGAAGGATCGATTCTTCGTAGTAGTTCTGTAATTCTTCATATTGGGCGGACGATAGCTCGCTGGGTTCACGGATATCGATCCCTTCCTCTGCCAGTGTTGGCTTCAGGGTCTGCTGCCAATATTTCGACTGCTCTCGAAAAAGAGGTCGGACGGTATCGAGTACCTCACACCACTGTTGTTTCGGCGTTCGACCGTCCGGCGTCGTCTCGGTCACGCCAGCGTCGATCTGTTGTTTAAGTCCACCAACACGCTTCATGAAGAACTCGTCCATGTTCTTGGTGAAGAACGCGAGAAATCGGAGCCGCTCAAGGGGGGGATTCCTGGCATCCATTCCCTCTCGCAGCACACGTTCTTGATAGGCGAGTTCCGAGAGCTCCCGGTTGAGATAATAATCGGGATTGGTCAGGTCCCGCTCGTTCATCGTCCCTCCCTATAGAGATGAGTAACCACATTATGTCGAATTTGAGAGTCACACATTCCATTTGCTGGTTCGATGCCGGCGGGGCCCCTGATAAGATCGTGGTCTCGGTCCACGTTGAGGAGCCATTCCGCGTCAGTGACTTCGAGACCCTCGATAGAGGGATCCGACCAGACCGGGTCCGCAGTGACGTGAATCGTAGTAGCCATTTACCAGTTCATATTCATAAATAGCAGGCTATAGGTCTTGCTTTTGGTGAAAAAACCGTCAACTTCTGTACATAGAAAGAGCAATGTCTAGTCAACGAGCGAGGAGTTCTTGAAATCAGCTGTCATGCAGTTCCAAGAACCGTTCACTGTCACGCTCGAAGCAGATCCGCTTCACTGCTGGGATGACGAGAGCACCGCGAGCGCCCTCAGAACGCTCGCGGTGCGGCTTCAGTCGACAGGTATCTCGCTTCGTAAAACCGCCGCCGCTCTCGAAGAATTTGGTCCCGTCCCAAAGTCATATAGAGTTCGCCTCTGGTTCAGTAGTTGTCAGGGACGGTATGCCGAACCTCCTTTCCTCTCGAAGTGCGAGATAATTACCGTTCTCAACAGTGATGTGAAAGCCGCTGTAGACAAATTTAACTGATCCATCCTGTTGTGACTCACACAAGTCATTCATCATTTCTGGATCTATCGTCTCATATGGTACTGTCTAGATAAGGGAAACCGCAAGACAGGACGACAATGAAGTGACGGTATCGGTTGTGAAATTACCATCTATGATTTAACATAAAGAGACCCTGTTCCACGAGCAGCGAAAATTCGGCTGCTTCAGCAAACGTCCCATAAACAGTAATGGTCCCAGATCCCATCGGTGTTGCTTCGACAGACGCTGAAACGGCGTTTGACGTTAGAATCGCTTAACTAGACAGTGCCTCTCATATAATGGTGTCAAATCGCAAGGGCTACATTCTTTCAATGTGCTTACAGCATGGACAGTTGCTATACTTACCGTTTCATCTTATGGAATCGTATGTTCAACTATCAAGTGATCTTCCGGGATATCGTGTTCCATTACTATTTTTAGTAGGCGCGGCCGGATAAATCACATACGTTGTGAGGATGTAGGTGAATCGTTGTGTAAGCATGTGTAGTTTCCAGATTGACCGTTTCAGTTTCGAATCCAATTTTGAATAAAGGAACCGTACTACCAACTACTGTTATAACTCGAGTTCGTCGATACTTCTCTCTGTCAGTCTCGAGATCCCGCGTCGCTATCCCAGTCGGTGAAACAGTCGGCGGGCTCTACGTCTCGTATCGCATCCGATCCCTCGCTCGGAATGTGGCGAAAGCAGCGCGGTTCGGCCTCCGTCTCGGCGATCCACGCCGCCTCGTCGCCGCAGACCGCACAGCTCGGAGCGCCGCCGACTCGCAGCGCGAACCACCAGCGAAGGCGCTGCAGTCGGCTTCGGAGCCCCGCTCCGATCCGAGACGGGATATCCGAAAGGGTGCTCTCGGTCACTGTGACTCGACCTCCTCGAGGCCTTCCACGTCGTCCAGCATCATGAACGTTTGATCGTATCGGGCGACGGGGTCGTCGCTTCCGATCTCGAGCCGACCGAGCCAAGGGAACTCCATCTCATCGTCGTTGAAGATCGAACGGTACAAACCCGCGAGTCGACTCGAGCGGATTATGGAAGTCGTCGGCCGGCTGCTGGCGCTGCTCGTCGTGTTGCTGGTCGGAGCCGGATTGCGGACGAGCGGGATCCTCGACCGCCATCGGACCGAACTGTTGAACGCCGCGGCCTACTACGTCGCGCTGCCGGCGCTGATCTTCGTCTCCACCTACGATCGGTCGATCGGGGACCTGCTCTCGCCGGCGCTGCTCGCCGGCCTCCTCTTCGTGCTGTTCACGACCGCCGGACTCTCCGCGCTCGTCCACCGAAACCGCGACTCGAGCGCCCGCCGGAGCGTCGCGATCGTCCAATCGTATCACTCGAATCTGGGCTATCTCGGATTGCCACTGGTCGCCGCGACGTTCGACGCGTCGGTGACGGCGATCGCGAGCGTCGTGCTGGGCGTCGTGACGCTGATCCAGTTGCCGCTGACGATCCTCGTCCTCTCGACGCTCAACGGTGGTGACGCCTCGATCGCGCGCGAACTTCGCGGACTCGCGACGAACCCCATCCTGGCGACACTGATCGCCGGCCTCGCGGTCGGCTCCCTCGGGATCTCGATCCCGTCGTCCGCCGCAACTGGCCTCGATGCGGTCGGCTCGCTCGCCTTACCGGTCGCGTTGCTCTGTGTCGGGGCGTCCCTGCAGGTCGACGTGCCCTCGATCGACGCCGGGGCGACCGCCGCCGTCGTCGCGCTCAAGATCTGCCTGATGCCCGCCCTCGCGTGGGCCGTCTTCTCCGCGCTGGCCGTCGATCCCGCGACGTTCACTGCCAGCGTCGTGATGCTCGGCACGCCCACCGCCGTCTCGACGTTCGTCTTCGCGAACGAACTCGGTGGCGACCGGGAGTTCGCGTCGCTGAACGTCTTCGTCACGACGCTGGCCTCCATCGCGACGCTATTCGCCCTGATCACGCTGGTTAGCTAGCGGGCAGGGTTCGGCTTCGGACATCGACTCTCGAGTGGCGGTCAACAACCCGACCTCAAGGGCCGGGGTATGCCTCGACCACCGATGAAACCGATCCGGACCGATGAAGCCGCCCACTACCGCGAGAAGAGTTGCTTGAGTCGGCCGAACAAACCGGGCTCGTCGTCCGTGGATTCGTCGCTCGTCACGCCGTCCGCGTCGCGGTCGACCGACCCGGCGAGCGGGCCGTCGTCGGGCCGATCGGTATTGCCACCGGAGCCGCCGTCTCCCGACCGTGCCGTCTCGAGGTCGTCCATCGAGAGGTCGATATCGTCGATCTCGGGGGTCGATTTGCGGCCCTCGCCGACCTCGGCCGCTCGAACGTCCGCACCCGTGACGGTCCCGTCGTCGACGCGGGTCGCGAGGTCCT
>NZ_JAQIVI010000829.1 GCF_028618695.1 Natrinema soli | reverse complement strand
CGGATCTTCGACGTGAAAGGCCGGGCGACCGTCCCCGCGGATCCCGAGTTCGGCGTCTCCGAACACGTCGCGCGCGTCCTGCTGGCCGCGCGCCGCCACGGTGCGGACGTCTCGGCGGGGATCAACATCACCTACGAGCCGGCACTGCTCGACGAACTGGCCGAACAGGGCCACGTCGCCGCGGAGTTCGACGAATCAGACGACGTCTCCTCGAGCGTCGGCGCGGCGATCGAAGACGAGCCCGAGGCGACGGTACTCTACCAGACCGGCGGGATGGGGATCGAGCCGCTGATCTACGTGCTCGGGTCCGACGCGGAGTCGGTCGCCGACACGATTCGATCGCTTGTGTGAGCAGATGACGACGGGATCCGAATCCGCACAGGAGTTCTACGGCCGCTGGGCTCGTCTCTACGACCTGATCGCGCGTCGAACGCCCGGAATCGCACGGCTCCGAGAGCGAGCGGCGGTCGCCTGTCGGCTCGAGCCCGGCGACACCGTCGTCGAGATGGGCTGTGGGACGGGCGCGAACCTGCCGTTTCTCCGCGAGCGGGTCGGTCCCGAGGGGACCGTGATCGGGATCGACTTCACGCGACCCGTGCTCGAGCGGGCCCGCGCGGCAACTGCGGCGTACGACAACGTCCACGTCCTGCAGGGGGACGCGACGCGGCCGCCCGTCGGACTCGAGGACGATGACAAAGACGGGGTCCCGGCAGCGGAGG
>NZ_JAQIVI010000828.1 GCF_028618695.1 Natrinema soli | reverse complement strand
GGCCTTCGGCCGCGGCGGCCTCGGTGCCGTCCTCGGCGCGAAGAACGTCAAGGCGGTCACCTTCGAGGAGGGCGAGTTCGAACCCACGATCGCCGACGAGGACGGCCTCCGCGACCTCGTCTTCGGCCGGACCCAGCCGCTGATGGAAGAGACGGAAACGCTCCAGCAGTACGGGACCAGCGCCGCCGTCAACCCCGTCAACGAGATGGGCAAGCTCGACCACCGGAACAACCAGTACGAGCAGGTCGACGACGAGAAGGCAGAAGCGATCAGCGGCGAGCGTCTCGAGGCCGAGTACGTGACCGAAGACACCACGTGCGCGAACTGCGCCGTCCGGTGTGGGAAGCACGTCTCGGTCCAGTCGGAAGGCATCACGGACGCCAAGATCCCCGAGTTCGAGACGATCTTCGCCGTCTCGACGATGCAGGACGCCCACGACCCCGAGGCGATGATTGAGGCCAACGACGTCTGCGATCGGCTCGGGATGGACACGATCAGCCTCGGCGTCACCGTCGCGTTCGCCCGCGAGTGTCACGAACGGGGCCTCCTCGACGACGAAGTGGACGCGACGGCGGCGCTCGAGTTCGGCGACGGGGTCGTCGACCTCGCCGAACGAATCGCCCGCCGGGAGGGCATCGGCGACCGACTCGTCGAGGGATCGTTCCGATTCGCGGCGTCGCTCGCGGCTAAGGAAGCCGAGAACTACCTCCACGGCGTCAAGGGCTTGGAGTTCGCGGCCCATTCGCCGCGGGCGCTCAAGGGGATGAGCA
>NZ_JAQIVI010000827.1 GCF_028618695.1 Natrinema soli | reverse complement strand
TCAAAACGCCGACGACGTTGGCGGCGACGAGCAGGCTCGTCGTCCGTCCCGCTCGATCCGGCGAGTAGCCCCGCGCCTCGAGCAGCGTCGGGAGCCACCCCTGCATGCCGTGGGCGATCAGCAGATACATCGTCCCGATGACGACTACGAGCTGGAGTTCGCGGTGAGTGAGCACGAGCGCGAGGTCCCGGCGGATCGCCGCGAGCGAGAGCGACGAGTCCGCCGCGTCGGCGTCGTTGGCCGCGCGATTACGCGCGTCGATCCTTAACCGGCGAGCGACGACGAACCACAGGAGGCCGTAGCCGATCGCGACGATCCCACTCCAGAAGAACAGCTCGCGCCAGCCGCCCAGCAGCGGGCTCAGAATCGGCCGCCCGACGGCGAATGCACCCGCCGTTCCCGCCGACGCACCGACGAGATAGATCGAGGACGGGAAACCGGTCTCGTCGGGCGGAAACAGCACGGAGACGAGTTTCGGCAGTCCGAAGGTGATGGCCGTCGCGCCGACGCCGATCAGCAGCGTCGCCGCGAGCAGCGATGGAAACCCGACCGCGAAACTGCGGCCGATCTGGGCGATGCCATAGATCAGGACGCCCGCCGCGAGGCTCCGACCCGGTCCGACGCGGTCGATAACCAGGCCCGTAAACAACGCGATCGGAATGTAGGTCAGCGGGACCGCACCCGCGACGACGCCGGCCTGCGTGCCCGAGAGACCGAGATCCGCGATGATCGTCGAGAGGGATGCCGGCAGCGAGAACCAGATAAACATCAGGCAGGTGTAGCCGCCCGTCCCGACGACGACGGCTGCATACGCGCGATGCCGACTCATCCGTGCAGTCATCTGCACGTGGCTGAGTGACGGCGGCCCGAGTAAGTTCGCGTAGCGGTACGACTCCCCGGAACCGGCGTCGCCCCGGACAGCTCTTTTTGTCCCGGTATCGTCCGTCGTCCCGTGACGCCCGACGAACGCGCCTTCCTCGAGCGAGCGCGGGTCGCCGCGTTAGCGACGGTCGACGACGAGAACCGACCGCACGCGGTGCCGGTCTGTTTCGCTCCTCTCGAGCGCGAGGATCCGACGAACGCCGATTCCGAGGGCGCGTTGCGGATCGTCTCGGCGATCGACGAGAAGCCGAAGTCGACCCGCGAACTCCGTCGGGTTCGGAACGTCCGGACGAATCCGCAGGTGACGCTGCTCGTCGACCGCTATCGCGAGGACTGGTCGCGCCTCGCGTGGGTGCAGGTCCGCGGTCGGGCGCGGATTCTCGAGCCCGATGCGACGGACAGCGATCGACCCGATCTGGCGATCCGCGACGCCGCCGTGAACGCGCTTGAGTCCAAATACGACCAGTACGTGGACCACGATCTCGACGAGCGGCCGCTCATTTCGATTCGCGTCGATCGAACCGTTTCGTGGGGTGCGCTCGAGGATGCCGAGGAGAGCGTCGAGGAGGAATGACGGCCGTGACGGTCAGTCGTCGACGAGCGATCGCTCCGCGTTCCCGACGATGAGGAGGGTGCCGACCACCACGGCGACGGTCGTCACCAGCGGGTTCACGATCCCGAGGACGGCCGGCGGGATGGCGATCGCGTTGTAGACGAACGCGAGTCCGAGGTTCTGTCTGATTCGGTCGCGTGCGGCCCGCGCCAGCGCGAACGCTCGCTCGA
>NZ_JAQIVI010000826.1 GCF_028618695.1 Natrinema soli | reverse complement strand
CGTGTCGCGAGAGGGTTCCGGACGGTGGTGCCGCGACGATAGTCGCCCGGCCCCGTTCGTCCATGGCGATGTCGACGTCCGCGAGGTCGTGGTCCGTCCGCAGCCGTTCCTCGATCCGGGCCTCGAGCTCCGAGAGGGGGAGATCGGCCGGGAGCCGCCACGAGCCGGCTTTGAGGGCCTCTCGGAGGGACGGCGACAGCGGGGGATAGCCTTCCATGTCGCGGATCTCACCGGTGGGGCGGACCGTCACTTGCCCGACCGAGCCGACGAGTTCGACGACGTCGGCGGAGAGCGTCCGTTGCCGGAGACGGGTAAAGGAGAGCCGGCGCGGGAGCTCCGCGCCGAGTTTATCGCCCTGATTGTGGGCGTACAGTGCGAGCATGAGGACGACCAGCACGGCTATCAGCAGCCGCGGTGACTGGGCGATGGTCGGTTCGACGAGTCCTAACAGGCCGCCCTGCACGCTGGCGATCGATAGCGCGAGGACGACGACACCGAACCCGGGTATCGTCACACCGGTGAAATACCGCACGAGAAAGCCGAGCGAGCCGGCGACGAACGCGGGGACGATACCGGTCAGAAGACCGAGGTAGAGGCCGAGCAGCACTTCGACCGGTAGATTGCCCGGAATCGATTGCATTGTGGAGGAGTGGGACGGGATCGTTAAATTTGCACCGGCAGAAGCGTCCCCTCCGGGTTCGGTACACGGCCCCGGCCGGAAGCGAGACGGAGACGTTTAACTAACACCACGGCCGACCGGTGTGTATGGTCGACAGCCGGTCGCCTCGAGCGCGACTCCCCGAGAACTGGCGGCGAGTCTTCACGACGCGCGCAGCCATCGTGCTCGTCCTGCTCGTCGCGCTGCTCTCCGTTGGGACCGCAGTCGTCAACATCGGGACCAACGCCGTGGGCGGCCCGCTCGAGGAATACGTCCCCGTCGCGGTCCGGAGCGCCGCCGCCTTCACCGGCGCGCTGACCGGGTTCATGATGGTCGGGAGCGCGCTCGCGCTCCGACGCGGCCTCCGAGTCGGCTGGTGGGCGTCGCTGTTGTTGCTCCCGCTGACTGCCGCGCAAGGACTGCTCCAGTCGAGCCCGTACTCGTTCCCGCTGGTCGTCCTCTCGCTCGTTTCGATGCCGACGCTGCTGGTGACCCGCAAGCGGTTCGACAAACCGCTCGCCCTGTCGACGACGCAGATCGCGGCCGGTGCGTCGCTCGTCGGCGTCCAGCTGTACGGCACCATCGGCGGCTACGCGCTCCGTGAGGAGTTCGACAGCATCAACACCATCCTCGACGCGTTCTACTTCACGCTGATCACCTCGAGTACGGTCGGCTACGGCGATGTGACGCCGAACCCCGGATCGGTACAGGGGATGTTGTTTACGATGTCCGTGCTCATTCTGGGCGTTGCCAGCTTCGGTATCGCCATCGGGGCCCTCGTCGGTCCCGTCATCCAGGACCGCATTTCCAAGACACTCGGAAAGATGACCGAATCACAACTCCAACTGCTCGACGAGCACATCCTCGTGCTCGGCTACGGCGAACTGACGGAACCGATCGTCGACGAACTCGCGGACAGCGGCCGGGAGTTCGTCGTCGTCACCAGCGACCGCGAGGCCGCGACGGTGCTCACCGACCGCGGCATTTCGGTGGTCAACGGCGACCCCAGCGACGAGGAACCGCTCCGACGCGCGAAGATCGAGCGCGCG
>NZ_JAQIVI010000825.1 GCF_028618695.1 Natrinema soli | reverse complement strand
GCAAGCCCGGTATCGCCGTCCTCGCCGGCGAGACGGTCGTCGCCGCCTTTCAGGTGCCGCTGGGCGACGCCGTCGACCTGATTCAACGCGAGGCCGCCGAGGCGCCCTCCCCGGTCGTCCGCATCGGCGACGGCTCCCGCCTCGAGAGCGCGAAACTGGTCACCGATCTCGACGACGTCCGCGTCGAACTCGTCGACGAGACGGGGACGACTCCCTACCTCGGCACCGGGACGCGAGGGATGGGTGACGTGCTGGCCGCGGTGAATATCGCTCGGCTCGAGGGGGAGGTCATCGACGCGCGGGAGATCGATCCGACCGAGGGGGAGATTCAGGTCATCAAAGACCGCTCGAGAGAGCGGAGCGAACGGAATCGTGCGATCGATGAGGTGCTCGCACGCCGGGTCGCTGCGGGCGAGTTGACTATCGACGAGGCGCTCGACGAGCACCGAGACGATGGGGACGCGTCAGCGAACGAGTCCGCGGAAACTGACCGTTCCGGGGAATCGTAGCCGTCTCCTCAGAACGTCGTTGGTCGAGAGCGAGTGCATGCTCGCTCGTCCCGTCGCGTTCCATCCGCGAATCGAACCTCCGACGTTCCATCCGCGAATTGAGCCCCGAGCGAGCCCCGTACACGCGTGAGACGACGCCGTCTCTCGCCGGTCGGGAAACCACAGTTCACTGCCGACGGCGGACTCGCTGGCGGGCAGTCTCTCGTGAGTGTATTTCGGTTTTGCCCGCTCGAGGACCGCACTGACGAGTCGTGTCTCACACTCTCGTCTCACTCTCTCCCGCTCGATGAACGACCAAAAGAAACGAAGTGGCGGTCACGCCGGTCGAAAATCGACCGTGTGACGGAGTCCAGTTACGCTTCGACCCACGTGTTCGTCGCCGCAACGGACGTGAGCTGGATGTTTTCGTTCTCCTGCATGGAGATCTGCGAGCTGCCGGCACTCCCACCGTCTTCGGCAAGTGCGACGGAGGTGTGCTGCTCGTTCAGGTTCTCCTGCGTGATGAACTGGTGCTGTTCGATCGCCGCGCTCGCCGTTTGATCGACGTCGTTCGTCTGCGTCGCGTTGGCGGCGTAATCGTACGACATGCCGGGGTTGGCGGAGCCGGAGTTACCGTCCACGGTGACCGTCGTACTCGAGGTGCGGGCGACCTCGTCGGAGACGTAGCCCGGACTCGCGTAGACGTTGAGCGCGTCGGCGTAGCCGATCTGTGCGTTGTAGTTCTGCTGGTACGCCATCTGGATCGCTGTGGCCTCGCTGCCGTTCTGTGCGATGGCCATGGCGCTGTTCTGCAGGTTGATGTTGCGCTGTTCGACGCCCTGCTCCTGGGCCACGCCGGCGGTCGCCGTCTGCTCGGCGCCGTCGTCGCCGCCCTTCTTGTCGGGTTTCTTCGCCTCGGTTTCGGTCGAGAGGACGTCGCTGCCGACGCCGCCCGCGGTCGCGACGTTCATCCCGACTGACGACGCCAGCAGGTTCGAGGCGTCGGCGCTGCCGAGTTGGGTGTTGAGGTTGCTCTGATCGGTGAACTGGATCGCGGTCGCGGTGCTGCCCTCGCCGACGGCGATGGCGACGGCACCGCGCTGTTCGTTGAGGTTCGCCTGTTCGACGTCCTGTTGCTGCGTGAGCAGTGAGTCGGCGCTCTGGCCGGCGCTCGGACCGTGATCGCCGCTCTTGTCCTTCTTGTGACCGAAGTCACCGTTACCGAGGTAGACGTTCGACGCGTTGGCGACGCCTTCCTGCAGGTTCTCGTTGCGCTGGTAGGACTGCTGGAGCGCGGTCGCATCGCTGTCGTTAACCGCCAGCGCGAACGCGGTGCTCTGGTTGTTATAGTTGACCTGTGCGACCTCCTGTGACTGCGTCACGGCGGCGAGAGCCTCCTGAGTGATCGTCTCGTCGTCACCTTTCTTGTCTTTGACTCCCCAGCCGTCGAACTGCTGGTCGCCACCGTCGCCGATGATGATGTTGACGTCACCGACGTTCTCGAACTGCGTTTCCGCGCTCTGGAGGCGGTCCTCGGCGGTGGCGGACCCGCGCTGTTCGTTGTCGTTGTACTGGTTGGCTTCCTGGACGGCGGTCGCTTCGCCGCCGTCGATCGCGATCGACACCGCGGAGCCTTGCTCGTTGATGTTGACCTGATCGACGTCCTGGTACTGGATGACCTCGGCCGCGGTGTCGGCCGAGCCGCTCGCGTGCTGGTCGACGTACTCCTCGAGCGATTGATCGCCGAGGTCGGCACCGAAGACCAGGTAGAGCTCCTCTCCGTCCTCGAGCGCGTGTACGGTTCCGTTCTCGAGGTCGCCGTCACCGCCCGCAGTGGCTGCCGGAACACCGGCCGCCATCATGGACAGGGCGACCATACAGGACAGAAGGAGTGTCGTAGCTTGTGATCGTCTCGTCGTGTCGTTTGTCATTGATCGTTTGATTTGCTTCGTGAGTGTCTTTCGTTTCTGAGTCTCTACGACGCAAACCACCATTCCGTGATGACCACCTTTGTTATCGATAGGTTGGAACTCGGTTGTGCCGGGATATAATAGGTAAGCTGATACCTTACAACCGGTAATCGGTGACTTCGACCGGAGAACAGTGCGCCGAAGCGGTCTCGAAGCGATCACGGTCCGGTTCCGACGTTCGATCGAGGGACTAGGCGGTAATTCGTGCGGTCAGCACGAGCGACTCGTTCCGCCGCTGTGAACCGTTTCTCCGACGACAGGCTGCTATTACTAGCTGATATTTTCAGTCGCGTATCCGATTCAATCGATATTTCGGGGACGGCGGTCCCGAATACCGTCACTGAAACGCCCGGAAACCGTCGATATAGTGTCGCTGTAACGAGGACAGGTTCTGCCATAATTCGGATAAAAACCATCACACTATGATAGGGGGAGGCAACGCGGGCCCCAACGCGTGGATTCGCTGCGAAACCGTTTGCCGGGTTCAAATGGGTGTCTGTGAACAGTAGCGACTGGGCAACGCGCCACAGCGGGAGAACCGGGAGGTGTCGGCGCTACGCGCGGCGAGCGACAGCGCCGTCACACGTGACAGATACTTCCGTTGGGGTCCACACGCGTGCTGCCCGATGACGAACACGGTGACCGAATCAATGAAACGCGCAATCACACTCGCACTGACGGTAGCACTAATCGGTGGCCTCACGTTCATGGGGTTCGCTGGAACAGCAGCGGCACAGGCAGACGCTGACTCGAACGTTAGCGTCGATCAGGAATCGGCAGCGGAGACCTCCATCGAAACCAGCCAGAGTAACAGCAACTCACAGACGCAGGCCGCGTCGTCTTACAGTAGCTCTGACAAGAGTACTGCCACGACGGTTGCAGAGCAAGGGCAAGAGGTCAACCAAGCTAACAGCAACACCGTCGAAGATACGACTACGGTTTCCTCGAACGACGCTGAAGTCGACTCGAGCGCCAACGCTAGCGACGACGACACGACCGACAACTCGACGACCGACAACTCGACGACCGAAACTGGTCTCATTGGCGACGATATCTCCAGCATCCTCGAATCACTGCTCGGTGAGGGTGGCCTCGGCGGTATCCTCGACACCTTGTAAGCCGATTCACAGTTGAATAGTACGTTCTCATTTTTTGCACTGTGTTCGATAGATTGATCTCGAGAGCGGTCGCGGCGATCGATCACTGTCTCCGTTGTCTACTAGATTCCTCTGTCCGAATCAGGATCTGTCACCCGTCGAGCTGAGTACTTGTTCCGCTCTGCGACGCACGTCTCGAGTCGATAGCCCCGCCTCTCGAGCCACTGCTTTCGCATCATCGTACTCAGCACTCACGTCGTACACCTCACCATCGGAATCACTCGCGATTTTCACAGTGACCTCGTACTCGTCGCCGTCGATCTCGAGCGTCACCGTCTCGAACTCTCGGTTCGCGATCCATCGATGCGTGACTCCCGCGTCACGGACGCCGAGCGTTCCCGTCTCTTCGGCCAGCGCTCGAGCGACGCGCTCTCGATCCGCGGGCTTGCAGATGACCTTCACGAGGTGGCCGGGACGGGACTTCTTCATCGTCGCGGGGAGGATCGACACGTCTCGAGCGCCCGCGCCCGCGAGAGTCTCCTGAAGCCCGCCCAGCACTTCGGGCGTCGCGTCGTCGAGGTTGGTCTCGAGGACCGCGATATCGTCTTTGACGAGGTCGCCCCGCCCCTCGCCGGAGCCGACCAGCACCCGAAGGACGTTCGGATGGGGATCGAGATCGTAGCCGCCCGCGCCGTAGCCCGACGCCTCGAGTTCGAGCGCGGGTAGCGCGTCGATCCCGTCGGCGACGTGGCCCAGGATCGCCGCGCCGGTGGGCGTGAGCAACTCGGC
>NZ_JAQIVI010000824.1 GCF_028618695.1 Natrinema soli | reverse complement strand
GTCGAGGTCGACCGTCGGTGCGGCCGTCGACTGGGTGAGGCCCGCGTCGATCACCGACACGTCGAAGTCGACGACCTCCCGAACCGCCCGGGTCACGGCGGCGGGCGTCGGACAGCCGTTCGGACTCACGGGCGTCACCGGCGACATAACCGGTTCCCCGTACTCGAGGATCTCGACGTCCGCCGAGGGCGTGTGCTCCATCAGTTCCGGGGCGGCCCCGGCGGCGCTGATGCCGTCGATCAGGGCCGTTTCGGTCGTCCCGGCGGGGAGGAGGAGCCGCATCGTTAGCGTCCCTCCGCGGATCGGCGCTGCAGCCGGTCGGCCGCGACGCGGGCGTCTTCGAGTCGGTTCACGTTCACCGCCAGTCGTGGATCGTAACGTACGTCTGTCATCGTCGTAGTCGTGGATTCGTCCGCGGTGCCGACGACGTTGACCCCGGTCGGCGCGAGGTGGTCGTCGGACTCGAGTCGCGCGTCGATACTGGCTCCGAGCCGCCGTTTGAGCGCCGCGGGAACGCAGACGGTCCGCGAGGCGTCGCTGTC
>NZ_JAQIVI010000823.1 GCF_028618695.1 Natrinema soli | reverse complement strand
CACGTCCGGGATCGCCGCCGCGAGGTGAACCGCGCCCGTCCGCGCGACGACTCCGTCGATCGTCGTCGTCACCAGCGGCGTGATATCGAGTTCAGCCAACCAGGCCGCGACCTTGCGGGCGACGTCGATCCCGCCGAGCGCCATCGGTTTCAGGACGACGACGTCCGCCGCGTCGGCCTCGCAGATCGAATCGACGCCGTGCTCGAGCAGTCCCTCGTCGAGCGCGATCGAGACGCCGCGACTCATCGCCCGGAGATCGGCGTGTCCCTCGAGCGCGCCGGCGGGCAGCGGCTGCTCGAGGATCGAAACCCCCAGATCCGCGAAGGCGTCGAGCGCCGATTCGGCCTCCTCGTAGGTCCAGGCCTCGTTGGCGTCGGCTCGCAGTTCGACGTTCGAGCCGACGGCGTCGCGAACGCGACGAACGCGCTCGATATCGTCCTCGACGCTTCGGATCCCCACCTTCAACTTGCAGCAATCGAAGCCGCGATCGACCGCCTCGCGGACCTCGCGTACCGTTTCCGCCGGGGAGCCGTCGCCGATCGTCGCGTTGACGGGAACCCGACCCACCATCGGACCCTGGCCGAGATAGCGGTACAGCGGCGTCGACTCGCGCGTCGCCTGCAGGTCCGCGAGCGCGAGCGAGAGCGCGTGTCTGGCCGCGACTTGTCGGTCGACCACCTCGAGCGCCTCGCTCGGACTGGCCGTCTGAAGTGCGTCCCGAGCGCGCTCGAGCGCCCGCTCGCAGTCCTCGAGGGACTCGGTCCACCCCTGAAGCGGCGTGGCTTCGCCGTAGCCGACGGCGGCTTCCGGTGGAATACCGTCGTCGGTTCCGTTCCCGGTGTCGCTATCGCTACTCTCGTCGACCAACCGGACGAGAAATCCGTCCCGCGAGTCGATCGTCCCGTCGGCCGTCTTCAGCGGCTCGGCGAGGGCCAGCGAGAACGATCGGTACTCGAGCGAGAGGTCGTCGGTCTGACTCATAGGACCACCAGCCCCCCCGCGAAACAGATCGCGTACATCGCGAGCAGTTTGCCGGTCCCCTCGAGCGCAGGATTGAGCGCCTCGCCGTCGGTTCGCGTACAGACCGTTCGGGTGACCATCGCGGCGTAGGGCAGCGTAACGAGCGGGAGCAACACGCCGGGGCCGAAGTCGGCTGCGAGCCAGAACCAGACCGGGACGACGTAGGCGAGCGCGAGCATGGCGACGTACTCGAGGCGGCTCCACCGGTAGCCGAGTCGGACAGCGAGCGTCCGTTTGCCGGTCTCGGCGTCGGTCTCCAGATCGCGGACGTTGTTCACGACGAGGATAGCCGTCGAGATCCCGGCGACGGGGAGGCTCGCTACGATGGCTTCGCGCGGGACGGTTCCGTCGGGGATCGTCGTCGCCAGCGGCTCCGCGAGGACGGCCGCGGCCTGCACGTAGTAGGTCCCGGTCACGGCGACGAGGCCGAAGAAGACGAACACGAAGAGGTCACCCAGTCCGTGATAGCCCAGCGGGTAGGGGCCGCCGGTGTAGGCCCACCCGCAGAAGACGCTCACGAGCCCGATCACGAGGATCGGGAGCCCGCCGACGTAGACGAGGTAGGTCCCGGTGAGGATCGCCAGCCCGAACGTCACGACGGTCGCGAGCTTCACCTGCCCGGGCGAGATGAGTCCCGACTGCGTTACTCGGGTAAAGCCCTCGCGATCCGCCGTATCGGCACCCTTGACCGCGTCGTAGTAGTCGTTCGCGAAATTCGTTCCGATCTGTATCAACGCCGACCCGACGAACGCCATCACCGCCGGCACCAGCGCGAACACCCCCTCGTCGGCTGCCAGCCCCGTCCCCACGATGATCGGGGCCGCAGCCGCGGGCAAGGTCTGGGGGCGGGCCGCCATTAGCCACGCCTTCGTCCGTGATATCTCGACCTCGGCCGAACTCATGAATCGAGTGTCCCACTCGAGAGAGTGTCAACGTTGGCATTGCGAGACGACCGATGCTCTGTCGACGGTGAAATTACGGCTCGGGAACCACCAGCTCGAGCGGCTCCATTTCGACGAACGCGGTCTCGTATCCCTGGTGTCGTGCCGTTTGCGGCGGTGATGTGACCGTGAGCGGTATCGAGTCGCCCGGTCGCGCGTCTTCGAGGGACCCTCCGTAGTGGAACCCGAACTCGCTATCGAGCGTTCGTGTAAGCTCGAGCGGGTCGTCGACGGACGGCTCCCCGTCGCGTTCGACGGCGGCACGCAGCGACATGTTCGTGAGCGGCACGCGGTTGTACGGCGTCCGCGGCGAGACGAGCAAGTACCGGTCGTCGCCGTCGGCCAGTCGCGAACCGGGCTCGAGCAGCGTGACGACGAACGCCGCATCGCCGCTCATCGGTACTTCGTCGTCCGAGTCCGTCCCGGAGGCCGCGTCCGGATCGACCAACTGAGTTCCGGGGTAGTCGTCGGCGGGCGGCAGCGCGGAGTACGGAACCTCGGAGTGCATGCCCTCCGTCTCTCCGTCGCTATCGTTGGTCATGGGCTCGAGTGCACCGCGGTTCCCCCAGCGCTCTCGATCCAGTAGTTCGATGCCGTCGACGACCTCCTCGCGGAAGGCTGCGTCGTAGGTAAATTCGAACGTCGCCGTCTCGGCCTCGCCGAAGCGTCCCGCGAACGCACCGGTTCGCCGCATCGAAACGGGCGGCAGTTCGACCCTGACGGCGTAGGTGCCATCGCTCGGGAGGGAAACGTTGTCCCCGACGTGGAGCCCCATCTCCTGGGAAACCATTGGCCACAGCGACGACGATCGCCGCCAGTCGTCCTCACGGTCGATCGTCACTCGGGGCGTGCCGTCGACGGGAAGCACGCGTTCCGTCGCGGGGTCCCAGACGACGATCATCAGATGGATCCCGCGGCTGCCGTCGGGTTCGACGAGTTGGCGATCAGTCCCGGTAACGAGCCAGAACGGGTGGGGGTACGTGAGCATCGGTGCCAGCGCGTAGTCGCCGGCCTGTACCGGCTCGAGGACTCGCATCGATTTCCGGTGGCCGGGCAGATAGACCGCGTCCGGTGGATTTTCGATCATCGGAATCGGCGAGGTTCCCGCGGCGTCTTCGCCGTCGTCCTCGGCTCCGGGTTCGGGGTCGCCACCGCTCTCCGTCCGCTCGTCCGTCCCGCTTCCCGGAGCAGCACAGCCTGCAACGGTGAGCGCCGCCGGGAGTACGGCCGTCCGCCGGAGGTACGTTCGTCGATTCATAGCTGATTGAATTCACTCGAGAGGCGGGTAGGCGGGTTCCTGGCCGCTCAGTAGTGCCACGGGTAGTCGTCGAAATCGGGGTCGCGACCCTCGACGAAGGCGTCCCGTCCCTCCGCCGCCTCGTCGGTCATGTAGCCCAGCCGCGTCGCCTCGCCCGCGAAGACCTGCTGGCCGACCATCCCGTCGTCGGTCATGTTAAAGGCGTACTTGAGCATCCGCATCGCCGTCGGGCTCTTGGAATTGATGCGCTCGCCCCACTCGAGTGCGGTCGCCTCTAACTCCTCGTGGGGAACCGCCTCGTTGACCATGCCCATCTCCGCGGCCTCCGTGGCGTCGTAGGTCTTCCCGAGGAAGAATACTTCTCGGGCCTTCTTCTGTCCGATCTGCTTGGCGAGGTACGCCGAGCCGAAGCCGGCGTCGTAGCTCGCCACGTCGGGGTCGGTCTGGAGGAACTTCGCGTGTTCCTCGCTCGCGAGCGTGAGATCGCAGACGACGTGCAGCGAGTGGCCGCCGCCGACGGCCCAGCCCGGTACCACCGCGACGACCACCTTCGGGATGTGCCGGATGAGCCGCTGGACCTCGAGGATGTGCAGCCGCCCCTGCTCCGATGCCCGTTCTTCGGTTCCTTCGTACTGATAGCCGTCCTCACCGCGGATCGTCTGATCGCCGCCGGAACAGAAGGCCCAGCCGCCATCTTTCGACGACGGACCGTTACCGGTCAGGAGGATACAGCCCACGTCCGTCTGGCGCTTGGCGTGATCTAAGGCGTCGTACAGTTCGTCGACGGTCCCCGGTCGAAAGGCGTTGCGGACGTCCGGTCGGTCGAACGCGATCCGAACCGTTCCGGAGTCGACCGCCCGGTGGTACGTGATATCCTCGAACTCGTCGTTCAGGTCGGCGACCGGCTCCCACTGCTCCGGATCGAAGCGTTCCGAAACCATTTGCTCGAGTGTGGTGTGCGGGACGTGAAATAGGTTCTCGTCGCGATTCGGCCGATTTCATATAGCGATATGTGATTCATATGGCGGATACGGGCCGGATCTTCGTGCCAGCGAGTACCACGGTCACGGAGCGATCATCGCCCGCGAGTGACAGTCATCTGGCCCGAGTGGTTTTTTACCCGGCCGCCGAACCGCTCACGCGATGGGCGAGTCGTACTACGAGATACTCGAGATCGATCCAGGTGCGACTCGAGCCGAGATCGAGTCATCCTATCGGGAGCGCGTCCTCGAGACGCATCCGGATCACTCCGACGACCCCGACGCGGCCAAGCGGTTCCAGCGGGTCACGACCGCGAAGTCGGTGCTCACCGACGGGACGGAGCGCGCACGCTACGATCGACTCGGCCACGACGCCTATGTCAGTCTCGCGAGGGGACCTACCGGTGGGGAACGCTCGAGCGGCGGCGATGACGCGAACAGTGCAGCCGCCTCGAGCGGCGCGCACGCTGGCGGCTCCGCGGC
>NZ_JAQIVI010000822.1 GCF_028618695.1 Natrinema soli | reverse complement strand
GCGGCCCGCCTCGCGACGGGTGAGTCCCTCGAGACCGCCGTCGAAGGTGCGACCGACTTCCTCGCGCGTGCGGTCCGATACTACTACGATGTCGGTGAGGGCCACGGCGCGGTCAACCACACGGTTCCGCTGCGAAACGAGGCCGCGCGGGAACCGACCGCCGAGGAGGTCCAGGCGGTCGTCGACCGGTTCGTCGACGCCGACGTCTCGGCCCTGGTTCCCGAGGTCGGGATGAACGTCGTCGGTGCGACACCGTACGCCGAAACCGTCGCCGAGACCGCAGCGGTCGAGGGTCGCATCACCAGAACGCTCTCGGGCGTCCAGCCGAATCGCGGGGTCCGGTTCGGTGCCTCGAGCCACGTCGCTCGCTTCCTCCTCTCGGCGCGAGAGTTCGTCCCCGACCTGCGATTCGCGGTCAACTGCCGGTTCGACGCGGACGTGGCGGCAGCGCTCGAGTCCCTCGAGTGGCCCGTCGCGGAGTACGACCGCGGTGAAGAACCGGCGGCCGTCAAAGAGACCGAGGGGAGCACGATGGGGTGGGGCGCTCGACGGGCATTCGAGGATCGTGACGAGCCACCGGTCGCGATCATCGACCGCGGCGAAGTCGGCAAAGAGGCGCTCGTCAAACTCGTCGCCACTGATCCCGAGACGCTCGCCGATCGGACGCTGGCACTCGATCGGGAGGTGCGCGAATGAGCGCGATGGATCGCGACGCGGACGACCTCGCGGTCGGGCTTCTCCTCCCCCAGTACGGCACCGATATCGACGCGGTTCGGGACACCGCGCTCGAGGCCGAATCGCTGGGCTACGACGCGGTCTGGCTCGAGGACCACTTCCAGTCGTGGATCGGCGACCCACGACGGTCGACCCACGAGTGCTGGACGACGCTGAGCGCGGTCGCCGAGGCGACCGATCGAGTGCGACTCGGGACGCTCGTGACCAGCCAGTCCTACCGCCATCCGGCCCTGCTCGCGAAGATGGCGGCGACGGTCGATCGGGTGAGCGACGGGCGACTCGAGCTGGGTCTGGGCGGCGGCTGGTACGAAGCCGAGTACGACCGCTTCGGCTACGAGTTTCGGGAGCCGCCGGCGGAGCGGCTCCGCCGCCTCGCCGAGACCGTCGAGATCCTGCAGGGACTCTGGACGAACGAGACGTACAGCCACGAGGGCGAATACCTCGAGATCGATCTGGAGGACGCGTTCTGCGAACCCCAGCCCGTTCAGGACCCCCACCCGCCGATCTGGATCGGCGGCGGTGGCGAGGAGTTTACGCTGCGTTACACCGCCGAGTTGGCCGACGGCTGGAACTACGGGACGCTCGAGCCGGAGGGATTCGCGGGAAAACTCGAGATCCTGCGTGACTACTGCGAGAGCGCGGCGCGGTACGACGAGATCCGCAAATCGGCCGAGTTGTTCGTCTTCGTCGGCGAAACGACTGCGGCGGCCGAGGAAAAGCGCGAGGCCTTCCGGAGCGAGTTCCTGCCCGCCGACGGGCCGAGCGAGCCCCGCGAGTTCTTCCTCGCCGGCTACCTCGAGACGGCTCCGACGGGAACGCCGGCCGAGGTGTCCGACCGGCTCGCCGACTACGCCGATGCCGGCATCGAGGAGGTCATACTCGCCGTTCCGGACGCGGCCGACGACGAGGACGACAGCCTCTCGCTGTTGGCCGAGGAACTCCTCGAATAGCCGGCTGCGATCGGTGCCGAACCGCCTCCCCCTCCCCTACCCTCACCCCCACCCTCGGAACGGTCCGATCGCCCGCTCGAGCCGACTCAACCATCCGCTCGAGAACCGATACCTAATTTTCGGTGGCACCGCTACCACTGCCCATGGTCGAGAGTCCGTTCGACGTCGACATCGAAGTCGGCGAGGTGATCGAGGCCGAGCCGTTCCCCGAAGCCGAGAAGCCGAAGATGACCAAACTCTGGATCGACCTCGGCGAGCGGGAGATCCAGTCCGCCGGCCAGCTGGACCACCACTACGACGCCGCGGACCTCGTCGGTCGACGAGTGCTCTGTGCCACGAACCTCGGCTCGGTACGGATCGCGGGCTTCAAATCCGAGGCGCTGACCGTCGGCGTCCCCAGCGAGGAGGGCTATCCCGTGCTGGTGTCGCCGGACGACGACGTTCCCCTGGGAGGGACGTTGTACTGACCCGTCTCATCGACGGACGGTATCCGGTGTCGGAGCTCCCGACTGTGGGTCTCGTGCGCTCGATGACGGGAACTGTCCGTGGACCGACCCACCTGTCCGCCGGTCGAGCGGTCCGGGCCGGGAACCCATTGTAACTGCTGACACGGCTTTAACTGCTCTATAAGTATACTCAGCGGCTCCGAAGAGTCCGTGTGGCGAGGCGGAGCGGAGCCAGTCGTTGCCAGTTGAACCGTCCGAACTCCCGAGACATCCCGCCCCCTCGCCACTGATCGGATATCGTCCCACCGTGGCAGAATCCATCAGGCGATTCCGATCACCCACCTACCATTTCACACCACACCGGATGGATTCGACGTCGGCCTCCGGCCGACGCTTCCGAGATGGTGATCCCGCGTCTTTCGGTGAGCCGTTCGTTCTCGCGGTCACGCGGCCGATAGTCTCTACGGCGGGGCGTGATCGGTCGCGGCCGACCACTTTCACCGCGGATCCCGCAGGGTTTTTGCGATGGAAGGACAGTCTCCGAATATGACCGAGGCGACGGGGATCGTCGGAGAGTTCTTCTCGTTGAAAGAGGAGACCGACGCCGAAATACTGACGATGCAGTGTGGCGATTTCTACGAGTTCTTCGGCGAGGACGCCGAGATCGTCAGCGAGGAGCTCGACCTCAAAGTCTCCCAAAAGTCCTCCCACGGCTCGTCGTACCCTATGGCTGGCGTGCCGATCGACGATCTCACGCCCTACCTCAAGGCCCTCGTCGAACGCGGCTACCGCGTCGCCGTCGCCGATCAGTACGAGACCGACTCCGGCCACGCGCGGGAAATCGTCCGCGTCGTGACCCCCGGTACCCTGCTCGAGACCAGCGACGCCGACGCCCAGTATCTCGCGGCGGTCGTCGACGGCAGCGGGAGCGCCGGCGACTCGAGCGGCAGTTCGACGACCGATTCCGGCTACGGCCTCGCCTTTGCCGACGTGACGACCGGCCGG
>NZ_JAQIVI010000821.1 GCF_028618695.1 Natrinema soli | reverse complement strand
CGCGGACGCGCTGGCCGAGGCCGGCGTCCGCTCGGCGGAACGACTGGCGACGGTGGACGCGATGACGGTCGCACGCCTCCTGGATCTGAACGTGTTGCACGTCCGAACGTGGCGTCACAACGCGCGCGAACTGCTCGAGTAGGCCGTTTCGGTTTCACCGTCGAAACGAACTGCACGTTTTTGACACGACGTCTGGTCGAACGACAGTCTAATTACTACTCTTGTACGTAATTTCTATAACCCGGATCATCAGAGATTTATAGCGGTCTGTTGGACCGTCTAACAGATGATTCCGATCGACGACTCTCCGATCGTTCGCGACGGCAAGTCACTGATTCTGGCGATGGACCACGGGCTCGAGCACGGCCCCGTCGACTTCGAGGCGGTCCCGGAGAAACTCGATCCGTCGACGGTCTTCGAGACGGCGACGCACGACGCCGTCACGTCGATCGCCGTCCAGAAGGGGATCGCGGAGGGCTACTATCCGAGCTACGAGGACGACGTCAACCTCCTCGTGAAACTCAACGGGACCTCGAACATGTGGATGGGCGAGCCCGACTCGGCGATCAACTGCTCGGTCGACTACGCGGCCGAGATCGGTGCCGACGCGGTCGGCTTCACCGTCTACAGCGGATCGAACCACGAAGTCGAGATGTACGAGGAGTTCCGTCGGGTCCAGGAGAAGGCCCGCGAGTACGACCTCCCCGTCGTCATGTGGTCCTATCCGCGCGGACAGGGACTCAAGAACGACACCAAGCCGAGCACCATCTCCTACGCCACGCGCATCGCCCTCGAGATCGGCGCCGACATTGCGAAGGTCAAGTACCCCGGTAGCTCCGAGGCGATGGAACACGCCTGCACGGCCGCGGGCGACATGAAGGTCGTCATGAGCGGCGGCTCGAAGACCTCCGACTACGACTTCTGCTCGACCGTCGAGTCCGCCGTCACCGCCGGCGCGAGCGGGCTCGCCGTCGGCCGCAACGTCTGGCAGCGCGAGAATCCGACGCGGATCCTCGACGCGCTCGAGGCAGTCATCTACGAGGAGGCGACCGCCGACGCCGCGCTCGAGGCCACCGAATAGGATGACGGTCTCCGACCCAGTCGTCGAGAGCGTCGTGGCGACGATCAGCCGCTCGGCGACGGAGATCCGCCAGGGACTGATCGGCCGCCGCGGGACGGTCGACGAGGAGAACCCCAGCGGCGAGACCCAGGCCGAGGCCGACGTCTGGGCCGACGAGTTGCTGGGCGATCGCATCGCCGAGATAGACGGCATCGGCCAGTACGCCAGCGAGGAGCGCGCCGCCGTCGTCGACTGCGGCGACGACCCGTCGTCGACCGGCGCGTACGCCGTCGCAGTGGATCCCCTCGACGGCTCCTCGAATCTCAAATCGAACAACACGATGGGAACGATTTTCGGCGTCTACGACGCCGCGCTTCCCGCTCGCGGTGATACCCTCGTCGCCGCCGGCTTCGTCCTCTACGGGCCGATCACGACAATGGTGATCGCGACCGACGACATCGTCACCGAGTACGAACTCTCCGGCGGCGAGCGGACGATCGTCGACCGCGATCTCGCCCTGCCCGATGAGCCGGTCGTCTACGGCTTCGGCGGCCGGGTCCCCGACTGGCCCGACGATTTCCGGGAGTACGCCCGCGAGATCGAATCGGAGCTCAAACTCCGCTACGGCGGCGCGCTGATCGGCGACGTCAATCAGGTACTCACCTACGGCGGCACCTTCGGCTATCCGGGCCTCGAGTCCCGGTCGGACGGCAAGCTTCGGCTGCAGTTCGAGGGGAATCCGATCGGCTACGTCGTCGAGCGGGCCGGCGGGCGCTCCTCGAACGGCTCGCAGTCGCTACTGACCGTCGAGCCCGACGATCTTCACGATCGGACGCCGGTTCACGTCGGCAACGAGGAACTGATCGACCGGCTCGAGGACGCGCTCGCGTAGCCGTCGAGCGGAGCGGGGGCGTCACGACTCACTTCGGCTCGTCTCGATTTTCGCGTTCTCCGTCGATCCAGGCCGCGGTGAGGGCGACGTAGAGACCGACTCCGCCGAGCAGGAGACTGTAGAACGCCCAGCGGGGCCACCCGTTCTCGAGGAACCATAGCGTCAGGAACAGGACCCATAGCGAGACGGCGAGCAGGTCCACGAGGATACGCAGGCCACCGCTCGTGACGGCGGCGAGGGCCCGTCGAGCGCGTCCGGTTCTCGAGGTGCGAGGGGTATCGTTACTCATGCTGAGTCGGTTGGTCGTATCGGCGCGGTGCGGTTCGTCTGCGATCAGAAGTGGTAGCCATGTTGTTCGGTCAGTCGATAGGCCCCGACACCCCAGACGTAGCTCTGTCCGGGCCACCAGGTGCGGGCGTTGTTGAAGCCCGCAATGAGGACGTCCTCGTCCTCGCCCTCCGGGTCGGGGTAATAGCTCACGGAGCCGCTGTCGCCGTCGGTCAGGTCCATCTCGCCGCCCCAGCGGATCTGTCCGCGGCGACAGAAGTCCTCGGTGAAACAGGTCACCGCGTCGACCCCCTGAATCTTCCCGGTCGTGTGGCCGGTCAGCGCGCCGACTTTCTCGAGTTCCGCGTCCCGAGCGACGAGATCGGCGAGGCCAAACTTGGTAAACTGGCCGCGAACGCGGGGTTGTCTCGGCGTCTCGATCCGGCTGGTGGGCTCGATTCGGCCGGTCGGCTCGACGGCGGCGACGTCCTCGTCGGGGTGGTAGTGCGCGACGGTACCCAGTTCGATGGTCTCTTGTGCCTGTCGCGGGAGGTGGAGCGTGCCGTCGGTGGCGTCGTGGTCGTCCATGAACGCGTGCTCGGCCGTCACGAAGAACCGGCGCCGGCCGTTGGGGTGATACAGCGCCGGCCCGAGCGTCGCCATGCTCGAGGGGGTTTCACAGGCGACGCCGCTGGGGACCTGTCCGTCCGGGAGCGCATCGGCGAGCTTGGGTTCACGGTGCTCCGGACCGTTCTGGATCTCGTCGACATCGATGATCGTTTCCGCGTTGAGATCGACACCCTCCGCGAGTTCACCGACCAGTTCGGAGACAGAGTGGCCGTCGCCCGAGACGCCGACGGAGACGGTGGCGGTCCCGCTCTCGTGGTCGCCGGGAACGACTGCGCTGCCGAGATAGCCGGTAAAGGCGATACTGGCCAGCCGTTGATTCAGTTCGAAGGCGGACTCGACGGCGGCGTACCACTCCGCGGGGACCGTCCGGGTTCGTTCCCGTATCGACCACGGATCGTCGGGATCCTCTCTGACGAGGGCCGTGACCACGGGCACCTCGCCGTCGTCGGCCGCGAGGAAGTCGTCGACGCCGAGCCACGCGGCCATCCCGAGGGCGTACCCGCCGCTGACGAGGGTCCGAAGGAACGAACGCCTGTCCATTCCGCGATCGATTCGGTCTCGAACCGTTGCGAGTTGCTGGGCTGACTGCTCGGTGTGCGCCTCAGACATATCGCGATACTGTTCCTCGCTACTGTCCCGTTCCGCCACTGCAACCCGTCGAAGGACCGATCGCAGGCGTCGCGGATCGGAATCGGTAACCGTCGAAATACACGCCGAAATCGAGCAAAGGGATTCTGCCTGCAGGTGCCGCCGACGGAACTACCCGTCAGCGTCGGTGACGGAATCCTGGTATAACGACTGCACGATTGAACGCGAGCGTTCGTGACACGCGGCCGACCAGTATCACCCGTCTCCGCGTTGGTGACCGCGGAGGCACGACGCACTCTCGATCGGTTCGCGCCGCGACCGCGACGCATCCTTCTCATCCACTCGCGGCGAGCTCCGGACGATCGGGCGATCGATCCGGCGCGAACCGCTCTCCCCTCCTATAGTCGCCACTGAAAGTCACTGTACACCTGATCGAACGACTGCGTTGTGATCAGCGTGTAACTCGTTTCAGTGGTTACTATACTGTACCGTCACCGCTCTCGAGCCGACCGGCCCGCCCCTCGAGCCCGCCGCGGCGAAAGCGGTATCCCGCCGCCCGACACAGGTGGGAGCATGCGAGTTCGTATCGCGGCTGGTGCCGCCGACGACGAGGCGGTAGCGATCGCCGCCGCTCTCGCCGAGCACCTCGACGAATCGGTCTCGGTGTACGTCGGCGACGAGACGGAGCCCACGGCGGTCCACGACCTCGAGCGAGACGCGGTCGCCCCGACCGGCGGCGGTCCGAACGCGTGGAACGATGAGCGAGATCGACCCGACGCCGATCACGGTGACGCCGATCTCGGACCGACCGAACGCGAGGAGCGCCTGTGGGACGAGATCGACGACATCCTCGAGGGTGGCCCCGAGAAGTACAGGGATCAGCTCCCCGAGCAGGGGAAGCTGTTCGTCCGCGACCGGCTCGGGCTGTGGTTCTCCGGCGAGGACAGCGAGTTGCGCTTCGAGGACGGCACATTCGCGGCGTTCGACGACTGGCATCCCAGCGGGGCGGGGACCGACGGTACTGGAGATAGCGGTAGTGGAGACGATAATAGTGGGGACGGGGACGATGATAGCGTGGACGGGAATGGCGATGATAGCGGGGATAGCAGTGGCGGTGACGACGATGACGGAAACGGCGGTGACGGCGACCGATTGCCGGCGGACGGGCTCATCACGGCCGCGGCGACGTTCGAGGGCCGGGACGTCCACGTCATGGCAAACGATTACACCGTCAAACGGGGCAGCATGGCCGCCAGGGGCGTCGAGAAGTTCCTGCGAATGCAACAGCGCGCGCTCAAGACGGGCAATCCGGTGTTCTACCTGATGGACTCCTCGGGCGGCCGGATCGATCAGCAGACCGGCTTCTTCGCGAACCGAGAGGGGATCGGGAAGTACTACTACAACCACTCGATGCTCTCCGGGCGGGTGCCACAGATCTGCGTGCTCTACGGCCCCTCTATCGCCGGTGCGGCCTACACGCCGGTCTTCGCGGACTTCACGATCATGGTCGAGGGGATGTCCGCGATGGCGATCGCCTCCCCGCGGATGGTGCGGATGGTCACCGGCGAGGAGATCGACCTGCAGGAACTCGGCGGCCCGCAGGTCCACCTGCGGGAGTCGGGCTCGGCGGACCTGATCGCGAGAGACGAGGAACTCGCGCGCGAACTGGTGGCCCAGTTGATCACCTACCTGCCGGACAACGCGGACGAGAAACCGCCGAAACGGGAGCCGAAGGCACCCGCAAAATCTCCCGCTGGGATCGACGCGATCGTTCCCCAGCAGCCGAACAAGGGGTACGACATGACCGACGTGATCGACCGGCTCGTCGACGGGGGGTCGTACCTCGAGTTACGACCTGATTACGGCCCGGAGATCATCACGGCCTACGCCCGGATCGACGGTCGCCCGGTCGGCATCGTCGCCAATCAGCCCGCCCACCGCGCCGGCGCGATCTTCCCCGACGCGGCCGAGAAGGCCGCGGAGTTCGTCTGGAAGTCGGACGCGTTCAATATCCCCTTACTCTACCTCTGTGATACCCCCGGCTTCATGGCCGGCTCACAGGTCGAGAAAGACGGCATTCTCGAGCAGGGAAAGAAGCTGATCTACGCGACCTCGTCGGCGACGGTCCCCAAACAGACCGTCGTCGTCCGGAAGGCCTACGGCGCGGGGATCTACGCGATGGGTGGCCCGGCCTACGATCCCGAGAGCGTCATCGGTCTCCCGTCGGGCGAGATCGCCATTATGGGCCCCGAAGCGGCGGTCAACGCGGTCTACGCCCGCAAGCTCGCCGAGATCGACGACCCCGAGGAGCGCCAGCGGATGGAGGAACGGCTCCGCGAGGAGTACCGCGAGGACATCGACGTCCATCGGATGGCCAGCGAGGTCGTCATCGACGAACTCGTCCCGCCGAGCACGCTGCGCGAGGAACTGGCCGCCCGCTTTGACTTCTACGCCGACGTCGAGAAGTCCCTCCCGGACAAGAAACACGGGACGATCCTCTGACGTCGGGGCGAGCGATAGCCGGAACCGGACCCCGAATCACGAACACCCGACCCGCGACCGAGGTCGCGGCAGACGCTTCGACGAAGGCAGGGGTTATGACGGGCAGGCCCCTGTTTCCGAACGATGTCGGAACCTGATTCCAACGTCGATAGTACACCGTCTCGGTTCGGTCGGCTCCTCTTCGCGACCGGACTCGCCGTTCTCGCGGTTCGAAATCTCACGAACCTCGAGGGGCGCATCGCCTATGCGGACGCGAAGGGCGTCCCCTTCGCAAATAATCTCGTGCCAGCGGCGAGCGGGCTTCTCCTCGGCGGAAGCGTCGGAATCGGCCTCTGGCGGCTCCCGAAGCTGTCTGCCGGAAGCGTGATCGCGTTCTTCGCGGGAGTCACGCCCGTCATGCACGATTTCTGGAACGTCGACTCCGAGTCGCGCGGTGAAGAACTGACGTCCTTCCTGCAGAACCTCGCACTAATCGGCGCTGCGGTCGCTTTCTTCAAGCGCGCACGCGAGAACTGACGAACCGCTCGTAACGGTATCCGTTCGTTTCTCGCGTCGGACGGCGATTCCCGTTGTCGAGTAGGCTGTGATTGACAGGGATACCGACCAGTGAACCGCTCGTCCATCACTTCACACCCGCTCGTGGATCCGCTCTCGCTCGAGTGGATCCACAGTTACGACGACTTACCGACGGCGGCTGCCGGTCTATGCCTGACATAACAATACACCGAATGCTGGAACTGGAGCGTACTCCCAGTGGTACGGCTCCGGTTCGACTCCGGGAGGGAGGCTATGAGTTCCGAGGGCGCATTCTTTCGCCGCCGACTGCCCGGCGACGTCACGCCGGTCGACCTCGAGCGACTGTGCTGGGCGCTCGTCGGGCTCGCCCTAATTGCGGACGTCGTAACGACGTTCGTCGGCCTCCACCTCGGACTGACCGAGTCGAACCCGGCCGCTCGCGGAGCGATCGAGGGCTACGGCCTGGCCGGGATGCTCGCGCTGAAGGCGTTCACGATCGGCGTCGGCCTCGTCTGTCGCCCGCTCCTCGAGCAGGCGTACCGTCCGATCGTCCCGGCGGGGCTCGCGGTGCCGTGGCTGGTCGCCGCGATGGTGAACCTGTACATGATTTCGCTCGTTCTCTGATCGCTCGACAGTCTGACAAAGAGCGGCTGGCGGCCGCGACGCGGACGAACCGCGTTCGTTCGGTCCACGCGTCTCCGAGTTTATAAGGGATACCGGCAGAAGTGACGCTATGGCTCGCCATCGAACGTCGACTCGACGACAGTGGCTCGGTCGCGGGACAGCGCTCGGCCTCGTCGGTCTGGCAGGCTGTCTGAATCCGTTCGCTGACTCGACGGGCATCGAATTTCCACCCGGACTGAGCGCCGACGGCGTCGACGATTCCGAAGCGCTCCTCGAGGCGCACGAAGAGGCCGTGACAGCGACGGCTTTCACCGGCGAATACGACCGTCAGCTCTCCGTAGACGTTCCGGAGGTCGATGACTCCAGAGAGTCACCGGTGACGATGGACGCGTTCGAGATCCGTGCCGAACCGAGCGCAGAACGCGTCGTGCGATCACGGCGCGGCGGCGGCCCCACCCCCTCGCTGGAGCGGGTGATCTACATCGATGGTGACTATCGAGCGACCGATCATCCGGGTCCCCTCGAACAGGAATCGGCAGCGGACCTCATCGAGGACTCTCTCGAGCCGATCGGTGACTGGCTGGTCGAGGCCGTCGCTGAATACCGTGGAACGCGATCGAACGAGACGGGTCCCCTTCACGAGTACCGTCTCTCGGGGCTCGATTCCGAGCTGATCCCGCGAGGGTTTCCGGACGGCGAGACCGATGGTGACGGACTCGTTCTCGTCGACGAGACGGGGCGCATCCACCGGTATCGAACGACACAGAGCGGGCAAAACGACGAGATCACGATGGAGCTTGGAGTCGAATTCGAATTCGGTCAATTCGGAGAGACGACCGTCGAAGAACCCGCGGGGATCGACGCGGTCGGGCCGGATGGCCATCAGGTAATCGAGCCGGGAATGCGGATCGAACTCGAGGCACAGACCACCGACTGGGTCGCCGTTGCGCCGTCGAAGATCGAGGGGTTCGAGAACCCGCCGTTCGCACTCGAGGCGGGCGAGTCCTACGAAATCGGGTGGACTGCGGGAGACGGTGGAACGCACAACCTCGAGATCGTGGATGCGGACGGCACCGTCGTGGGCGATCTCGCGACCGAGCGGATCCACTGGGGAGACGGTGAACAGTGGTTCGAATTTACCGCGACCGAGGAGATGGCTGCATACAGATGTGGGCCGGACGAGTCGAGTGCGGTGGGAACGATCGCAGTTCACTAGCTCGAATCGGTCGGATCGATACCGTCGGTACACTGTCGCCCGTTCGTGGCTGTAAACGGCCGGTCGGCTGACAGCCTCCTCGTGATCACGAACTCCGCTCAAGGACGCGTCGCCACTCCCGCACCTCCTCGAGGATCGCGTCCCACTGCTCGGGCCGGCCCGGAATCTCGCCGCCCGTCAGGCGCTCTCGTTCGGCCTCGAGTCGCTCGCGAATCCGCGCCGGCTCCTCGACGTTCCAGAAGGCGAGTTCCGAGCCGCTGGCCGTCTCGATCGTGACGGTGCCGTAGCCGACGAGCCGGCCGATCGGATCCTGTTCGACGGTCGTGTTCTGGATCCGCTCGAGAGAGACGGTTCGGACTCGGACCCCGAGAACGCCGTGGCGGGTCGCGGCCACCGAATTCGTGACGACGAACGTCGTCCGCGAGACGCGGGCGTACTGCCACAGCGCCGGCGCGACGACGATCGGAATCCCGACGGCCGCGAGGGATGGAAGCGTCTCGGTAGCGACTGCGGCCAGCACCGCCACCGTTCCGACGAGTGCGAACGCCGCCCACGGCAGGACGGTCTGGATTCGCGGGCTTCCCTGCCAGCGGATCCGCTCGCCGTCCTCTGACTCGAGCGGGAGCCAGTCCGGGACCGCCGTCGGATCGCCAGGAGCGGGCGTCGCGTCGGACGGCTCCACCGACTCCGCTATCGAATCAGACGGATTCGTTCGTGTCATACTCGTTTCTCCGTCGATCGTCTTTCCGATCGGCCGTTCGATCGTCGCTTCGGTCGGCCGTTCGATCGGTGGTTCCGTCGGCGTCGCCACCGTTCGCTCGAGCGAATCGGTCGTCCTCGACGGCCTCCCGAATCGCCCGTAGTTCGGTGAGGATCGCCGCGAGCGCGTCCTCGCTCGAGCGGCCGTCCGCGGGCTCGCCGCGGTCGCGGTCGACCCGTTCGCTGATCCGTCGCTGGACGGCTTTCGGGTCCGGCACGGATTTGAAGGCCATTTCGACGCCGGCACCGCCGGCAGTGCTGACCTCGACGGTCCCGTAGCCGAAATGGGCCCCGAGGGCGCTCTGGCTGTAGGAGATGTCCTGTATCTTCTCGTGTTCGATCCGCTTGACGTCCCGCGAGAGCACGCCGGTCTTTCTGTACAGCGCGCGGTTCGTCACCACGTAGTGGGTGTTGGTCACGCGGAGGTACTCGCTGACGATAATAACGATCCCGATCAGGACGATCGCGAGCGGGATCCCGATCGCGAACGCCGGAATGAGCGTTCGCCGGTCCGGACCGCCGGCCCAGACGATCGCCTCGTCGCCGTCCAGCGAGAGCCACTCGAGGTCGGCGGTGTCGACGCTGTCGGTTTCGATTCCGGTGCTCATCGCGTTTCTTCCCCGTCGTCGGCCGCGCGCTCGCGTTTCAGCGAGAGCACGGTCCGGTCGAACTCGCAGACGAGCGGTTCGTCCGGATCGTTCGCTTTGAACGCCTCGACGTGCATGGTGACGATCCCGCGCTCGCCGTCGCTCGTCTCGCGCTTGTCGGTAACCGTCGACTGTGCGCGGATCGTATCGCCGTGAAAGACCGGGTTCGGGTGTTCGACGTCGTCGTAGGAGAGATTCGCGACGATCGTTCCGTCGGTCGTCTCCGGGATCGAGATTCCCACGGCCAGGCTCATCGTGTAGAGGCCGTTGACCAGCCGCTCGCCGAACTCGGTGTCGGCCGCGAACTCCCCGTCGAGATGGAGGGGCTGCTGGTTCATCGTCATGTCGCAAAAGCGCTGGTTGTCGCTCTCGGAGATCGTCCGCCGGCGCTCGTGGGCGATGGTCTCGCCCACGGCGAACTCCTCGTAATATAGTCCCGTCATAGGTCCGGAGTCACGCAGTACCTACAAAAACGTGGTGCCGCGATCGAGCGATGTGTGGGCTACACGCGATCCGGCCGGCGCTCGAGCGGCCGGCGGAGTCGAACGTGTGCAGATTCGAACGCTTGCGGTCCCCGCAGACGTATGCAAGGACCAGTCCGAAACCGACTCGAGCGCGACCCCCGAGTGGGTGAGCCACGTGACTGCACAGCGATCCGAGACGGCGGACGCCGATCCGGAGCGGGTGGCGGACGCCGTCGTCGAGCGCGCAACGGCGGTCGACGACGGATTCGACGGCCTCGTCGACGGGATCTCGGACGCGGATGTCGTCTTGCTGGGCGAGGCCTCGCACGGAACTTCGGAGTATTATCGGCTCCGAGCGCGGCTGACGGCGCGCCTGCTCGAGGAACATGACTTCTCATTCGTCGCGGTCGAGGGCGACTGGACGGACTGCTACGAGGTGACGGAGTACGTCACGGGCCGAACGGAGGCCGACGACGCCGGTGCGGTACTCGCCGATTTCGAGCGCTGGCCGACGTGGATGTGGGCCAACTGGGAGGTCGCCGAGTTCCTCGACTGGCTGGCCGAGTACAACGCCGACCGGCCTGTCGGCGAGCGGGCGGGGTTCTACGGACTCGACGTCTACAGCCTCTACGAGTCGATGGCCGCCGTGATCGACTACCTGCAAGAGCTGGACCCGGAGCTGGCCGACCGCGCCAGGGACGCCTACCACTGTTTCGAACCCTACGGCGAGGACGCCCGCGAGTACGCCTCGTCGATCCGGCTCGTTCCCGAGGACTGCGAGGATGAAGTGCTCGAGGTCCTGCGGGAACTCCGCGAGGAGGTCGCCGAGCGTCACGCTGACCGCGTGGACGACCGCAGCGAGTCCGCTGACGGCGACGATCCGCTCGCCGACTTCGCCGCCGAGCAGAACGCGCTCGTCGCGAAGAACGCCGAGTCCTACTACCGCGCGATGGCCCGCGGCGGGCGCGAGTCCTGGAACGTCCGCGATCACCACATGAGCGAGACGCTCGAGCGGCTACTCGAGTTCCACGACGGGCCGGGAATCGTCTGGGCGCACAACACGCACGTCGGCGACGCTCGCGCGACGACGATGCAGGACCGGGGCAAGCTCAATCTCGGTCAGCTCGCTCGCGAGGAGGTCTGCGACGACGACTCGGACGTCGCTGCGGTCGGCTTCGGCTCCCACCGCGGAACCGTCGTCGCCGGCGACGAGTGGGGCGCGCGGATGGAACGGATGACCGTTCCCGAGGCGAAAGCGGGGAGTTACGAGGACGTGTTTCACCGGGCCGGCCTCGAAGACGGGATCCTCGAATTCGATCGCGGATACGGGGTCGCAGGCGATGCGAACGTCGATCCGCTCGCGGATCCTCGCGGCCACCGAGCGATCGGCGTCGTCTACGACCCCGACTACGAGGGCGGCAACTACGTCCGGACGGTGCTGCCGGATCGGTACGACGCGTTCGTTCACGTCGACGAGACGGAGGCGCTCCACCCGTTCGACATCGAGGGCGGCGAGACGCCACCGGAGACGTACCCCTGGGGCGTCTGACAGTCGTCGATAGCGCAGTTCAGCGCTGTCGTGATTCTCCGACTCGGTTATACTTTCGAACGAAACGGCCGCAAGTGGTCGTGTATCACTCCGTTTCTCCGACACCTGAGCGACCGGTTTGGAATCGTCTCTCTTTTCTCATAAGATTGATATTAGTTCCGGATCAGTATCCGTTATGGTCTCTCGAGAGCTATCCGCCCAGATCGGCGCTTTTTCCGTCGCGTTCCTCCTATTGCTCGTCGCTGCGTACTTCGATGTGGGAGTCGGGACGGGACCGGCTGCGATCGCAGTGGCCCTGCTTTTCAACGGTATTATTTTCGGCGGCGCACACCTCTATCTCGCCCTTCGGGGCGACGACGGAATGGTTCCGGTCGAGGCACGGTGGCGCTATGTCGCGATGCTCGGCGGACTACTCGGTGGCGGAGCGCTCGTCTATGGCGGCGACCGAACGATCGCGACCGTCACACTCAGTACGATCGGAATCGCGGTTATGGCGCTTGCAGTCAGTAGTTATCTCGTCACCGAAACGATTGCCAGCTACCGCGACACCCGCGCGGAGTAAGTGAGGGGGAGGCTGTCTCCGCGCCAGTCCTCGAGTCTGTTCGAAAATCGGCGTCGAACTACTGTCTACCGCGAGTTATTCGACCATGTCGGTCTCTTCACCGGCGTCCTGCTGGACCCAGATCGTCTTCGTGTTGACGAACTCCCGGATGCCGTGTCGCGCGAGTTCTCGGCCGTAGCCCGAATCCTTCACGCCGCCGAAGGGGAGTCGGGGATCGGACTTCACGAGTTCGTTGACGAACGCCAGCCCCGACTCGAACTGGCGGGCGACGCGCTCGCCGCGCTCGAGGTCCGCCGTCCAGACGCTCGCGCCGAGCCCGAAGCGGGTGTCGTTGGCCTTCTCGATGGCGGCTTCCTCGTCGGGGACCCGGAAGACCGTGGCCACGGGGCCGAACAGTTCCTCCTGGTCCGCGGGCGCGTTTTCGGGAACGTCGGTGAGCACCGTCGGCGGGTAGAACGCCCCGTCGCGATCCATCGGCTCGCCGCCGAGCTCGAGTTCGCCGCCCTGCTCGAGCGTCTCCTCGACCTGTCCGTGGAGGTCCTCCATGAGGTCCTCGCGGGCCTGCGGGCCGATGTCCGTCCCCTCGTCCATCGGATCGCCGACGGTCCGCTCGTCCATCGCGTCGACGAACCGGTCGACGAATTCGTCGTAGACCTCGTCGACCACGATGAAGCGCTTGGCCGCGATGCAGGACTGGCCGTTGTTGATGAGTCGCGCCTGGACCGCCGTCTCGACGGTTTCGTCCATCGGCGCGTCCTCGAGGACGACGAAGGGATCGCTGCCGCCGAGCTCGAGGACGTTTTTCTTGAGCTGGCTGCCGGCGGTCTCGGCGACGGCCCGACCCGCGCCGTCGCTGCCGGTGAGCGTGACGCCCCCGATGCGATCGTCTTCGATCACTTCGTCAATCTCGTCGGAACTGATCAGCAGCGACGTGAACGCGCCGTCGGGGAAGCCAGCCTCCTCGAAGACGTCCTCGATGGCCCGCGCGCAGCCGGGGACGTTCGAGGCGTGTTTCAGCAGGCCGACGTTGCCCGCGGCGAGATTGGGGGCGGCGAAGCGGAACACCTGCCAGAAGGGGAAGTTCCAGGGCATGATCGCCAGCACCGGCCCCAGCGGCTGGTAGGCGACGACCGTGCGCGCGCGCTCGTCGCTCGCGACCACCTCGTCCTGCAGGTGTTCGGCGGCGGTCTCGGCGTAGTAGTCACAGACCCACGCGCACTTTTCGACCTCGTCGCGGGCCTGACCGATGGGTTTCCCCATCTCTTCGGTCATCAGTTCGGCGTAGTCGTCCTCGTTCTCCCGCAAGACGTCGGCCGCGTTCGCCAGGAGCCGCTGGCGCGTCTCGATCGGCGTCTCGCTCCACTCCTCGAAGGTCTCGCTCGCCCGCCGAACGCGTTCGTCTCGCTCCTCGTCCGACGTCTCCTCGAAGCTATCGACTACGTCTCCCGTCGCCGGATTGGTACTCTCGATGGACACATGGCGACCAACCACGACGAACCGCTTAGTACGCAGGGCTGCCCACTACGGGCGTCACGGTTCGTCACGGTCGTTCGTCTCACACAACCCCTATTCACGTCGAGCCCCTAGCGACGACAATGTCAACCTACACGTACCGCGACGATTCACACCCGCCGCCCGAGCGGCGAAAGATGGTCCTCTTCTGCCCCGAGTGCGGTCACGAGGGCCCCCTCCCCGACGACTGGGACATCGCGACGACCGGGAGCGATCGACTGCTCGTCTGCCCCGACTGTGGAACGACCGTCGACCGGCGGTCGCGATCCCACTCCGATCTCCTCGAAGCGACGTAGCTCGAGTCCTCCCCCGTTCCGGCCATCCCGCCTCCACTCGTCCGTTTTCTCTCGCTGCACGCGCTCGAGCTAACGGTTTTGTCCGTGGACGATCGACCGAACGGTATGGCCCGCAGAAGTGTCCTGTTCACCCCCGGCGATCGCCCCGAAATGTGTCGAAAAGCGCCCGGTTCCGGCGCGGATGTCATCGTCTTCGATCTCGAGGACGCCGTCGCCCCGAAACGCAAGGCCGAGGCCCGCGAGACGGTTCGAGACGTGCTGTCGGATCCCCACTTCGACCCCGATTGCGAGGTCTGCGTTCGGGTCAACGCGATCGACGCGGCTGCGGGGACAGCCCCAGCGGACGATCTCGAGGGGCTGCTCGGTGACGGCGAGGACGCCCTCGAGAGCCTCATGCTCCCGAAAGTCGACTCGCCCGACGACGTCCGTGCGCTCGTCGACGAACTCGACAACTACGACGCGTCTCTGCCCGTCTTCGCACTGCTCGAGAGCGCAGCCGGGATCCTCGCCGCGCCCGAGATCGCGGCCGTGCCCGCGAC
>NZ_JAQIVI010000820.1 GCF_028618695.1 Natrinema soli | reverse complement strand
AGGGGATCGGCACGATCGCGATCAGCGGCATCGAATTCGCGCTCTGGGATGCCGCCGGCAAGATCCTCGAGCAGCCGGTCTATCAGCTCCTGGGCGGCAAGACCCGAGAGGAGGTCCGCATGTACGCGGACTGCCACGCCGGCGAGGGAATGGTCGAGTCGGCCCTCAACGAACAGTCCGACGAGACCTACGAGGCGACGGTCTACGCCCGCGCCGCTCGAGCGGCGGTCGACGACGGCTACGAGCTGATCAAGTTCGACCTCGACGTGCCCTCCGGTCGGGACGTGGACACGCTCGCACGGCACTTCGACGGGCCGGAGATCGAGCACAAGCGCGGGCTGGTCGAGGCCGTGACCGAGGAGGTCGGCGACGAGGCCGAGGTCGCGGTCGACCTGCACTGGAACTTCAGCGTCGAGGCGTACGAGAAGCTGTGCAAGGCGCTCGAGCCCTACGACCTCGCGTGGATCGAGGACCCGCTCCCGCCGGAGAACGCGGACGCGCTGGCGACGCCCAATCGGAGCGTCGAACAGCCGCTGCTGACGGGGGAGAACCGCTACGGCCGCCACGGCTTCCGCGACCTCGTCGAGGAAGAGGCCGTCTCGTTCGTCGCGCCCGACGTGCCCAAGACCGGCGGCATCGCGGAGACGAAGAAGATCGCCGAACTCGCCGACACCTACTACCTGACGATGTGCCCCCACAACATCGGCAGTCCGGTCGCGACCATGGCCGGCGTCCACGTCGGCGCGACGGTCCCGAACTTCCTCGCACTCGAGGTCCACGCCCGCGACGTGCCGTGGTGGGGCGACCTCGTCGCCGCCGACGAGCCGCTCATACGGGATGGACGGATCGAGGTCCCCGACGAACCGGGGCTCGGGATCGAACTCGACTGGGACGTCGTCGAGGAACACCGGAAGAAGTAGTACGGAGACGGCGGCCGTTTCGACTCATCGCGTCTCGGCCTACCGACCTACCGCCGCCTCGGCCGGGCGGAACGTTTTTATTGGCGTTCGAAATGGCGCGCGTATGGGTACCACGACCCGAGACGAGGTTCGACGACTCGTCGCGGCGCTCGTCGAAATCGAAACGGAGAATCCGCCCGGAAACGAGCGGCCGTGTGCGGAATACATCGCCGACTGGTTCGCCGACCGCGGCGTCGGCGCGGACCTGATCGAGGAACCGGATGAGGACCGGCCGCAGGTCGCCGTTCGAGTCGGCGACGGCGATCCGACGCTCGTCCTCAACGGTCACATCGACGTCGTTCCGGCGGGCGATCCGACGGAGTGGGAGTACGATCCGTACGGCGCGGCGGTCGTCGACGGCTCGCTGTTCGGCCGGGGAAGCGTCGACACGAAAACCGGCGTCGCGATCGGAATGCTGGCGACCGCTCGCCTCGCGGACAAGATCGACGCCGGCGACCTGCCGGGGTCGATCGTCTTCCATGCGGCGATGGGCGAAGAGACCGCCGAGCCCGGGACGAAGACGCTGCTCGAACGGGGGTACGACGGCGATTACGGCGTCGTGCTCGAGCCGACGGGGCTTCGGGCGGCGACGAGAGAGAAGGGACTTGCGTGGTACGAAATCCGCATTCTCGGCGAGCCGTCACACGCGAGCAGACCGGATCAGGGGCGAAACGCCGTACTCCGCGCTCGGCCGGTACTAGACGCGCTCGCCGAGTACGATGCGACGGTCAGAGAGCGGACGGACGACCTCGTCGGATGGGCGTACTCGACGGTGACGATGGTCGACGCCGGGATGAAAGAGAACGTGATCCCCGAATCGGCGACGATCACGGTCGTCCGTCGGTTCCTCCCCGATGAGGAGATCGGCGACATCGACGCGGAGATCGACTCGCTACTCGCCGAGGTCGAAGCGGAGCACGATGTCGAGACCTCGTGGGAGCGAACTCGAACGTACGAATCGGCGGCGATTTCGGCCGACAGCGCGCTCGCGGACATCTTCCGACGTCACTCCGCCGAGGTCGGCGACGCTCCCGACGAGCCGTGGGGCATCGAAGCGTCGACGGACATGCGAAATTTCGTCAACGACGCGAACACGGAGGCGATCACGTGGGGGCCGGGCGATCTCGCGCAGGCACACACGTACGACGAGCGCGTGGACCTTGAGGCCGCCGCGGACGGGCTCCACGCGCTGCTCGGAGCGTCCTGCGAGATCCTCTCCAGCGGACTCGAGTCGAACGCCGCTCGCGAGTGAGTCCGTCCGATACCGTCCGCGCGGTGATTTACCGACGGGAAGGGGAACGAGTACATCGACTTCTCCGGCCAGCTCATGTGTCGAACCTCGGCCACTCGACCGACGCCGTCGCGGACGCGATCGCCGAGCAGGCTCGCGAAGGGGCGTACTTCGCGCCGGGATTCGCCACGGAGGCCCGCGCCCGCCTCGGCGAGAAACTCGCCGACGTCACGCCCGGGAACCTCTCGAAGACGTTCTTCTCGACCAGCGGCACCGAGGCCGTCGAGGCCGCGATCAAGATCGCCCGCATGTACACGGGCAAGCAGAAGATCGTCTCGCGGTACCGCTCCTATCATGGCGCGACGGCCGGCTCGATCAGCGTCACCGGCGACCCGCGACGGCTCATGGCCGAACCCGGCTCCCCGGCGCGATCAAGGCTCCCGATCCCTACGCCTACGGCTCGACGCTCGAGCCGATGGAGAGCCTCGAGTACATCGACGAGATGCTGATGCTCGAGGGCGATACGGTCGCGGCGATCCTCGTCGAACCGATCGCCGGCTCGAACGGCATTCTGGTCCCGCCGGAGGAGCACCTCCCGCGGCTGAAGGAGATCGCCCACGAGCACGACGCCTTACTCATCTGCGACGAGGTGATGGCCGGCTTCGGCCGCACTGGCGAGTGGTTCGGCTGCGACGTTTTCGACGTCACCCCCGACATCATGACGATGGCGAAGGGGCTCCCGGGCGCGTACGCGCCGCTCGGAGCGATGATCGTCACCGACGAGATCGCCGATCACTTCGAGGGCGAGATGTTCTGTCACGGCCACACATACGCGGGCCACCCCGTCGCCTGTGCGGCCGGCCTCGCCGCCGTCGAGACCTACGAGGAGGAGAACCTCATCGAGCACGCCAGCGAGGTCGGCGACTACCTCGGCGACCGCCTCGAGGAGTTGGCCGAAACCCACCCGAGCGTCGGCGAGGCCCGCGGCGTCGGGCTCTTCCGCGGGCTCGAGCTAACGAGGGACCTGGACGAGCGCGTTCCCTTCGGGGAGTGCGTGGACAAGATCTCGACGGGATCGACGGTCGTCGACGAGGTCGCTGCGGCCGCCGCCGACGAGGACATCTACGTCGCGAACATGATCAACACGCTCATCGTCGCGCCGCCGCTGCCGATCACCGAATCCGATATCGACGAGGCCGTCGCGGCCCTCGATACCGCGCTCGAGATCTCCGACGCGGCGATGGACCGCTGACGCGTCGTCGGGCGGCACCGACAGCGGTAATTACTTGTCTCGATACGACCAGACACATACCATGCCACTAGATAACACAGACACGGACGCCGAGATGCAGTTGCACATCCCCCACTGGTACGACCCCGATTCGACGGGAATGACGATCACCGACGGTGAGGGGACGCGCGTCGTCGACGCCGAGGGAGCGGAGTACCTCGACTTCGTCTCGCAACTGTACTGCGTCAACGCCGGCCACGGAAATCGGGCCATCGTGGACGCGATGACCGAGCAACTCGAGCGCATCCAGTACGTCTCCTCCGCGAAGCGAACGCCGGCGCGAGCAGAACTGAGCGAGGGTCTCGCCGCGGTCGGCCCCGACTCGCTGTCGGACGTCATGTTCTCGGTCTCGGGCAGCGAGGCGAACGAGCTCGCGATGACGGTCGCACGGGACTACGCCGACGCGCCGAAGATCCTGTCCCGGTGGCGGTCCTACCACGGTTCGACCTACGGCGCGGGAAGCGCGACCGGCGACCCGCAGACG
>NZ_JAQIVI010000082.1 GCF_028618695.1 Natrinema soli | reverse complement strand
GTAATCGACGCGATCGAGGACGCCGCCGACGAACTCGGCCAGAGCTTCGAGACGGTGCGCGATAACATCGCCTACATCATGGACTCGACGTTCGACGAGGAGGGCGTCAGCACGTCGTTCAACGAGAGCATCAGCGGTGCCAGCCTCGAGCACGACGAGGTCGGCACCGGCGACCCGCGTCTGGAAGCGCTGGAACTGTACAAGCTCCGCCAGCGGATATAGATGTACGAGATCACGTTCCACCTCGAGGATGGGACGGAGACCGTCACGGTCGGCCCGGACGAGTACGTCCTCGACGCGGCCGAGCGCGCCGGCCTCGAGCTGCCCCACTCCTGTCGAAACGGGATGTGTACCTCCTGTGCGGGCGAGTTGCTCGAGGGCGACCTCGACGGGCGCGAGGGGACGGGGCTCACCCCCGAACAGGAGGACGACGGTTACGTACTGCTGTGCTGTTCGTACCCGCGATCGGACAGCGAGATCCGGGTCGGAGAGCGGGTGCAGGACGACCTGCTCGGGCTCGACGCTCTGTGATCCGGAAACGGCTCCGATTGTGGCCGCTTTTTCAGGAGTGTCCAGTATGATTGAGCGATTGAATTTCGGACGAGACGGCGTCTTCGCGCGGCGACGCCGCGCGAATGGGCTGCGAGGCTAGAGTTCTCGCAGACAGCGCGTACCACCGCAGTGGGTGACCGGGCCGGAGAAAGACGTCGTTTCCGAAACGAATCAGTCGGCGGGATGGACGTCGGTCACCGTCCCCACGCCCTTGCTGCGGCCCTCGCGGAAGACGAACTTCTGGCCCTCCTCGACGAGGTACGGGCGGAACTTGAACCGGACGGTGGTCTCGCCCGTATCGCCCGGCAGGAGCCGGCCGTTTTTGGGGTAGAAGGCCGCGGCCTCGCCGATCGTCTCGAGGTGGACGACCGGTTCGTACCCCTCGCCGATTCGGGTGGGGTGATTGAGCACCATGACTTCGGCCTCGAACTCCCGGACGGGTTCCGGATCGGTATCGCGGGGCAGGAGGACCATGCCGCGCTCGATCGCGCTCTCCGCGATTCCCTTGAGTGCGATGCCGACGATCCGGCCCGCCTGAGCCTTGTCGACCCGGTGGTAGTGCATCTCGATCGATCGAACCTCGACCTCCTGGAACCGACCGTCGGCCATCGGGCCGATCAGGAGTTCGTCGCCGGCCTCGACCTCACCGGCCATGACGGTGCCGGAGGCGACCGCGCCGACCCCCGTGACCGAGTAGCTTCGGTCGACGTACATCCGGAACTCGCCGGTGTCCTGGGACGTCTTCGGGAGCCGATCGAACAGTTCGTCCAGCGTCTCGAGGCCGTCCATCGTGATCGCGCTGGTTTCGACGATCGGAACGACGCGCTCGCTGACTTCCTCGACGGCGGCGTCGACGCCGTGACGGATGACCCGCAGCGGCGATTTGTCGACCTCCCGGAGGAGTCGCTCGACCTCGCGTTCGACTTCCTCGATGCGCTCCTCGTCGACGGTGTCGGTCTTCGTGATCGCGACGATCGTCGGGAGGTCCGTGGCGAGCAGGACGCCGAGGTGTTCGCGGGTCGTCCGGGTCGGCCCGTCGTCGGCGGCCACGACCAGCAGGCCGTAGTCGAGTTTCTGCCCGACGAGGCCGCGGATCGTCGTCCGGAGCCACGGCTCGTGGCCGACGGTGTCGACGAAGGAGACGAGTCGATCGGCCTCCTGGACGACTTCCGCGCGGTCGGCCTTGCGGTTCGGATTCCGCACTCGAACGGGCCCGTCGTCGTCGAAGCCGTAGACGGCGTAGGAGAGATCGGCTGAGAGCCCGCGCTCGACCTCGTGGGGCTGCACGTCGAGGAACGCGCGCGTCGCACCGTCCCCGTCGTCGGGTTTGCCCGTTACGAGCGACCCCACCAGGGTGCTCTTTCCGTGGTCGACGTGGCCCGCCGTCCCGACGACGACGTGTTCGTCGTCCGTCTCGAGGACGCCGCCCTCCCGAACCTGAGCGACGCCGACGATGCCCTCGTTAATCCCCCAGGTCTGGACGTCTTCGATGTGTGCGTCGGCCTCCTCGGCCAGCAGGGAGAGGACGTCCATCGTCTCGGAGAAGGTGTCGGGATCGATCCCGGCGAGTCCGCCGTCGTCGGTGACGCCGACGACGTACGTCGCTTCGCCGTCGCCCGAAAGGAGTCGGTGTCGGAGTTGCGCGGCCAGACTCTCCCGCCGTCCACCCTCGAGGTGGACGTCTCGCGACAGTCGTTCCTTGAACTCGACGTTGCCACCGTCCTGTTCGCCACGGTCCAGGGCTCGCTCGAGGAGAGCCCGGTCACGGCTCATACCCCCTGGTAGCGGGGCACACGGCAAAAGCCTTCCCGTACATTGACAATATGTGTCATGGTATTACCGTTGAGTCGACGAAAACTACACCGGGAGGTACTCGAACGCCGCGGAAGCGGACGGAATGTCGTGTGGCCGCGCGGCTGGGGCCATCCATCGTTCGCGTTCGCGAGGGCGACCACAGTCCGGAGCCGACGGCCGGGCCGAACGTGCCGGGGCCGCTTTCAAGCCCCTCGAGTCCGTACCGCACGGTATGAGTGTGAGTGGCCTCTGTCAGATCTGTGAATCCCGTCCGGCCCAGGAACGGTGTTCCAACTGCGGGACGCTCGCGTGTGAGCTTCACTACGAGGACAGCATGGGGTTGTGTGCCGACTGCGCCTCGCAGGCACAGCCGGGTCCCGGGAACGACGACGTGGAGATCAACCAGTTCTGACCCGACCGACGAAACCGAGGATAGCAATCCCGTGACCTCGATACGCGACCTGCTCGGCGAGTCACTCGGCATCGGCGAGACGTATCGGCTCCGACTCGAGGAGCACGACGAAACCCTCGTCGCCGACCACCCGAACGACGCCAGTCCGATGGACATCGCCGTCGTCGAGGGGCTGAATCGCCTCGAGGAGCGGCCGCCGCCGGAGCCGGTCACGGTGGAAGTCGTCGCTCGAGTGATCGACGGTTGTATCGCGGGGCGGGTAGTCGACACCGATCCGGACCACCGGTAGAACGGCACCGAGAAGGCGACGGACCGCTACTCGTCTCGGTACCGATTGAGCCGCTTTTTGAGTCGCTTCGCGGCGTGCCCGCTCGCAGTAGCGAAATCTTCACCGTGATCCTCGCCAGCGAAAATGATTCCGCGCGAGGAGTTGACCAGTCCGACGCCGTCGGCCAGCCCGTACTCGATCGCCGCTTCGGCGTCGCCGCCCTGCGCCCCGATTCCGGGGACGAGGAAGGGGAGATCCGGAACCTGCTCGCGGAGGTCCTCGAGTTCGTCGGGCTGGGTCGCGCCGACGACGAGTCCGACGTTGTCGTTCTCGTTCCAGAGATCCGCCAGCGCGGCTACCCGTTCGTAGACTGACTCGCCGGTCTCGAGTTCGAGGTCCTGCAGATCCGCGCCGCCCGGGTTCGAGGTCCGACAGAGAACGAACACGCCGGCCTCCTCGTTCGCCAGGAACGGCTGTAGCGAATCGCGACCCATGTAGGGATTGACGGTGATGGCGTCGACGGTCTCGAGCAGCCGTGCGTACTGCCGTGTCGTGTTCCCGATATCGGCGCGCTTGGCGTCGAGCAGGACGGGCACGCCCTTCCCGTGGGCGTAGGCTATGGTCTCCTCGAGAGCGCGCCAGCCGTCGGGGTCCTCGTAGAAGGCCGCGTTCGGCTTGAAGACCGCGGCGTGCTCGTGGGTCGCGTCGATGATGCGCCGGTTGAACGCCCACCTGGGGAGGTCGCGTTCGTGCAGGTGATCGGGTAGGCGCGACTGGTCGGGGTCGAGCCCGACCGAGATGACGCTGTCGACCGTTCGAATGCGGTCGTGCAAGCGATCGAAGAAGTTCATGCCGGGAGTGGTCACGCGATAGTCGAAAAGGTTGCTATCCGCCGGCCATCGGCCGGTGGCGGATCGTACCCGGTACCGAGACGCCTCGTCGAGCGACCCGTGGCGTGCTACGGTACACCGAGGCGCTCCAAATACTTTAGACATCAGCTACTTGATTCCTATAACAGTTGCCCACTGTATGGGAATACGACAGAACGCGACGTCGTTCTCGCAGCGACTTCGCGAACGAGTCCGATCGACGCTGACGAACGAGACGGAGACAGTGGCCGACGAGAGCGATCGCGGGGGCGGGGACAGCGTCTCGAGCAGGTTCGGCAATCTCTTCCACTGCTCGCGGTGTGGCGACGTCTACATCGCGACCGAGAAACGCGTCTGCTCGGGCTGTGACGAGGAGGTCGAACAGGTCAGTTCGACGCTGGCCTGTAACGGACGGTGACGGCCCCGGACTCCGCTCTCACTCGGATTCGCGATTCGTTTTCGTCACGTCTCGAGCACTTCGATCAGGTTCCCCTCGGGATCTCGCAGAAACATGATCGTCGTCCCGCTCTCGGTCGTCCGTGGCTCGCTGAGCGTCGGAACGTCCTCGGGAAGGGCTTCGGCGAAGGACTCGAGGTCGTCGACCGAGAGGCCGACGTGTGACGCGCCCGGCTGATTGAGCCCCGCCGTCGGGGACCCCCTCGCTTCGGGCTCGTACTCGACGAGTTCGATCCGGGCTCCGTCCGCCTCGAGGTGTGCGAACTCCGCGCTCGCACCCTCGACGCCGACGGCGTCGGAGAACGCCTCGCCGCCGACGCTGAATCGGTCGGCGACCCGGAGCTCGAGCACGTCACGGTAGAACGCGAGCGTCTCCTCGAGGTCGGCGACGGTGATCCCGACGTGGTGTGCGCTGAGCGCTGTCATTGTAGTTGATCCTACGAGCGCGCCCGAAAAACGCTTCCGTCTGCCCCGTTCGCCTGCCGCCGACAGAAAGACTGTCGACCGACGGCGAGACCGTCGATCGCGGCGAACGGCGTTCGTTCGATGCCGCTACTCCGTCGACAGTTCCGGCAGTCCGGCTTCGATCTCCTCCCGGCGGTCTTCCAGCCACTCGGGGAGAACGAGGCGTTCGCCGAGTTCCTCGAGATCCTCGTCGACGGTGTACCCCGGTTCCTTCGTGGCGAACTCGAAGAGGACGCCGCCGTGTTCGCGGGCGTAGACCGATTCGAACCACTTGCGGTCGATGATCTCGGTCGGCCGGAGCCCCTGCCCCTGGAGCACGTCGCGCCACTCGGGCTGGTCGTCTCTCGTCGTTCGAAACGCCACGTGGTGGACGGTACCGGCACCGGGCTGTCCGCGCGGTGCCTGTGGCTCCTCGCAGATGTCGACGACGTATCCCAGCTCGCCGTCGCTCTCGAATCGCCGACGGCTGCCGGCTTCGTCGGTTTCGCTGTATCCCATCGTCCGCAGGAGTTCCGCGGTCGGGTCGGCCGTCGCCAGCGACAGCGTCACGCCGAAGAAGCCCCGAATCGCGTGCTCGTCGGGAACCGGTCCCTCGGGCGGATCGCCGGCGGGCGCGTCGGATCGGGTGACGAGTTCGAACGGAAGGCCGTCGGGATCCCGGAACGAAACGACGGTGTCGCCGAAGCGCGCTTCCGTCTCGGTGTCGACGCCGGCGTCCGCCAGCCGATCGGTCCAGAACTCGAGCGACCCGTCCGGGATCAGGAACGCGACCGCGCTGGCCTGTCCGGTACCGACTCGCCCGGGACGGGCGTCGGTGTACGGGAAGAACGTCATGCTCGTCCCGGGGCTCCCGCCGCGGTCACCGTAGAACAGGTGATAGACCGAGACGTCGTCCTGATTCACGCTTCGCTTCACCAGACGGAGCCCGAGCGTCTCGGTGTAGAACTCGAGGTTGCGACGGGGGTCGCTCCCGATGGCAGTTACGTGGTGGATGCCGGGAATGTCGTCGGGCATACGCAGACGTACGCGAGGCAGTATCAATAAACCCGGGACCGAACGGGGCGGACGCCGAGGCCCTCCTCGGGCCGTCACGAACGCTATTCTCGAGCGTCCGCCTTCGCAAACCGATCGTCATTGAGAGAATACACGTGCTGTCTGGCGTCCGCGAACGAAATCTGCGAGTCGACGAGGTCGTGTTCCTCGAGTTGCTGTAACGCGTAGCGGACCGTTCGAGCGGGGAGCATCGTCTCCTCGGCGAGTCGAGACTGGGTGAGACTTCCCTCGTGTGCGAGGACCGTCAGCACGAGTTTGGCGCTCGGCGGGGTCTCGTCGACGGCGTCCGGGGCAGTTTTCGCGGTGAGAACGATTTGGTCACTCATTTATCGTCCCTCTCGCCGCGAACCGTCTTCAATGATGCCATGCAACGTCTCGCTCTTGTATACCCGTCGCTATCGACTCCGGTCGAAACCGTCCTCCTGTCGACGACGGAGACGCCGGCGATGCCGTGGCTCGTCTCCTCATACGGTCTGCTGTAAGGACCCCCGTGCGCGTCTCGCCGCTCGCCGGCGGCGAGCGATCGCGCTGCCGGCGTTACTCGATCACGGCTCGCACCTGAAGGTACTCGACGCGGATCGCGTTGTCCCCGAACCAGTCCTCGAGCGCGGCGACCGCGTCCCGGCGGAGCGCAGCTCGCGCGTCGTCGTCGTCCATTTGCCGGAGGACGGGCGAGAGCGGGCCGGACTCCTCGGCGAACTCCCGCCAGAAGTGACTCGGGGTGGCGTACCGGAACTCGAGCAGTCGGCGCTGGAACGAGCAGTCGGTGACGTCGGCGAACTGGTCGCGGACGAAATCCGGCTCGCCCCACTGCAGGTGCGACCACGGATCGCTCGGCGGTTCGGCGACGTGGTCGGTCAGGACCGCCGTGAGGTCCCCGACGACGCCGTTGGGCGACCACGCGGTGAAACAGACCCGGCCGCCGGGTTTCGTCACGCGACGGAGTTCCGCGCCGGCGCGGGCCGAGTCCGGCGCGAAGACGTGACCGAAGTTCGAGAGGACCACGTCGAACGCGTCGTCCGGAACGGGGAGCGTCTCGGCGTCGCCGGTGACCCAGTCGATATCGGCTTCGGCGAGCGAGGCGTTGTCACGAGCCAGCTCGAGCATTCCGTGAGCGATATCGAGGCCGACGACGTTCGCGCCCGCTCGACGGGCCGTCAACGCGGCGTTGCCGGTTCCGCAGCCGACGTCGAGGACGCGGTTGCCCGGATCGATCCCCGCGGTGTTGACCAGTCGCGCGATGGCGGGCAGCATGTTCGGTGCCATCGCGGGATACCGACCGGCCGACCAGACGTGTCTCGCCGATCGATCGCCGGGCTCGGTGGGGTCGTCCATAGTCGGTGGTCGGTCGCCAGCGCCAAAAGTCGATAGCCGCCTCGAGTCCGGTCGGGGGAGTGAGCGAACCGTCCCCGCGAGCGAGCGTTTATTTTCCGCGGGGTTGACGGGCCGGTATGACTCGCGTCGCGCTGATCGCCCACGACGAGAAGAAGCCGGATCTCATCGAGTTCGCTCGAGCGCACGAGGAACAACTGCGGCAGTACGACCTGATCGCGACCGGGACCACGGGACAGCGGCTCATAGACGAGACCGATCTCGAGATCGAACGCAAAGAATCGGGACCGCTCGGCGGGGACCTGATGATCGGTGCGGAGGTCGCGGAGGAGAAACTCGACGGGATCGTCTTCCTCCGGGATCCGCTGCGAGCCCAGCCCCACGAGCCCGATATCTCGGCGCTGCTACGGATTTGTGACGTTCGCGACACGGCGCTCGCGACGAACCTCGCCTCCGCGGAGTTCCTCATCGAGGGGTTGGCCGAGTAGCCGTCGTGGTGAGCGTCGAGAGATCACCGCGGATTGGTACCGGCGTCGCGGTTCCGCGAGGACACCCTATTTAATAGATTGGCTTCGAATATATTCGTATGACAGTCTACGAGAGCGACCTCCCCGGCGTGGGGAAGAAATTCGAGGTCGAACTCGAGAACGGGGAGCGACTCGTCATCGTGACGCACAACACGGGGAAACGGGAGGTGTACCTGAAACCGGATGCGGATGCCGACAGCGACAAACTGTTCGAGGCCTCGGACCGACTCGCCCGGAAGATCGGCACGATCCTGGAGGGGGCGTACTTCCAGCCGGTGCAGGCCGAACAGGTGGAGACGATGCTCTCCGACGACACCTACCTCGAGTGGTACGGCGTCGCCGAGGAGGCCGAAGTCGCCGGCCAGAGCCTCGCCGAGTCGAACATCCGCGAGCGGACGGGCGTCTCGATCGTCGCCATCCAGCGCGGTGAGACGTTGATCTCGCCGCCGACGCCGGAGACAGTCCTCGAGATCGGCGATACCCTGGTCGTCATCGGCGACCGCGAGGACTGCGCCCAGTTCGAGGAACTGCTCGGAGCAGGGTTCGAGGAGTGAACGGGACGAGTACCGCCGCGGAGGTGAGCGCTAGTGGCGACTGAAACGGCGCTCGTCGACGTGGGAATCCTCTTTACCGCGGTCGCGTTCGCCGGTATCTGCTCGAGTCGAGTCGATCAGTCGGTGATCCCGTTCTATATCATCATCGGGATGGTGCTGGGATCGAACGTGCTGGGTGAACTCCCCGCGCTCGTCGGGAGCGATGTCGGCGTCGGCGGCGTCACTGTCACCGTTCCCGAGGTGACGATCGGCGGGATGGACCTCTTGGCAGCGCTGGGCGGACTCGCGCTCGGCGAGACTGACTTCATCGTCGTCGGCGCCGAGATCGGGATCGTCCTCCTGTTATTCTTCCTCGGTCTCGAGTTCAACCTGGATCGACTGCTCGCGAGCAGGGATCGGATCGGCAGGGCGGGAACCGTCGATCTGGTCGTCAACTTCGGCATCGGATTGGGCTTTGGCTATCTCGTCTACGGGAGCTTCCTCGCGGCCGTTCTCACCGCCGGGATCGTCTACATCTCCTCGAGCGCGATCATCACGAAGTCGCTGATCGACCTCGGCTGGATCGCCAACGACGAGGCCGAACCGCTGCTCGGGACGCTCGTCTACGAGGACCTCTTCATCGCCGTCTACCTGGCGATCGCGTCCGCGCTGGTGCTGGGCGGCGGCGATGTCGGGGCGGCCGCGGGCCAGATCGGGATCGCGATCGGCGTCATCGTCGCCCTGCTCGCGCTCGTCACCGTCGGGACCGGCTTCTTCCAGCGCTTTCTGGACGCCGACACCAACGAGTTCGTCGTCGTCCGGGCGCTCGGCGTCACGATCCTCGTCGCCGGCATCGCGCTCGCGCTGGGCGTCAGCGAGGCCGTCGCCGCGTTCTTCGTCGGCATGGCCTTCTCCTCGACCGATCACGTCCACGACCTCGAGCGACTGCTCGAACCGCTCCGAGACGCCTTCGCGGCGATCTTCTTCTTCTGGATCGGCCTCGTCACCGATCCGGGACTGTTCACGCTCTCGATCCTCGGGATGATCGCGGCCGCCGTCGTCGTGACGACGCCGACGAAGATCGTCAGCGGCTATCTCGGCGGCCGGATCTACGGTCTCGACGACCGTCGCTCGCTCCGAGTGGGCTTCGGGATGGCCACCCGCGGCGAGTTCTCCCTGATCATCGCGAGCCTCGCGCTCTCGGGTGCCGGGAGCGGCATCGCGACGGAGACGGCACGGACGATCTACGCCTTCACCGTCGGCTACGTCCTCATCATGAGCATCCTCGGCACGTCGCTCATGCAGTACTCGGGCCGGATCGAACCCGTCGTGGTCTCGCTACTCGAGCGGCGGCGCTCCGGCTCGGCCCGGTCGGGACGGGAGTGAGTCGATCGCCGTCTCAGAAGGGATAGCTTCAACCCGCTCGAGTCCCCTCTCACTCCTATGCCACAGGCGGTCGTCTTCGATCTCGATTACACGCTCGCCGTTCCCCGGCGGGATCGAGCGGCGATTCTCGAGGATGCCACGACCGCAACCGGTGCGCCGTCGCTCACTCGCGACGCGTATCTCGCGGCCCACCGCCGGAACCTCACCACCGAGACGCGCGAGCCCATCTTCGCCGACCTGCTCGCGGACAGCGAGAGCGACGCCGAC
>NZ_JAQIVI010000819.1 GCF_028618695.1 Natrinema soli | reverse complement strand
CGGCCGGTCGCCGTTCGCGGACCGGAGGACAGGGCGCGTGCGGACGCGCCGATCCGGATCGGGATCGGCCTCGGCGGGAAACACGAGTTCACCAGCGCGGTGCGGACCCTCGCCGAGCGGGTCGAGTCGGGCGAACTCGATCCCGACGAGATCGACGACGAACACGTCGAAGGCCACCTCGTGTTCCCGTCGGAGCCGGATCTGGTGATCAAGACCGGCGCGGAGCGACTCTCCGATTTCATGATCTGGCAGTCGGTCTACTCGGAACTGTACTTCACCGACATCAACTGGCGGGACTTCCGCAAGCGGGACTTTCTCCGGGCGGTCCGCGAGTACTGCAATCGGTCGCGACGGTACGGTCGGTGAACTAGCCCTGCCTACTCGCCGCCGTTGGCGGCTCCGTGAGCTAATCGGCAGAGTCACGCCGCTGTGACGCGTTCGAACCCGGCGACTCGACCGCACCGGCGAGTTCCGCGACCCGATCGTCCGCGACGACGACGGGACGTTCCAGATGGACCGTGTCCGTCTCGCGGTCGTACTCGAGGACGTCGCGCGCCTCGAGTTTCGGCAGGACGACGTGGACGAGCGAGACGCGGACGGCGCGTTCGTCGGCGTCGTCCCGACCGACGACGGCGTCGGTCAGCCTGTCGACCGGGAGCGGTGATTCACACGTCGAGAGCATGTGGAGGATGAGACGCGTTCGCGGGTTCGCGAGGAGCGCATACGCCTCATCGAGTTCCACGTCCGTGAGCCGGACGAATCGTTCGACGTCGACGGCTGGCGCACTGTGAAGAGCCGGCATCGGGCCTAGTGTTGTTCTACTGATGGATAAAGGTTTTCTGGTGGCGTTCGCTATGGTACCAGTCGATCCTGTAGCCGACCGACCGCACGACGACCGTCCGATCGGACACGCACCGGCTGTTAGCGGCGACACTGCCGGCGGGCCGCTCAGTCAGCGATTCGGCTGCTCGAGTCGCCGGACTCGAGTTCCCCGGCGTCGGGCCGTTCGCTCGAGGGGAGCGAGTCGCGGAAGCGGTCGACGATCGAACGGGCTTCGGCGAGCTCCGGCTCGCTG
>NZ_JAQIVI010000818.1 GCF_028618695.1 Natrinema soli | reverse complement strand
GCGACGTGCTCGCCGTCCGGGCCGACCTCACGGACCCCGACGACGTCTCCCGGCTCGTCCGCGAGACGGTCGACGCGTTCGGGGGGCTCGACCACCTCGTCACCTCCTCGGGCGGCCCGCCGAGTACGACCTTCCTCGAGACCGACGAACAGGACTGGTATCAGGCCTACGACCTGCTGGTGATGAGCGTCGTCTGGACGATCGAGGAGAGCCACGAGCACCTGCTCGAATCCGAGTACGGGACGATCACGTGCATCACCTCGCGAACGGTCCGGGAGGTCGCGGACGGCCTCCTGCTCTCGAACTCGGTCAGACGGGGCGTGATCGGTCTCGTCAAGACGATCTCGCGGGAGTTCGCTCCCGACATTCGGGCCAACGCGGTCCTTCCGGGGACGATCGAGACGGCCCGGATCGAGGAACTCGTCGAGTCCGGCATCGAGCGCGGCGCCTACGAGGACTACGAGGCGGGGCTGACCGAACTGGCGAGCGACATTCCGATGGACCGCCTCGGCGAGCCCCGCGAACTCGGCGACGTCGTCGCCTTCCTCTCGAGTCCGCACGCGAGCTTCGTCAACGGGGCCGAGATCCCGATCGACGGCGGCCTGTTGCGGAGCTGAGGCGGTCGCCACCGCAGCTTGGGACGCCATCTAATTCCCTCGTACTTCCGCTCGGCGAACTGGTGTCGAATCGCTGTCGGCTCCCGATTTCGAATCGAAATACTCTCAGTTCCCCTCGGCCGAGTCGGGGTGTGTACGGGCCGGCTCAGATCGCTGGATACCTCGCGCTGGTCGTGACGCCCGCCGCATTGCTCTTCGGTGCCGTTCGTGCACCGGCCGACCCGCCGACCGGACTGTTGAGCGTCCAGTTCGGGGTCGTTCTCGCGGGAACCGTCGTCGCCGCGACGGAGCGCCACCGCCTCTGGACGTTCGATCCGGCTGGTTGGGAGTTCGATGCGACCGGGTTCGATCGCACGGACGCTGTCGACGCGCTCGCGGTCCCGGCCGCGGCGGTGCTCACTTACGGACTGAGCGTCCACGCCGATCTCGGCCCGGTTCTCGCGTCCGCGCTCGTTGGGCTGGTCGTCGGCCTCGCACTCCCGCGGATCGACGGCGCGGCCTACTGCGGATCGTTCGTCGGGATGGCCTCGCCGGCGGTGTTCCCCTCGATCGAGGGGGTCGCGCTGGCGGGACTCGTTTCCGGGCTCGCGTTCGTCGCGACGGCCGAATCGTTCGGCGGCTTCGGCGGCAAATACGGCACGCTCGCGCTCTTCGGCTGTCTCTCGGCGGTGTTCCTGACGGACGTCGACTACGCCGCCGGGCGCTCGCTCGAGTGGGGACTCGCCCCCGCGATCGGTGCCGTCGCCGTCG
>NZ_JAQIVI010000817.1 GCF_028618695.1 Natrinema soli | reverse complement strand
CGTCGCCGAACTCGTCCTCGAAGACGTCGACCTCGGTACCCGAGCGGATGCCGTCGACCAGCACCGTCTCGTGGGCCTCGAGGCGATTCTCGATCATCGGCAGCGATCGTTCGGCGATGGCCGCCGGGCCGTTTTCCTCGCGCAGCGCCTGCGCGACCGTGCCGTGATCCGTCGCGGGGTCGAGCCCGCGGTCGGCCGTCTCCTGGCGGACGACGTCGCCCATCGTGACCACCGGGATTCCGTCCTCGCGTGCGATGGTCGCGGCCTCGCCCTTGCCGCTTCCGGGGAGTCCGACCGTTCCGATGACGTGCATCGAGACTACGTACCGGCGAGACGTGCATAAACGCTGTGTTCATCGCTCGTCGAACGCGCAGATATCGATCCGCGACGCGTCGTTTGCAAGCGCCGCGCTGACGAGACCATCGTCGGCGGTCCCCTCCCCCTTGTCTCGTTGCAACGGTTTTCGGATCGGTCGTGTCCGGTCGCAGATCGGTTCAGCGCGTCCGTCAGGGCGGGTCCGGCGCGATCCGTCCTCGCTCGAGTCGGCGCGTTTTACGAGTACGTTATCATCGGTTGTCTCGTATCAAACCGCCGTAATCGAAAGTCGTACCTTTCTCAACCGTTCGAATTGGAAATAATTCGGTCGAACTCCGTCTGATCGCTGAAACGGAGATAGCCCGTTATGTGGCAGTCCGTTGCGGGGACTGGTGTCGACCCATGACAGATACGATCATCAGCAGGCGCCGGTTCGCGGCCGGACTCGGCGCTGGTATGGTTGCTGCAGTGGCAGGGTGTTCGGATAGCGGTGGATCCGACGAGGAGTCACCGAGCGACGAGTCGAGCGGATCGAGCGACGGGTCGGGCGACTCCGACGGTCTCGGCTCCGACGAAAACGGGAGTAACGAGTCCGACAGCGGGCTCGGTAACGAATCCAACGAGAGCGAACTGGGTAACGAGTCAAACGAGAGCGAACTGGGTAATGAGTCCGAAGATAGCGGTCTCGGAAACGAGTCCGACGATTCAGCGAGTGACACGGGCAACGAGTCGGACGGGACCGAGAACGACACCACCGAAAACGAGAGCGACGACGAGACGCAGGTCGAGTTCTGACGACGGACAGTGACGGCGATCACGCTGTTTCGGGATACCTTTTTCGGACGACTCGTCGTCTCTAGTAGCCACTGCAAGTCAATGCACACCTGATCGCACGACAGCTGTGCGATCAGCGTGTAAATAATTGCAGTGTTACTATAGTAGCTGCAGGTATCCCGCTCGAGGTCCGGGATCGAAGCGAGCAGCCGACTGTGGCCGGAAATCCCAACCGCTTATGCCGTTCCGTCGTTGATTCCGACTCGAGGGCACGTAGCTCAGTCCGGAAAGAGCGTCGGACTTCTAATCCGACGGTCGTGGGTTCAAATCCCATCGTGCCCGTGATTCTGCGACGAGCGGACGCGAGGACCAAATCACAGACAGAGATGGGATTTGAACTAGACGGCGGCGAGCGGAGCGAGCCGACGGCGTAGTTCATAATCCCATCGTGCCCGTACGAAAACTGTCGTTTTAGACCTTCTACTGAAATGTAGGAGAGAAACCCGCTACGGCTCAAAAACGCGGGATTCTCGAAACGATACTCGTTCTGAGAATCCGAACTTCGTTCAGCAGTTGAACATCACCCTCTGCCTGCCTGCGTTTTTCGTTGTCGGGCAGTCCGTGAGGTGGTCGGCGTGACGGTCGCGCCCTGGCCGTCAGTCGATAACTCGACCCGTCGCAACTGCGGAGCCCACATCACCGATCAGTTCCGCCGCGTCTTCGGTGACGATGACGATCGAGCCCATCGGTGTGGCGACTGTGATGCGTACGCTCGATGAAGCCGCGGCTCCGCCGCTGGTGTCGACGTGTCGATCCCAGACCCGGAAACGTCGCCCGGTCGTCACGGCGGTGAGGCCGATGTGTAGTGGGTTCGTTTCGGCGAACCGACTGTACGATGTCGAGAGTCAGACGCCCATAGCCCATCCCGCTCATCAAGCTACTGACGAGGAGGTTCAGCGCGCTCTCAAGAATCGAGCGGTTCGCGCCGACGGTGGAACTGACCGGTCCTCGGGCGGAGCTATTCAGTTGTCGGTGTCGTCTTCGGCCGATTCGCTGCCCTCCGTCATGTTTGACAGACGCGTAAATTCGGTTCCACCGCAAGAGCCACAACCATCTCGGCTTCCAATCGGCTTGAGACCGTTGTTCAGCAAGTCGACTGCTGCATATACTGCACCGCACTCTTCGCAAGCCGCTAAGACGCGCGACTCCTCATCTCTGTTTCCCATCTCCTGGAGATCCGAATTTATACGTAAAGAATACATTCTGAGTACGAGAGGAGTAACAGGGCTGCTTGTTACAACAGTAACAACAGAAGAGTAGACACTACAGACGGCTACTGGCCGCGAGGGCGGTGGTTCGCGATGAACCGCCTCGTCGAGTCAGACGAGTGCGAGCGCTGCGGTGACCGCATCGACGTGCTTCGTCGGTTGTGTCCCGGACTGTACGCGCGCAGTTCGCAATGCACGGGAGGGGCCGCTATGAGTTCTCGAGCGTCGGAATTCGAGCGTTCGACGGCCAGCGGTGACGCGCTCGAGGCCGAGATCGTCCAGGTCGTCGACGCGCTCGAGTACGTGAGCGATCACACCGCCACCTGGCACGACGCGCAGACGACGGCCGTCCTCGAGGCGAGTCAGTCGCTTCCGTTCTACGGGATTGTTCTCGTCGAGCCGGATGTTCCGCTCGAGCGACCGTGTCGATCATCCGGTCGCCGGGCGACAGCGACCGCACGAGACGACTCGATCGGTGAGACTCTCGAGAGTGACGAGTGACCGGAGATGCATACTTCCGGATGGGTATATATTTGACTATTAATCTGTTCCGGTACACTAATGTCGGCCACTAACGTTATATAGAACGTCGGCAGGGCCAACCGGTGGCATCACAGGGGATACGGGGGACGCACCGATCATCGCGACGCACGCACGACGATCGTCATCCTCGCTGCCGACACGTGTACACCCTTTCGACCCTTGATACCTGCCCGATAGCCCTCGCTGTCGCCCGCGCTCGGTTGCCGCCGTCACTTCTGCTGCTGGTGCCCGCTCGCTTGCCGCCGCTCGAGCCCGTAATCTCCGCTCTCACCTGTACCGGGTTTCCCGTTCAGGCCCACGATACAACCCGCTGGATCACCTTCCGACGGTATGGACGACACCGACCTCGAGCCGGTCGCGTTCACCGGCCCGGACGCGCCGCCCGAACCGGTCACGTTCGCCGAACAGGCGCGCCGACGTGCCGACACCGAACGCGAGGCCGTCGAGTGGGCCGTCGCCGAACTCGAGTCGCTGATCGACGCCCGGGACGTCGACCTCGAGCCGCTGCTCGAGTACGCGCGTCGCAGTCGGGAGAGCATGCCCGACCGACACGTGCGGTCCTACGAGGCGATGGCCGAAACGCTCGACGTCGATCCCGATAGCTACGAGGTCTACGCCTTCGCGTACAGCGACCTCTGTGACGAACTGGCCGCCGAGCCGGCCGACGATCCCTCGCGCGGCTGTACGAACGCGCTCGTGTCGCCGTCGCGGACCGGACGAGACGGCTCACTCGTGCTCAAGAACCGCGACATCGCCGGTCGGGGTGCCCGCCCCAAATCGGTCGTCGAACAGCCGGCGATCGACGGCTACCACGGCTTTCTGACCGTCGACACCTGCGGGACGGTCATGCTCTACAAGGGCGTGAACGATCGGGGGCTGGTCGCCGCGAACACCTACATCGACGCGAACCGGGACGATATCGAGCCCGAGGCGCAGTTCCGGAACGGCACCGTCGTCCGGCGCGTGCTCGAGGAGTGTGTCACCGTCGGGGCGGCCCGGGAACTCCTCGAGTCGATCCCGACGCGGCAGCTGATGGCCCAGACGCTGTTTCTGGCGGACGGAACCGATGCCGTCTTGCTCGAGGTGAACCCGCTCGAAGAGCGGATTGCGGTCGCCGACGACGGGGCCGTCGCCCGGACGAATCACTTCGTGCTGTCGCGCTCGGAGTCGACCGAGAGTTCTCGCTGCCGCCGGCAGCGAGCGACGGCGCTGCTCGAGGCGGGAGGCGACGAAATCGACCGCGACTCTCTCTGGCGGATCGCGGCGGATCACGAGCACGGGCCGGGAAACGAGTCGATCTGCCGGCATCCCGAACCCGAGACGGACGACCACGCGTTCGGTCAGTTGACGACCGCGAGCGCGGCGGTGTTCGAGGGCGGCTCGCCGACGGTCGAGATCGTCATGGGAAACCCCTGCGAGACCGAGCCGGCGCGGTGTTCGTTCGGCGACGAGTTTTCGATGGCGCTTCGGACGGGTGCGCGGTGGCTCGAGCGCCTCCGAGCGGCCCACGGCGGATCGACGGCCCCCTGAACGGGATCCCGTCTCGCCGTCTCACGGTCCGCGTCGAGCCGTTCGATGCGATCGGTTCCGGTCCATCCGTTGCGCTCTCGATTCGAGGGCCGCGAGTTCCGATCGTCGGCCCCGAGCCCGTCCGTCGCCCGTCGGTGCGCCTCGGTCGCGAATATAGATCACATAGATCGACGTATTACTATTACGAAGATTCACGTAACAAAGACAGTCACAGTGCGCATGGTCTCGTTTCGAGCCACCGGTGAGAGCGGAATCAATCGTCGATCGTTCGTCTCGCTGCTCGGTACGACGACGGGTGCGCTCGCGTTGTCCCGATCATCCGACGCGCTCGCGACCGCCGACTCGGCGTCCGGCGACGGGCTCGAGTCCCTCTCGTTTTACTCGACGGCGTCACAGGTGAGCACGACGTATGCGCCGCTCACCGACGAGGAACACGTCGTCGCGTGGGCCTCCGAGAACGCGTACGTGACGAGCACGAACGACGGAACCGACGAAGCAGACGTCGTCTCCTACGAGGACGAGCGAATTCCGCTGATCACGCAAGACGGAACCGTGATGGGGATCGGCAGCGCCGGTTTCCTCAGCGACGATCGCGGCGGGTTCGACGCCGGAAACGAGGAGTTCGTGCTGAACGCCTGGGACGAACTGCTCGGGCCCGACGGGACGGTGCTGTGGGACGAGAGCCACGAGCAGTACTGGGACCTCTCGAGTCACGAGACCTTCCGGCGCTACGCCGAGGACAACGGCTACGAGCTGCGAGCGCTCACGGAGTTCGCGACCGACGGGACGACCCTCCAGTTCTATTCGACGGCGAGCCAGGTGTCGCCCGATGGCGACGCGCTCACCGAGGCGCACCTGGCTGCGGACGACGACCTCGAGGTCCTCGCGTGGGCGGAATCGACGGCGACGAACGGCGATCAGACCGGATCCGACGCCGTCGAGTACGGCGACGACGAGCGGATTCCGCTGATCACCCGCGACGATCGGGTGGTCGGGTTCGGTGCGCCGTTCGTCGAGGACGACAGCGATCACGACGAGAACCGTGCGTTCGTCCGGGGTGTCTGGGATGCGGTGATCGACGGCGAGACCGTCTACTGGGACGAGAGCCACAACCAGTACTACGATACCGGCCGGTTCGAGACGTTCATCGCCGACGCCGAAAGCGACGGATACACCGTCACCGCCGCTGATGACCTGCTGGCGGTTCTCGAGGGCGCGAGCGACGGTGCGGACGGGAGTACCGAGACCGACGCCGATGCGGTCGTGATCACGACGCCCGCAGCGGCGTTCACCGACGACGAACTTGGGGCCCTCGAGTCGTTCGTCGCGGACGCCGGAGCCGTGTTGCTCCACGATCAGGCCGATTACGGCGGCCACGACGAGACGGGGGCCCTCAACGAGGTCGCCGAGCGGCTCGATATCGGGTTCCGATTCAACGCGGATCAGGTCGACGACGACGCGTCGGGCTGGGACAGTCACGTGTTCACGACGACGGCATTCGACGAGGCGTCTCTCGCGGCGGAGTCGGGTTCGGTCGGGCTGGCGGACGCCGACGGGCTCGTGATCACGACGCCCCAGTGGGCGTTCGACGACTCGGAACTCGCGGCCCTCGAGTCGTTCGTCGCGGACGGCGGAGCCGTCTTCCTATTCGATCAGTCGGACTTCGGCGGGAACGATCGAACGGAGAACTTGAACGAGATCGCCGATCGACTCGATCTCGCCTTCCGCTTTAACGGCGGGCAGGTCGAAGACGAGGTCAGAAACGCCGGTCCCGTCTACGAGCCGGTCGCGACGGAGTTCTCGCCCGCGTTCGACTACTTCGAAGACCGAGACGGGATCGGGATCGAGTTCGACCGCGACGGTGAGTACTACGGCCGGATCACTCGCGTGTTCGACGGCGACACCGTCGAGGTCGAACTCGACACCGAGTACGGCTACCGCGAGACCGTCCGCAACGTCGGCGTCGACACTGCGGAGACGCCGCCGACGGAGACCAGCCCGAAGGAGTGGTTCGGCGTCCCCGACGACGCGACCGACCACCTCCACGACTGGGGCGACCGCGCGTCCGACTACATCCTCGAGCGGCTGGCACCCGACGGCGCGGCGGTCGACGACCCCGATCTCGAGGGCCGCCACGTCAAGCTCACCTTCGACGAGGCGGAGCCGATACGCGGAAACTACGGGCGACTGCTCGGCTACCTCCACTACGATCCCGACGACTTCACGGCCAGCTTCGACGCCGGTTCGTTCTCGGTGAACTACAACCGCCGGATCGTTGCTGACGGGTACGCCCGCGTCTATTCGTCGGGCTTTGCGGCCCACGACGAGTTCGCCGCGCTCGACGAGGTCGCCCTCGCGGCGGGTCGGGGCGTCTGGTCGGCCGCCGACGTCG
>NZ_JAQIVI010000816.1 GCF_028618695.1 Natrinema soli | reverse complement strand
GCCGGCGTCGTCGGCTCCGTCCCCGCGGTACTCCGGGCGATAGCCCACATGCTCGACCTCGCGTGGTCCCTGTCGGGGTGGCGGGCCGCGGTCGCCGCCGTCCTGTTCCCGGTCGCGATTCCGATCGTCGTCGGCCTGTTCGCCCTGTCGGGGGCGATCGGTGCCTACGTCGGTGACTGGCTGGCCACCCGGATCGATCGCGCTCGAGACAGGGCCCGTTCTCGAGTGAACGCGAACTCGGACGGCGACGTCTCCGGCTGGTGGCGGTGGGTCGCCGCGTACAGCCTCGTTGCTCCAGCGGTACTGCTCTACGTGTTCGGCGTCCGGCCCGAGGGCGGTGCCGGCTTCGCCCTCTCGGTGCTGGCGCTGTTCGTGCTGGTCCCGTTCTCCGTCGTCACCGCCGTCGCGCTCTTCGAGGACGCGGTCACCCTCCGGGAAGCGGGGCGGGTCCGGGAAGTTGGACGTGACTGGAGGCCCAACTACTGGGCGTACGTCGGCGCGCCGCTGGGCGCCTACGCGCTCGTCTCTCTGCTAGCGACGATCCTGGAGTCGGCGAACCCGTCGGGGGACGGCGTCTACGGATTCATCGTTGCGCTCTGGCTCTCGGCAGTCGTCTACTTGAACGGCAGACGCCGGCACGTCGGCACGCCGTAACTGTCGTCACCGCGGCGGCGTTCGGGCGGACGAACCGGTTGTCGTCGCTCCGCTCACGGTCCCCTTCGGTCACTGCTCACTTTCCGAGACCCGATCGGAGTGAGGGTCTCGCTGCGCTCATACGGACTGCTGTCAGTCATTTCCGGCGCGACTGCGATCTGGCCTGCGGTCGTGCCGGTAAATCGGTACAGCAGACCGTATCAGTCGGCCGAAATCTCGCAGGTGCCCTCGTAGGCCACGTCCGAGACCGATTCGATTTCGGGGTCGTCCCCGCAGACCGGACACGCCGGGTTCGGCCGGACCGGGACCTCCTCGAAGCTCATGTCCATCGCGTCGTACAGCAGGAGGCGACCCTCGAGCAGACCGCCCTTCCCGAGCAGGTATTTGACGACCTCGGTGGCCTGGATACAGCCGACGGTGCCGGGGAGGACGCCGAGGACGCCCGTGGTGGCGCAGTCCGGAACGGTACCGGGTTCGGGCGCTTCGGGGAAGACACAGCGGTAACACGGCGGCGACGTCTCGTCTCCGTCCGTATCGCTGCGGCCGTCACCGCCGCGGTCGTTAGTGAAGGACGTGATCTGTCCTTCGAACCGGTAGATCGCGCCGTGAAACAGCGGCGTCTCGGTGAGGACGCAGTGGTCGTTGAGCAGGTAGCGGGTCGCGAAGTTGTCGCTGGCGTCGAGGACGACGTCGTACTCGGCGACCAGGGACCCGACGGTCTCCGCGGTAACGCGGGCTTCGTGGGTCTCGACGTCGATGTCGGGGTTCAGTTGGTCGACGTAGTCGGCGGCGCTCTCGACCTTCGGCCGACCGACGTCGGCGTCGCCGTGGACGATCTGTCGTTGCAGGTTCGAGCGCTCGACGACGTCGTCGTCGACGATTCCCAGTCGACCGACGCCGGCCGCGGCGAGATACTGGATGGCCGGCGAACCGAGTCCGCCGGCGCCGACGATCAGGACGGAGCCCTCGAGCAGTCGCTGTTGGCCCTCGGGACCGATCTCGTCCATGATGACGTGTCTCGAGTAGCGATCGAGCTGGGTCGCGTCGAGGCGCAGGTCGCTCATACGGTACCGTTGGGGCGAGAGCGAGAAAAGGACGCGGGTCGAATTCTCTCAGACGGACCGTTGTCAGTCAGTTCCGGAGCAACCGCGAACCGCCCTGCGATTCCGCCGGGACATCGGTACAGCAGACCGTCTCATCCGTCGACGCTGGCGGGCGGCTCACTCCGTTGTTCGGGGCTGCTATTTCCGTCGTCGCAGCGACGACGCGTGGTCTCACGGAGGTGGCAGGATCTTCACCGACCCAACGATTTAATAGCGTGGTGGGCATTCACACACCTATGGCAACCTCACCCAACGATGCCGGTGACGACGTCATCGATCAATTCCTGTCCGATCGCGGTCACTCGGTCGAACAAGTAGGGTGGGACCACGACTATAACAAGAAGCAGTGTCCGGAGTGTGGCGGTCTCCACGATACGTCCGCCAGTTCCTGTACTGTCTGCGGGTGGGAACCTGCGACGTAGGGGACGTAACGAGCAGGAGTGGCCAACGTGTGGGAAGTCGCGTACAGCGTCAGAACGCGTTTCCCCACGTTTCTCGCGGAGTCGAAGCGAGGTGACGCTATCACTCGTCCCCGTCAGGGACATTTCGATTACTCACACCCGGCAGCCGTTTTTTTATCATGGCCGATCCGACACAATTATAATCCGTTACCTGTCATGGCAGAGTGAGAAGAACATGCCGGAATGTCAGAACTGTGGTGCGTTCGTTACCGAGCGGTACGCCCGGGTGTTCACCCCTCGCGGCGTCGACGATCCGCGCGTCTGTCCGGACTGTCAGGACAAGATCCGCGACGGTGCTGACGTCCGAGACGCCCGCTCGCCGCGCGATCCATAACCGCTCGTTCCTGCCGAAGAAAACCCACGTCACTTATAGGTGTCGCGCTCTTGTTTGGCTACAATGACTCCGACGGACACGACGGTTACCCGCCTGTTCGGTGGTCCGGGAAGCGGGAAGACGACCGCCCTCCTCGACCGCGTCGAAGATATCCTCGAGCAGGACGGCGTCACCTTCCGGGACATTCTCGTCGTCTCGTATACGCGAGCGGCGGCGCAGGAGATTCGAGAACGCCTCGCCGACCGCCTCGACGAGAGCCCACGCGCCCTGCAGGGCAACGTCTGTACGATGCACGCGAAGGCCTACGAACTGCTCGATCTCTCCCGAGCCGACGTCATCGGCGAATCCGACAAGGAGGACTTCTGCGACCAGTACGGCATCGATTACGAAGACGAGTACTCGGGCGCCGGCCGCCGGACCGCCCGGTCGACGACGATCGGGAACAAGATCATCGCGACGAGCCAGTGGCTCCAGCGGACCAGCCGCGAGGTCTCGGACTGGTACGACGTTCCCTTCCAGTGGGACGACGAGGAGGTTCGACTCCCGCCCGAGATCGACGACAACGCCCAGGAGGGCAACAAGTACACCCCGACCTGGCCCAGCGACGACGACCGGATCGACATTCCCGAAGCGATTCGCGCCTGGCGCACCTACAAGGGCGACGAGGGGAAGATCGGCTTCGCGGACATGCTCGAGCGAGTCGAGCAACGCTCGCTGCTTCCCAGCGTCGACTATCTGGTGATCGACGAGTTTCAGGACATCACCACGCTGCAGTACGACGTCTATCAGGAGTGGAAGCCCCACATGAAGAAGGTCCTGATCGCCGGCGATGACGACCAGGTCGTCTACTCCTGGCAGGGAGCAGACCCCGCACTCCTGCTGGATGAGGAGGTCGACGAGGACGTCATCCTGCCGAACTCCTACCGACTGCCGTCGAACGTCCTCAACGCGGTCAACAAGGAGATCCGCCACATCGATCAGCGTCAGGACAAGGACCTCAAGCCGCGCACGGAAGGGGGAGCCGTGGAGGCGAAAACGAACGCGTCGATGCTCGACGTGGTCCGGATGGTCCGCCGGGCGCTCGTCGAGGGCGACGGCACCATCATGGTGCTGTTCCGGGCGCGCTACCAGATGTTCCAGTTCATCGACGAGTTCATCACCGAGGGCGTCCCCTTCACCTCGCTGACCGACCAGCGGATGTGGACCGACCGACTCACGCAGTACGTCCGCGCGGTCGAGGCGCTCGACGCCGGCGATGACGTCACCGGCCTGCAGGCCCGTCGACTCGCGGACATGCTGCAGGATTCGGCCTTCGGTACCAACGAACGCGACGCCCTCTTCGACGAGATCGACGAGCGCCAGGAAGCGGCCGGCATCGAGGACCTGGAGGAACTCATGATCCCCGCCGGGGTCATCGAAGATCACGCGCCCTTCATGCCCGACCCGGCCTCCGCCTCGGACATGCTCCGAAAGGTCACCAACTTCCAGAAGAAGAGCGTCCGATCCTACTTCGCGATCGGCGAGTACCAGGGGATGGACACCGACCGCGTCCGCGTCGGCACGATCCACTCCGCGAAGGGTCGCGAAGCCGACCACGTCTTCGTCGGGACCGACCTCACCGAGAAGGTCGTCGAGCAGATGGTCGCCACGGTCGACGATCCCACCGATATCCCCAACTGCGAGGAGTTCACCAAGACCTCCTCGCCCGTTCCCGTTCTGACCGACAACGAACGCCGCGTCTTCTACGTCGGCATGTCTCGAGCCCGCGAGCGACTCGTCCTCCTCGAGAACCTCGTCGACGGCGCGCCCACGCTGCCGATCGACGTCCTGCTGAAGAATCAGCTGACCGATTCGACCCTCGAGGAACTGATCGAACTGGCCCAGGAGCCGATGGACGAACCGGACGCCGACGAACTCGAGGCCGAAGCCGAAGCGCCGTGACCGGTGGGAACGAACGCAGCTTCGAGCCCGACCGACCATCCGACCCCG
>NZ_JAQIVI010000815.1 GCF_028618695.1 Natrinema soli | reverse complement strand
CGGCAGTACGCGGGCGAGCACGCCGAGGAGACCGCGGGAACCCCCGAGTTCGCCGCGCGGTCCCAGCACTACACCGCGCTGGGCGATTCGCTCACGCAGTGTCGGTTCGTCAGCGAGAGCGGCTGGGGGGCACAGCTCAACGAGCGCTACCGCGACGCGATCAACGCCGCGACCGGCTGGGAGCTGTCGGTCGACGATGTCGCGGAGATTGGCGAGCGGATCTACAACCTCGAGCGACTCGTCAACGTCGACCGGGGCGTCGCCCGGCGGGAGACCGACACGCTGTCCCACCGGGTGATGACCGAGCCGATCCCCGACGGTCCCTCCGAAGGAATGTTCTGCCCGCCCGACGAGCTGTCCGCGATGCTCGACGAGTACTACGAGTTCAGAGGCTGGAACGAGAGCGGCGTTCCCCGGCCCGAGACGGTAGAACGGCTCGACCTCGAGGACGTTCGGTCGCTCGCTGAGTGAGGATCGCCCCCGCCCGTGACCAACCCGGACGGCGCCGCGAGCGTCCGGCGAGTCGACTCGCAACGGCTCGAGGGCCACGGATCCGGAACTGCAGCCGTCACGCGCGTGAATCGTGATCCATCAACAGAATTTTCGCGTATCGGAACGATGTGGGCGTAGATGAAGTGGCGGTATCCCTACACGGCGCTCGTGCTGTGTGTCGTCGCGTTCTTCGTGACGATGCTGGCGCGGTTGGCGATCAGCCCGATCGCACCCCTGATCATCGACGAATTCGGGGTCTCGAAGTCGCTCATCGGGGTGGCGCTGACGGGGATGTGGCTCGCGTACGCGCTCGCACAGTTCCCGAGCGGCGTCCTCAGCGGCCAGTACGGGGAAAAGCGGGTCATCCTCGCGGCGGTGGGCGGCATGTCGGTCGTGGCCGTCGGGCTGGCCTTCTCGCCCGCGTTCGCGGTGTTCGTCCTCTGTTGTTTTCTGCTGGGGGGCTTCGCCGGTCTCCACTATCCGGCGGCGACGGTCCTGCTCACGCGGACGTTCGACGAAGCGGGGACGGTCATCGGCATCCACGGCTTTGGCGCGCCGGTCGCCGGCCTCGTGACGCCGGTC
>NZ_JAQIVI010000814.1 GCF_028618695.1 Natrinema soli | reverse complement strand
GGCACGGCGGACAACCGCCGATGGGACGGGGCGTGCCGATCGAGGACCTTCCCGGCGAGGTCTTCGAGTCCCAGCGCAGCGGCGACGCGGCGTTCGCCGCGCTCGTCTCCGACGCCGATCGGTTCACCGACGGGAGTTCCTATCTTGCGGTCAGTCCTAGAACGCCGTACAACGACATCGTCCTCCCGTTTACGACCCTGTCAGCGGCCGTCGAGGGCGACGGCTCGGTCCGACAGGACGAACTCGCGGAAGCGCTCGATCACGAGATCGGCCACCACTACGGGGTCGCGATCGACGATCTCGCGCCGGGCGATCGCGTGACGGTCTCGGTCGACTCGCCGCCGCAAGTGTCCCGTCACGATGGCTACGAGACGGCGTTTTTCGACTTCGATGACCTGACCTATACGGTGTGAGCCGGTTCGAGCGCCGACACGGTCTGCGATCAGTTCACTCCCCGGTTCGAGTCGCTCGAGGCGGAGTCGCGCGCTATAACCGCTCCCGCCGCTCACTACAACCGCTCCCGGGTGTCGGTCGATTTCAGCGTGGAAACCACGGCTTTCGGATGGAGCGACGGTGAGAGCCGATCGAGTGCCGAAAACAGTTCTCGTGGGGACTGCGTTTCGACCCGTAAATTCGTTCGTACCGTAATCGATCGATCCGGACCGGAGACTGGAAATTCCGTATGGTTACGATAACTATCGGGGATTATCGAATACATCCAAGGTATGTCTCGAACAGGCCACGCAGCTATGGACATCGGTTGTCCAGCGTGTGATGCGACGATTGTCGCGTCCATCCCACCGGGCCCGGGAATCCACTCGGAGAACGATTCCAACCGCCTCCTCGGAAAGGAAACTCGGTGCCGGAACTGCGGTCACGAACTCGAACTGTACTACTATTAACGGTGCGTTCACCTACTAACGACGTATCAAATAGCGATTCGCGTTGCGGTTCTCGACGGACGGATCCAGCATCGTAGCCGACGCTGTGTTCGGATCGGTGAACGACTGCCCGACTCGAGGGTTCCACTCGTCGACAGTCGGAATTTCACCGGAAACTCGGTCTGCTCGCTCACCGCCGTGAAGATGGCTGATCGCTGCTCGAGTCACCGACCGGATTCCCAGCCGCGCGGCGTCTCGTTCAACCGCTCGGCACCGTCCTCGGTCACCGCGACGAGGTCCTCGATTCTGACGCCGAACTCGCCCTCGAGGTAGATCCCCGGTTCGACGCTGAAGACCATTCCCGGCTCGAGTTCGCGGTCGTTGCCCGCCGCGATGTAGGGCGGTTCGTGCACCTCGAGGCCGACCCCGTGGCCGGTCCGATGGACGAAGGCGTCGCCGTAGCCGGCTTCTTCGATAACCGATCGGGCGGCGCGGTCGATCGACCCGGCGGTGACGCCCGGCTCGACGGCGTCGATC
>NZ_JAQIVI010000813.1 GCF_028618695.1 Natrinema soli | reverse complement strand
GGGGTGGGCGCGGCGTACGGCGTCGCCGCGCTCGCGGTGACGCCGCCGACCCTCGAGGTGTCCTATCACTTCGTCTTCTCCATCCTCGGCGTCGGCCTCCTCTGTGGCGTCGTTCGGGACACCCCGTCGCTGACGTTCCCGCGCGCGACCTATCGCCGACTCCCGTCTTCGGATGCGGTCCTCGAGGGTGCGCTCACGGCACTGACAGCCGTGGCGCTCGCACTGGCCGCGTACGCGATCGTCTACGTGTTCGTCGTACCGATGTGAAGAACGGCTCGTTGAAGACTCGCTGCTCTCGTTCCGTCGTCATTTCAATCAATGACAGCATATGTTTTTGTGAGAACGCTTAATACGAGTCAGTGTGTCTCAGACTTCACTCGAGGGATTGATCGCGGACGGGCGAACTAACGCGGCGATCGCGTGGGCGTTGGTCGCGGCGATCGCGATCGTCGGCGTCAGCGAACTGGTGACCGGCGGGTTCCTGTGGGCGACGTTCGCGGCGACGCTCGTGACTCTGGCACTGTTCCCGCCGGTTTCCTTCCGATCGTCGCACGTCATGCTCCCCTGGGAGGTGTTGTTGCTCGCCGCAGTGCCGGTCCTCGGAATGGCAATCGACGCGGATCGGCTGACGGGTCACTTCGCCGCGTACCTCTCCGTCGCGGCCATCGCGCTCGTCCTCGCCGTTGAACTCCAGATCTTTACATCCGTTCGGATGACGCCCGGCTTCGCCGTCGTCTTCGTCGTCGTCACCACGATGGCCGCCGCGGGTCTCTGGGCGGTGCTCAGGTGGACTGCATCGCAGACGCTGGGAATCCCGTTTACCGCCGACCACGATGCAGTGATGTGGGAGTTCGTCTACTCCGCCGTATCTGGTCTCGGCGCGGGCGCCGTCTTCGAACTCTACTTCAGACGTCTCGCCCGGCCGGAGCGGCGCTTCCCCGAGAACGCCCGCGGGGTCGCGGAGGTAGATGATGCGTAATCTCAGGCGCTGGTTGCCGTCCCAGCATCGCCAGCGGCAGCTCACCTATCTCATGGAGATCGGGCTGATCGGCATGCTGTTCGTCGGGATCGAGCGGGGCAACGGTGGGATCGTCATCAACACCGGCGTGGCGCTGGCCGTGACCCAGCTCCCACCGCTGCTCGAGCGCGACTACGAGATTCCGATGGATCCGCGACTCACGCTGTGGATCACGACCGCCGTCTTCCTCCACGCGTTCGGTGCCGTCGGGCTTCCGGGAGCCACCCGTACGCTCTACAGCCAGATCTGGTGGTGGGACCATATGACCCACGCGTTGTCAGCGTCGCTGGTCGCCGGCGCGGGCTACGCCACCGTTCGCGCGCTCCACGAGCACGCCGACGGGATTCACTTCCCGCAGCGATTCGTCGCCGTGTTCATTCTGCTGTTCGTCCTGGCGTTCGGCGTTCTCTGGGAGATCCTCGAGTTCGTGATCGCGCTCTCGGCCAACGCACTCGGCATCAAAGCCGTGCTCACGCAGTACGGGCTCGAGGACACGATGCTCGATTTCGTCTTCAACTCGATCGGCGCGCTCGTCGTCGCGCTGTGGGGCGGTGCCTACCTCACCGACGTCTCCGGTGCGATCCGCGAGCGCCTCGATTCGCGGACGGAGTGATTCGTCCGCGGTCGCCGGTACCAGCACGCTCTCCGCACGAAACCGACAGCAGTTTTACGTCGGTATAGGTCGTAGGGGACGAGGCGATGGTCTTCAAGAAAATTACGCTCATCGGTACCAGTCCCGAGAGCTTCGACGCCGCAGCAGACGACGCTATCGACCGCGCGGAAGCGACACTGCAAAACGTTCAGTGGATCGAGGTCGACGAACTGGGCGTCGAGGTCGCCAGCGCCGACGACCGTGAGTATCAGGCCGAAGTCACCGTCGCCTTCGAACTCGAGGAGTAAGCCCCGTCTCGAGTCTCGAGCCGCTCCCGTTTTTTGCCGCTCGAGTTCCACACGCTCTACTCCCGCCGCTGTCGGCTTTCGGTCGACTGGTCAGAACGGCGGACGGGAGGACGGCGGAAACCGCTGTCCGAGCGATCGATTACGTTCGGAACGACTCGCCACAGCCGCACTCGCTGACGACGTTCGGATTGTCCACGTGGAACCCTTCGGCCTGCAGTCCGTCCTCGTAGTCGAGGATGCTGCCCTCGATGTACTTCAGGCTCGCCGGATCGACGAACACGCGCAGTTCGTGGTGCTCGTAAATCGTGTCGTCGTCGTCCGGTGCGTCGTCGAACCGCATCCCGTAGGAGAGACCAGCGCAGCCGCCCTGCTGGACGAACAGCCGGAGGCCGGCTTCGGCCACGTCGAGATCCTCGCCCTCGAGCAGGGAGAGGGCCTGTTCGGCCGCGTTCTCGGTCACTTCGATCTCGGGGCGCGTGTTCGCCTCCCCACCGTCCATACTGTCCGTGCTCATACCCAACCATTCCGGCGCAACGATGTTAACTGTGACGCCATTCCGTCCGGACGAGCCGAATCGGGTTCCGTCTCCCCTCGAGCGGGTGCGGTCCTCGTTTTCTCGCGTTCGCTCACCAGTTCGAACGCCGCCGGAACGAACGATAATAGGTGCCGAACTGTCGTTTGTCGTTGCGCGAGAGCTCGATGTCGTGTTCCGCCAGGAGCTCGAGCATCCGTTCGAGATCGCAGTCGTACCACATCGAGAGGAGCCGCACGTTCTTCTGTGCGTAATCGTAGTTGCGCTCGAGGACGCGCCTGTCCGTCGGATCGACACGCGGTTCCATCTCACTTCCCCTTCGTTCTCCAGCTACGTAAAACCAGTTTTCAGTTAAGCGAATTGAAACACCATCGATCGGCAGTATTTCATCGATCTCTACTAATCCGTCTCCTCGTCGAGTCGAGTTCGAACGCTCTCGGCGTGGGCCTCGAGCCCCTCGGCGTCCGCGAGCGTCGCGATCGTTCCGCCCAGTTCGGCGAGCCCCTCCCTGGAGAGTCGCTGGACCGTCGTCGACCGGAGGAACGTCTCCACGGAGAGACCGCCGGTGACTCGCGCGCCGCCGTTGGTCGGCAGGACGTGGTTCGTGCCGCTGGCGTAGTCGCCGGCCGCGACGGGCGTGTTCGGCCCGAGGAAGACGCTCCCCGCGCTCTCGATCCGCTCGAGGATCGACTCGTCGTCGTCGGCGATGATCGAGAGGTGCTCGGGTGCGTACGCCTCGGTAAAGAGGATCGCCTCGCTCATCGACCGGGCGTGGAGGATCCCGCTCGCGTCGTTCGCGAGCCCTTCCCGAATCACAGCCTCGCGCTCGCGCGCGTTTATCTGGTCATCGACGGCCGCGGCCACGGCGTCGGCGGTGTCCTCGTCGTCGGTGACGGCCACGACCGAGGCGTTGGAGTCGTGCTCGGCCTGGGCGACGAGTTCCGCGGCGACGAGTTCGGGGTCTCCAGTCTCGTCGGCCACCACGACCACTTCGCTCGGTCCCGCGAGGAAGTCGATCTCCACGTCGCCCCGGACTTCGGCCTTCGCCGCCGTCACCCACTTGTTGCCGGGGCCGACGATCTTCTGGACGCGAGTGATCGTCTCGGTCCCGTAAGCCAACCCCGCGATCGCCTGCGCGCCGCCGATGCTGTAGACCGCGTCCGCGCCCGCGATGTGGA
>NZ_JAQIVI010000812.1 GCF_028618695.1 Natrinema soli | reverse complement strand
GGTCACGCCGGCGGTGATCTGCACGTCGTCGGGGTCGCGGTCGCCGAGTTCGGCACCGCGTTCGATGTCCTCGAGTCGGTCTCTCGTCCCGTCCGGCGTGAGCATGATGCCGTGCCAGCCGTCGGCGAAGCGGCCCGCGAGTTCGACCGCTTTGGGACCCATCCCGGTGACCTCGATCGGCGGCGGCGTCTCCGGCGGGTCACAGCGCAGCCGAAAGCCCGAGAGGTCGAAGTCGTCGCCGTCGTAATCGACGGTCTCTCCCGAGAGCACCTGGCGGACGATTTCGACCGTCTCGCGCGTCCGTCTGAGCGGATTCCCGTACTCGACCCCGTGCCAGCTCTCGATCACGACGGGGCCGCTCGGGCCGAGCCCCAGCCGGAATCGACCCCCGGAGAGTTCCTGTAGCGTCGCCGCCGTCTGGCCCAGCATGGCCGGCGTCCGCGAGTAGGTGTTGAGGATGCTCGAGCCGATATCGATCGAGTCGGTGCGCTCTGCCATCGCCGCCAGAACGGTCACGGCGTCGCGACCCCACGTCTCGGGGAGCCACGCGCAGTCGTACCCGGCCTCCTCGGCCGCACGCGTGTAGTCAGCGATCGAGTCGATCGTCGGCTGTGCGGCCACCGGCAGGTGGACATCTCTGTCAGTCATCATCAATCACAGACGGAACGGTGCCTTTTGGGTGTATGGGAACCGGGAACCCGGGGACTATCGTTTACGGCTCGGACTCGAACGCGGCCTGATACTTGTACTGCGCTCGCGTCGGTCCGAAGCGGTCGTCAAACCGCCACGGAATCGTCCGGTTTCGGAACGCTTGAGAACCGGTATAGAAATTAGTGACTGTGACCCGCACACGACTCTTCGCCTCCCTCTGTAGCCTCGTCTTTTTGCTCAACCTCGCCAGAGTCATCTTCGCACCGCTGCTGGACGTGTTCATCACCGAGTTCGCGATCGGCGAGGCGACCGCCGGACTCATCGTGACGCTCGCGTGGGTCGGGAGCGCTTCCCTTCGGCTGCCGACCGGATGGCTTCTCACGAAAGTCCCGAGACACCGCATCGTGGTCGGATCCGGGATGATTCTCGCCGCGTCCTCGGCGATCGCGGCGACCGCGACGACGGTCCCACACCTCATGGGCGGAGCCTTCCTCATGGGCATCGCCTCCGGGGTCTACTTCGTCTCGGCGAATCCGTTGTTGAGCGAACTGTTCCCGTCGCGCGTCGGCCGCGTCATGGGGATCCACGGGGCCGCCAGCCAGATCGCCGCGGTGATCGCCGCACCGTTCGTCGCGCTCACGCTCATCGTCGACTGGCGGCTCTCGCTGTGGG
>NZ_JAQIVI010000811.1 GCF_028618695.1 Natrinema soli | reverse complement strand
TAGGCGCGGTCCCGACGGTCGGGCGGGACAAATTCGTGGCGCGGGACCGCTTCGAGGGCCGCGAGGACGCGGTCGTCGTCCACTCGCGGCGCGACGGTCTCGACCATCCGCCGGCGTTGGGCCTCGTAACTGTGGGTGTCGGACATAGTTCGGTGTCGAATACGCACTCGAGAACAGTAGGGAGTGGGGTGGCGAGTACCGGGGGGTGGACCACCGTGGCGCTAGGGGATAGACGGCGGGAGATGAGCAACCGGCACTGGACGGTTGACGGTGAGCAGTGCGACGCGGGCCGCTTACCAGGCCGACCAGGCGCTGCTCTGCTCGTCGTAGGCGTAGACGCGCTTGATGTCTTTCGCGAAGCCCGTATCGCCGCCCTCCTCGAAGCGGTCTCGCCGGTACCCCTCGGCGTCGCCGCGGACGACGAAGGCGTCGATCTCGAACTCGTCGTCGCCGAAGGACTCGACCGCGCCGACCTCGAACTCGTAGTCGCCGGGGACGTGGACCGTGATACTGTGGCTGTCGTCCCTCGAGCCGTCCTGCGGGTGGATCGTGACGTTGACCGCCACGTTGTCGACCTCGCGGGTCCAGACGGTCTCGATTTCCTCGGCGGGGGCCGCCTCGACTCGTTTCTGGCCGTCGAGTTCGACGCTCGTCACGCGAACGGTCGAGAGCACTTCGTCGGTCTCGAGGATGAACTCGTCGCCGACTTCGATGCGCTCGTCTTCGGGCGTGGTGACGTTCGCCGTGAACGATTCGCCGCCCTGCGAGACGACGACGTCGAGGGTGACTTCCGTCTCGGTGGCGGGCCGAATCTTGTGGACGTGACTACACTCGCTGCATCGAACGGTCAGCTGTCCGCCGCCCTCCGTGAGTACCTCGTGGACCGTCTCGAGGTCCGGCGAGCACGAAGGACAGGGTGTCGGAACCCGATCCGGTGTTTCGCTCATAGCTCACCTAACGGCTACGTACCTAAAAGACGATTGAACCGGTCTTCGTCACCTCTCACGCATCGACGAGCCGTCGAACCGGCCGCCCGCACCGGCTTTCGCCGAGCAGTCAGGCTTGGGTGAACGAGCCGTCTCGAGGCGAGTACTCCGACTCGAGACGAATAGTCTGACTCGAGGCCGCCCTAGTTCCCCTGGATCGCGTCGATGACCATCGCCGCGGCGACGATGGGTTCTTTGGGGACGGTGCTGGCGTCGTCGATGACGATCTCGTAGCGGTCGCGCAACGAGAACTGGCCGCTGATGGAGCCGACGTGTGCGCCCTCCTGATCGGTGATCTCGTACTTGTGTGGAATCCATCCGCCGAACGGGACGATGTCCCGGGCCAGCGTCACCATCGCGCCGCGGGAGTTGATCTCGGCCAACTTCTCCTCGGTAGTCGCGTCGCGGATCCGCCACGTGTCCTGCAGCAGCGAGTAGTCGTTGTCCAGAACGACGACGTTCTCGCCGGTCCGGGCGTCCGAGAGCACGTAGTTCCCCGCGACGTCGATGATACCGCCGGCTTTCACCGTGAACACCTCGTTCCCGTCGGCGTCGACGAAGGGGAACTCATCTTTCATCTTCAGCATCTTCTGTTTTCCCCGGAGAACGACGTTTCCGTCGGCATCGAGCGCCCGGTACTTGTTACGGATCAGCCCCTGCTCGACCGTATAGCGGTCGTCAGTGAGCTCGATTCCCTCGATATCGTACGCTCGAGTATCGCTCATCGGTTTCCATCTCACACTACCCGAACTTGAAACCGCTAGGTTCTCACATGTCAGCTAAAATTTGGGACCTCGAGTGTCGGCGGCCCAGTCAGTCACCATCGGCGACCGGAAGGTCGACGGGAGAGCCGTCAGCGAAGACGCTCGGCTCCCGAATGATACCGTCGAGGTGGATCGGCGCTTCGGTGTCGCCGCCGATCCCCGCGTCGTCTCCGATCGCGATGTGGACGGTGCCGCCGGCCTTCTCGTCCAGGAGAACCGAGCCGACGAGGTCGGAGACGGCGACGTTGGTTCCGATTCCCAGCTCCGCGAGGTTGTACGCGGCGTCGCCGACCGTCTCCGCGGCGTCCTCGACCGCCTCGCGAATATCGTCGTCCGAGATCTCGGTGACGAACCCGTCTTCGACCGCGAACGAGAGCGTCCGGCCGTCCTCGAGGAGGCCGTGGGGCATCATCGTCCCGTCGACTACGAAGGTTCCGTCGGCGGTTTCGGGGCTAATGAACACCTCGCCGGCCGGGAGGTTCGACATCTCGCCGGGCTCGTGGACGATGCCGGTGTCGGCGAGCCACTCGCGGCCCTCGACGCCGAACGTGATGTCGGTGCCGGCATCGGTCGTGACGCGGATCTCGTCGGCCCCCGCGACCTGCTCGCGGACCGCCTCGCAGTGAGCCGCGATCGACTCGTAGTCGGCCGCCAGTCCCGTCGTGAAGACATCCTCGGTGATCCCCGGTAGCGTCGCGACCCGCGCCCCGGCCTCGTTCGCGTCCGTGCGGGCGCGAGTGTGACTCAGGCTC
>NZ_JAQIVI010000810.1 GCF_028618695.1 Natrinema soli | reverse complement strand
GCCCGCTCGCGACCGCGAGGGCACGGGCGACAGCCAGCCGGCTCGTCACCGAGTCGTCCGCAGTACTCGCGGGCACTCACCGCCCGGTGCCGCCCATGCAGGCGTAGCGCACCGCGTCGAGTCAGTGATCGGCGGTCCCCGGTGTCCCGACCTGTTCTTCCTTGTAGCCGAGGAATTTCCGGATCAGATGCTGGCAGCGATTGGACACGTGGCAGCTGACCGCGGGCTGTTCGGACGCGGTCGCGGTGGTGGATGGCTCACCCGCTCGCTGGGTCTCTCCGGTCGACGATTGGGAGTGGTGCAGTTTGGCATGACCCCAATCGTCATGATCACCTTCTCGCAGGTGTCGACGGCCAGATTGTCGTCGGCCTCAAGGCGGTGACACACCTCCACGATCCTCCCGCTTCAGTCGCGGCCCCGTCCGCCCGGCTGGGCGCGCTTCCGGTCGCAGTCGACCGTCCCACGTTGCTTTGCAGTGTCGCCACGCCAGGCTCGCTCATCCTCGAGGTGGCGCTCGAGCCCGGCGTCCGTGGCCACGAGCACATCCGGC
>NZ_JAQIVI010000081.1 GCF_028618695.1 Natrinema soli | reverse complement strand
GTCGAGTTCGGATTCGATGGTACTCTCGTCGACGCCGATATCGGCGAGGGCCTTGACGTCGAGTTCTTTCCGCTGAGCCTGCCGAATACCGCGCAGGCTCGCGTAGCGAGGCTCGTTGATCCCCGTCTGAATCGTCAAGACGGCCGGTAGCTCGAGTTCGGTGAGTTCCTCGACGCCGCCCTCGAGTTCGCGTCGCACGGAGGCGATGCCGTCCTCGAGGTCGTGCTCGAGGTGGTTGACGACCGCGCCCCACTGGAAGCCGAGGTTCTCGGCCACCGAAACGCCGGTCGCGGCGAAGCTGTCGTCGCCGGCCTGGACGCCGGTGAGCACGAGGTCGGGGTCCTCTTCCTCGATGACGGCGCTGAGAATCTCCGTCTTGGCGTTAACGTCGAGCAGGTCGACATCCTCGAGAGAGTCATCCCAGACGCGGACGGCGCGGTCAGCACCTTTTGCGAGGGCCTGCCGGATGGTCTGTTCGCAGTCCTCCGGACCGATGGTGACGGAGACGACCTCGTTAGCAACGTCATCCTCCTGAAGTTGGACGGCCTCCTCGATCGCGTAATCGTCCCACTCGTTCAAGTCGGCACCGAGGTGCTGCTGCGCAATTTTGGTTCCCTCGATTTCGAACTCGTCTTCGACAGTTGCAACTTCTTTGACGGTAACAAGAATTTTCATTCCTCTATTCAAGGTTATCGCTAACATAGAACTAATAGCTTTCCTATTATGGCGTATTGGCTTAGAAGCAACCTCGAGAAACCAACTTGCCGATAGTGGTTTAAAACACACTGCCAGTGCTTCCTATTTATCACACTTACTCTTCTTCTCGTTGTAGCTATGTAGGAGTAAATCAATCTTCTTCTGAAAAAGCGTGTGAAGAAAAGTTAGTTCCTGACTTGAATGGAAACGGAAGAATAATAGTGTATGATACCGTCGCAATATATATATATGTATCACATATTAGTTGGTCTAGATACGGTGCCGGATTCAGTGGAACAGATGAGCAGAGATATTATTCAACTACCCAATGCAGAAGAAGAGATAGAGATTACGATCCTAAATGTGTTCGAAGAATTTGAATTCAATGATACAGATGGTAAAAAAATATCGTCAGAAGATTTGTACGAGGAAGGGGAGATGCCAGAAAGCGTACAAAAGTTAGAAGACATCTTGGAAGACGAAGGTGTTTCAGTCACAACGCAACATACACATGGGGATCCATCAGAAGCGATATTAGAGACTGCCAAAGAAATTAATGCCAATGCAATCGCAATAAACGCTAGAAAGAGAAGCCCTGTTGGAAAGGTTCTCTTTGGAAGCGTTGCCCAATCAATACTCCTTAATGCAGAATGCCCTGTATTTGTCACCAGCGCACACAAATAATCATAGAACCTCACTGTCTGTAGTACTGTTATGCTTAGTACTTCATAAAGTCGTTAGTCGAGAAATCCGCTAACTGAATTGTGTCCAAGCAACCATGGCGATGTCCCGCCGAGACGAGCGTCGCCCCTGATGATGGCCGTTTGAAGAGTTTATCGAGAAGTAACCAGAGCAATGTGAACGATCCTCACAGCGCATTGAGTCGTCCGCAGAAGTCGGCCACCAGATAACCGCATCTATGGTAACTAGTGACTTCAGACGCCTACTGACGGAGACAATGCCATCGAGTCGGTGGCTGATCGCCACCGACTGTAACGTAATCTCTCCACTTCATGCGGTAGCGAACCAATTGTGGTATAATAGTTCTCAACTACAGTTTGTGCAGATAATGCTATTGAAAGTATTCCTATCTATGAAATATAAAAGAGTTAATTTATTAATATTGTTGTTATATCCGGGAAGGCGAGTAGAATGCCAAGGATGATCAAGTCAATAATTATGAAGGGGGCAGCCCCGCGAAACGCATCTTTGATGTCTACATCGATAACACTAGTAGCCACATAGATATTCATACCAAGTGGGGGCGTGACAAGTCCAATCTCGCCAGATTTTATCATTATAATACCTAGCCAGATAGGTGAGTACCCGAAGTTGGTAACAAATAGCGGATAAAGTACTGGTAATAAGAGTATGAGAATAGCAATTTGGTTCATAAAGGTCCCAAGGAAGATGATAACTGCTAGTACTATCAGTGTTGTTCCAAGTTCTCCAACTGGGAGGCTTGTAATACCATCAATCAATTGCCTAGTAATCCCAGTGAAAGCTAGATATCTAGTGAAAATAACTGCGCCGATTATAACAAGAAAAATCATACTAGTCGTTGTAACTGTTTCGTCAAGAGCGCCATAGAGGCTGTTACGGTCTGTTCGGTGAGTGAGTGCAACTAAAAGTGCACTTGCTGCCCCTACAGCACCAGCCTCTACTACTGTAATTGCTCCTGAATAAATACCCCCAAGAACAAATAGGGCTATTATCCCAACAGGCCATATTTTCTTCACACTTGTCATGCGGTCTTTCCAAGAATAAGAACGCACCTCACCGCTTGCATCAGGATCTATTGTTACCCAAAATAAGATGAGGAAGAGATACCCAACTAAGGTTAAGATGCCGGGGACAATTCCTGCGAGGAATAGATTACCGATTGATGTTTCGGTCCAGACCCCATAGATGATTAAGGCAACACTAGGGGGAAGCATAATAGCAAACGTACCAGACGCAGTAACCGTACCCATACTAAGCTGATCATTGTAGCCGTATTTTCGCATTTCAGGTACAGCAATCCGAGACATCGTCGCTGCAGAAGCAAGACTTGATCCAGCAAGGACCGCAAACCCACCATTTGCAAGAGTTGTCGCCATTGCCAGACCTCCTGGAATGTGGGATAGCCAACGCTGTCCTGTCTCAAAAACATCTGATGCGAGTCCTGAGACAGACACGAACTCTGCTAACAGGATAAACATCGGTAGGACCGAAAGTGTATAGGCAGCAGTTTCTGCGCGTGGTGTAGAAAGAAGTATTCCAAATAATTGATCTGGGCCAAAGAAAAGGAGAAGCCCAATTGACCCAGCAAATCCAAGGGAAATGGCAACAGGGACACCAACCAGTAAAAGAAAGAGCATAATCACGACTGGAAGAAGGTGGAGAATTAATTCGATCATGTGTTATACCCACCTAGAAAATAGTTCGGTTGTACTGCTGTCATATTCAGCAATTAGATCCAAGAGGTTTGTGATCAGTTGTTCAAACATCCGCGCACAGAGAACTAGAAGCCCAAAACCCACTATGAGCCACGAAGGGCCAATAGGTAGCGACAATTGGCCGCTAGTCTGAGATCCCTCTATCGTTAATATCGCGCCCTCCTGTATAGATAGTATAGAGATGAGACCAAATATGGATATCCCAATCGCCAAACTGATAACAGAAATAAGGCTCTTCGTCCGGGTTTGGAACCTCCGATGGAGTGCATCAACAACGATATGATCGTTATTACGCTGGACAAGAGATGCAGCTCCAAATATGAGTAATGGCATAAGATACATCTCTACAATTGTGACGACATTCGGGATAGGGTTACTAAAGAGATACCGGCCAATAGTACTTGCAGTAACCAGTATCATTAGGAATCCAGCAGATATATTCGCTAATAGTCTCCCCCCATTTTCGATTTGAGTGAGCAGTTCTTTTAGTACCATTCTTAGGCCTCGCTACCGAATTTTTCTAGGACCGTTTCAGCCAACTCTTGATCATCAAAGCTTTCAATCCATCTATCCTGGACGCTAGAAAGTTGATTTTCCCAGGCATTAGGATCGTCAACACTGTAATATTCAATGCTATCGCCAATAGCCTCTCTATCAGATTCCACCTTATCCATCATAGCATCATGCCGATTGGTGATCACTTCATCTGCTGCTGTGATAAATGCCTCTTGAGTACCATCTGAAAGATTGTTCCAAGAATCAACATTCATACTATAGACTTCAGGGAATGATTGGATTTTTAGATCTTCAGTCATGTAATTTATCACCTCATGCTGGCTTGATGAATTCAACACGGTAAGTGGTGAGATAGTCCCCTCAATTGTCCCTTGATCAAGAGCATTGTATACCTCAGATCCCGACATTGTTACGGGTGAGGCTCCCATAGCGTTGACAGTCCATTCACCGATTGAACCAGAGGTCCTGATCAGTTTCCCCTCAACCTCATCTATGGTTTCAATTCTCTCACTTCCCATGCAAAGTTCTGCAGGATATACTTGTGAAGCCATCACTGGTCGAAGACCGTTCGGTTCAAACTCCTCTTCGAATAATGTCCCGTCTTGTTCCGGGCTAAGGAGTCGCCAAAAGGACTCACTCGCCGATTTTTGGTCCGTCACTAGCCCCGGAATTAAACCAACTTCAGATAATTGGTAGGAGCCAGGCAGATATGGAGGCAGTGTTATGGCCATATCCACTGATCCTCCCTGTACAAGTTGATGCATCTCTTCAAAGCCACCTAACTGCTGATCAGGATGGTATTCCCACTCCACTTCTTCATCTGCATGTTCGTTCACCCGATCCATGAAGTGACGTTCTACTGCTTCAGAGCGCCAGTCATTCTCTGACCAACCACTTGCAAAACTGAGCGAGTTGGAATCAGTACTCATGCAGCCAGCCATTCCAACCAATGCAGTTGCTCCAACCCCGTAACTCAGGACATCTCGACGACTATGTGGTGCCATCTCATACCCTGTTTTTCACCAGAGATATTAATAGTTATCGTATTCATGAATGACAATTATCCCCACTAACCATAGTTACATAACCGATACAACAAGTGTAAAGGTATATGGAATTATGTTAGACTTGGCTTAGATACCACACATTAGTTCACCTCACTCGCGATTTTTCTTGGAATCATCCAATATAAGACGTATTCAGAGTTCTATATCCCGGAAAATCAACAGGCAGGGTTCGAACTATCTCGTCACGAGGGTCCGCTTCTCTCTCTACATTCTGCACATATCACTTCTATCTGGCAATGTGAATATATTCATCAGCCACGTTAGTTATAGATCCTGAATCGAAATGGTGTCGTATCGATCTAATCGGAAGGGCTCTTCCGCACCTTCACTTCCGATTCAGCATCTGCCAGTGGATATATCATAAACATATGGGTGATGGGCTGGGTGAATTTAAACGAGAAGGAAAGAACAGCGAAGCTCGGGTACGCCCGTTTAGATTGGGAATTCGCGCGGCTCGTTCTGTACGGAGATCCACTTCGTTTCGGTAAACTCCTCAATGATCGCGTCCGTGTTGTACCGACCAAGTCCAGAGGCCTTCGTCCCGCCGAACGGAATGTGTGGCTCGTCGTTAATCGGTTGGTCGTTCAAGTGAACCATCCCTGCCTCGATACGCTTCGCGATTGACTTTCCGCGTTGAATATCTCTCGTATGGACTGAAGAGGTGAGTCCATATCCCGTGTCATTAGCGATCGCAATCGCTTCCTCAATATCGGAGAACGTGATAATCGGAGCGATTGGCCCGAAGTGCTCGTTACACGAAATCGGCATCTCGTTCGAGACGTCCGTAAGGACGGTCGGCTCAACGTAGAGGTCATCCTTGTCACCACCCGTTTCGATCGTCGCGCCTTGTGCAATACTTTCTTCAAGGAACGCCATCATCTGATCACGCTGAGATTCATTGATGATTGGGCCCACCTCGACATCGGGGTTCGACGGATCGCCGACAGTCAGTCCTTCCGCACGTGCAGTCAGCCGGTCGGTGTACTCGTCGGCGATGGACTCATGAACAATATGTCTGTTAATCTTTATACAGACCTGGCCCTGGTGCATAAATGAGCCGAACGTCGCAGCGTCCAGTGCGACATCGAGCTCGGCATCTTCGAGTACGATCTGTGGGTTGTTCCCCCCTAACTCGAGAGCTTGAACCTTCAGGTTTCGACCCGCGACTTCTCCAATCTGTTTACCTACCTCAGTCGAGCCGGTAAAGGAGATAACGTCGACATCAGGATTGGACACGACTCGCGCACCAGCTTCGGCACCCCCGGGAACGACATTGAGAACACCTGAAGGCAGGCCGGCATCCTCGAACAGTTTGGCGAGGATGAGACCACCGGTGATGGGTGTATGTGGGTCCGGTTTCAACACGACAGCGTTGCCGAGTGCGAGTGCAGGAGCCACAGCTCGCATCGACAAGTGGAACGGGAAGTTCCACGGTGAGATAACTCCGATAACCCCTTGCGGCTCCCGATGGACCTCGTTTTCCTTGTTTGGGATAACTGAATCCGCATGCTTGCCGTCCATTCGGGTTGGAAAGCTCGCGGCCTCGGCCATAATCCCCGGCGCCAACTGCTCCAGTTCAACGCCTGCTTTGAACTGCGTACTTCCGCCTTCAGCAACCAAGTTTTCGGCGATGATGTCGCCCTTCTCCTGAAGGATCCCGAGCGCTTTCTGGATGACTTCGGCTCGTGCCTGCGGTGGCATCGCGGCCCACTCTGCCTGAGCCTCGACGGCAGCGGCGACCGCGTTATCGATGTCGCGTGCTGTACTGTCGGGGACTTCAGCGATACTCTCTTGTGTGGCCGGGTTTTTCACCTCGAGACCGTCCTGTCCTCTAGGCGTCTTCTCTTCACCATTCGTGTAGATGTAGTTCCAGTCGGTTTCCAAGGCATACGGCTCCGAAGGTGCTTGTGCCATGGTATTTATCGTCACAACCGCGAGATATATGTCTATCGGAATTTTCGGTTTCTTATCGACATCCGCTGAGCGACCCGTCGTGAACACACCGATTAAGCCATCGTCCGGTGGAAGCACTGAGATGGATGTTGCGTTACATGGCCCGTTCGATCCAATCCACAATGAACATCGATACCACCTCTAGCGGGCATTCGAGGGGGGAAAGTAACTATCGGATTGACCAGCGACTCGCTCGCGCCGAAAAATTGCCATGAGAAACAGTGATACGTCCCTTCGAGGAACGAGATCAGTCATAGCGGAACTGTTCGAGTGTTCCGCGAAGTTCGGCCGCGAGTTCGAGGGCAAAAAGCTCACTGAACCGGCCGGAATCGCCTTTGAGACACGGTTCGACGCGCTCATAGTCTCCCCAGAAACTGAGGATCGTGGTGAGCACATCAATGACCGAGGTGAAGAGCGCGGATGCGACCTACTTCCCCTCAAAATCGCCAACACGTGACCGTGAAGGACAGAAAACGTATCCTGTCAACGCATATTGTAAACGGCGAGATCGACGAAGACGGGAACTGCACACATAGACGTGAAAGGTGAGGACGGCCCCCGAGTCGGAAACGCGCGGCTGACGTTATGAATAACTGCTCGACGAATACGGGTCGTGACTGATGGGTTAGGTCTGGATTAGACCTTCACATGAACTGCGTCGTCCTGAACTACGACATCGTACGTGACACAGGAAAGGTCGTCCGAGAACGCCTGTATGTGATCCCCGGACTCAAGATCGAACTCGTAGCCATGCCACGGGCAGAAGACCGTTTTCTCCTCGACCTTCCCTTCAGCGAGCGGTCCACCCTGATGTGGACAAACGTTCGTAATGGCGAGGAACTCGTCGTCTACCTCAAATATCGCGATCTCATGGTCGTCGATAGAAACGACATGCCCAGTATCGTCGGGGATCTCATTCGTCTCACACACCTTCTGATAGTCATCGAGTGACTCTTGCATAGGCACGATTTTTCTACGTAGTGTTATAAAACTATGTGATTCAATCACGTAGTTGACAGTGCGAAACCGATCATGGGCGTAGTGACATTGATCATCACACCGATCCAATCGGTATCGGACTCCCGTTCGACGACGACAGTCGGAGAACAAGCGTGAAAATGTGGATGAGGTGACTTCCGCGATTGAACAGATCAGACGTCTAGATCGGCGAACCGAACATCGCGCTCCACGACCGGAATCTCGAGTGAGCCGATGTTTTCGATCTGTGCGTCGATACGGTCCTCGGCCTGAAGCTCTCCGACACCTTTCGGGGTCCCAGTCGTCACGATATCTCCGGCTTCAATGGTCGCGCCGATGCTCGCATACTGAACGATGTCGGCACAGGAGTATATCATCTTCTCAGTATTCACGGACTGACGAACCTCTCCGTTGAGTCGGAGCTCCATATCGAGCGCTTGAGGATCGCCGACCTCGTCAGGCGTTACGACGTATGGACCGACAACAGTGAAGGTATCGAAGGACTTTCTGTTGGACCTGTCTTGGTCTCCCCGAAGCGAGATGTCGAGCAAGATGGTGTAGCCAAAGACGTTGTCCCACACCTCTTCAGCTGGAATGTCCTTGACCTCGTCATCGAGGATAAACGCAAGTTCGATCTCGTAGTCGAACCGTTCATCGATATAGGGAAGTTCGATAGTATCACTCGGTCCGATAAGGCTCGAGGCGGCCTTGAGGAAGTATCCTCGTTCCGCAATGTCCATCTCCACGCCCATCTCCTCGACGTGCTCCTCATAGTTCAGTGGTGCAGCGACGATCTTCCCTGGACGTCGGACAGGAGACTCCAATCGTACGTCCGAGAGGGGGTAGGTATCTCCCGTTGCTTCGATATCGTCCAGATCGTAGTCCCCATTGATGAACTCTCGGAGGGGATCGTTGGTGGTGAGGTCGAACTCGTCGGTGAGATCGACGACGGTATCGTCATTTACGAAGCCGAGCTTCTCGCCGTTGAATCGAGCGAACTTCATTTCCACTTCTTGATTGTCAGGGGGTGATAAAAAGATTAAGGGTTTGTATGCTACTGTCACGGTGATCGGAGACAGGATTGAGAACAGCGATGGTTCTATTCCGAGATAACGGAGTGCTATGACGCCAGCTCTTAGGAAAGATATAAGTGCGCCATGAGTAATCATCTCATATGGGTTCGGCAGACCAATCCGACAAAGACTTGACTGAAGAGTTGACAGTGTACGACACCGAGGTTCACACGTCAGAGACGTGGGAAGAGTTGATGGAGTATATAGACGACGATGAACTTCGAGAGCGTGAACAGGGAGGCTACGGAAACGCACCCGAAAGCTGGGGTCCGATCCCGTGGGACGGCTGGGACCGGACGAACGGTGGCAAGCATCAGTACGACCTCGGTGCAATCTCGAAAGCAGAGGACTACGAGGAGACACGCCAGCAGTTCAATATTGACAAGGTGATCTTTTCGCCCGGGACAGGATTTAAAATCTTCCAGATCCCGGATGCTCGGGCACGTGTTGGCTATATGCGGGCGATGAACAACTTCACGTTAGACCGATTCGTTCGCGATGACGACACATATTACGCGAAGGTCCTCATCGTTCCCGACCATCCTGAGGAAAGTGCCGCAGAGATTGAACGAATTGGGAGTGAAGACGGTATCGTCAGTGTATTCATGGCAGACCTGGGTCTCCAATACCCACTCGGTCACAAACGCTATGAACCGATCTACGAAGCCGCGGAGAAACACGATCTCCCCATCACGCTACACGGCGACAGTTCAGTCTATGCTGGATGGCCGACGGATGGCCTCAACTTCAATACCTTCCTCGAACTTCATACCCTCGTACATCCGTTAACGAAGCTATGGCACGCAACAAGCATCATCGGACAAGGGATCCCCGAGCGATACGATATCGACTGGTGCTTCCTTGAAGCCGGCCAGTCTTGGGTACAAATGCTTGCGAACCGTATGGATCGCGAGTTTATGGAACGGTCGAACGACGCACCGGAACTAACGAAGCTTCCAAGCGAGTACCTGAGTGACTTCTACTATGGATCCCAGCCGCTCGAAGAGCCTCAAAACTCGAGTCTCGGCGATATAATCGAACAGAACAACCTCGAAGACTCGCTCGTGATGGCGACGGATTGGCCGCATCACGACTTTGATTCGACGGCATCGGTATCGCAAAACGACGATCTCACTCGTGAACAGAAAGTAAAGATCCTCCAAGACAATCCGGCTGAGATTTACGGGGTATAACTGGGTAGAGACCCCGTTTATTTTCAATAGTCTGTCGTATGGTCTAAAAGGCGGGCCTCAGCGGTGTCGAGGAAACGAAACTCTATACAGTAGAGTGAAGTTTCGGGTTAGGCGTCCTTTGATTCGGTCCGACGGAGATTGAACGCGTCGAAGATCGGACTATCAGTGATATTGAAAAGGATCACGTCGTCGCTGGAAGTGACGCTGTGGTCGTGCCACCGCATCGGTGGGACTACAAAGAAGTCGCCTTCCTCCCACGTGTACGTTTTTCCGCCGATGGTCGACTCGCCTGACCCGCTAACGACGTGGAATATCTCAGTGTTATTGTGACGGTGGGATTGCGTCTCCTCGCCCGACTGGAGAAGTTGGAGACGCAGCGAGATAGTCTGAAGAACCGGTCCCTGTCCCGTACGAGGGTTCACGTATTCAAGGAAGTAGCCGTTGTGTGGGTCGTAATGATTGTCCTCCGTAACGGCCATCTCAAGCGACTGGCGGGCGGATTCCCAAGGGAACCGGTATGGCGGAGTGTCGTCAGTCGGTGTTTCCGCGACCGGTTGCATCGTTCCGAACTGTGATTCGAAGTAGCCAGACTCGTGAGACGCGGACTGCCGATCACTTTGGAACTCCTCAAAGTGCATATCGTGTAACGCGTCCGTAATGAAGGGGGTATTGAGGCCGTCTATCCAGATGACGTCCTCAGAGGAATTATTGATATGGTCATGCCAGGCCATTCTCGGCGTGAGTAGAAGATCGCCGGTCCGTGCGGGGAGTTTCTCACCGTTAACGTTAGTGACAACGGAATCATTGCCTTGCACAATGAAACGGAACGCCTCGAAGTTGTGTCGATGCGCCCGCGCAACTTCACCAGGGATGACCATCTGAACGGCCGTCAACATCGTCCAACACGGCCCACGGAGGTCGATACCTTCGGCTGGGTTGTCCAGAACGAGTGCACGACGTGACCCCGGACCCATATCATCGAGCGAAATATAGTCCTTAGATCTGTTCAGCGACGCCACGATATCGTCCCACTCCCACCGGTGCGGCTCAAGACGAGGTTCCTTAGAGTCACTCTCGTGTTTCTCCCACTGTCCCTGGAAATTGTTTTCGTGCAAGTGTTCGTGGAACGCCTGCAGTTCGCTCTCGGTCATATCCATTCGTGAGATGGTTTACCATCCCCCTATATCTTTCGATGGAATGATCAAACGACGGATCAGAGAGAGAGCTACGGACCAACAAGTTTCTCGGACGTCAAGATGGGATCAGAGTCGTCAGTCCCCTCGATCCGCGTTGACAGTGAGGTGCAAAGTGATATTCTCCGTCAAGCTGTCTGGATATTCTACGACCATGCCACGACACGATATTGATCCCGGCGAGCCGACGATTTCGATTTTGTCTCGTCAACGGCGATCTCGTGTCGATGTTGGCAGCCGGGTTTAAACAATTGACTCAGCCGATGGAATCATTCCTGATTGCCTCGTAGGGACGCTTGACGACCGGTTCGATCTTCCGGTCCGGAAGGCTAGCATGGTATAGGAGCGGTGCGGGGACACGCCGCTCCGTCGGAGTATCCTCCAGAAAAATATTTCCTGCTGACGAGCCTTCTCACCCCTGTGATCGTGCATTCTTAATCACGTATCAGATCGCTCGACCGCGTCTTCCTTCTCGTTAAGCTTGATACCCTGAGAGAGACCATAATCGGCAACGAGACTGGCCATCCGTTATAATCCGAAACGTCCCGAACAGGAACTGTTGTTAGATCACGTTATCGTCTCGGAACGACTGTATTTCCGCATCGCTATAACCGAGGGATCGAAGCGTCGATTCAGTGTGTTCGCCAATGCCGGGGGCAGGATCGATGGAATTGATGTCCACAGGATGGCTTGAAAACCGGACCGGAGGACGTGGAACGAGATGATCACCTTTCTCTGGATGGCCGATGGACAAGACTTGGTCCCGCTCTACGACGTGTGGATCCTCGACGACATCGTCCATCCAATAGACGGGGCCACAGGGGAGGTTGGGTACCTCGGTGTCGAAATGCGCAAGCCAGTCCCCCGCGGTCCGTTTCCGGAGGACGGCCTCGAGCGCCTCCCGGAGTTCCGTCGGATTGTCGAGGCGGTACTCCTTCTCAGCGAAGCGATGATTCGTGTTAGTCCACTCGGGCTTATCGATTGCTTCGGCGAACGGCTCCCACAGCCCCTGTGGGACGACGAGCGTGATATGGCCGTCGGCGACCTCGTAGTGTCCACCTGGTTGGATCGGGGTTTTGTAGGGATCCCCAACATCATATCCGGCTTGAACCGCCGAATAGCCGGCGAATTCCTCGCCCGCACACGCCATCATTGCATCGAGCATCGAAACCTCGAGCTTTTCGCCCGCTCCGCTGGTCCCGCGGTTGATCAACGCCATAAGGATACCACCCCATGCACAGAACCCAGTGATGTGATCGGCAGCAGCGATGGGGGATCCCACCGCATCGCCCCGCCCCGACAACCACCCGCTCATCCCGGTGACAACGCCGTTGAAAGCCGGGCGGTCAGCGTAGGGTCCGGAGTCACCGAAGCCGCTGACCGAACAGTAGATCAATCCGGGGTTCCGCTCGTGCATCTCATCCCAGTCAAACCCGAGCCGTTCGACGACGCCGTTGCGCAGGTTCTCGAGGAACACATCGGCGTCGCCGACCAGCTCCAAGAACACCTCCTGTCCCTCCTCAGACTTCAGATCCAGCGTGACGGCCTCCTTTCCCGTATTGTATGTTTCGAACGTGTAATCAGGTGCCTCCCCGTTCGACGACAGTTGGTTGCGTTCGGTGTTGGGTTGTTCAACTGTAACGACGTGCGCCCCGTAGTCGGCGAGGAGTTTCGTCGCAAAGGGGCCCGCAAGAGCGGTCCCCAGTTCCACGACATCGACATCATCGAGTGGTTGCTCAGCAGCCATGAATCACCGGATGTTGAACGCTAGACCCGCTTAACCTTTTTCACACGAAGGGTAGAGTCGGTGACGGCCCTATGCATGGTTCCGAATACCGTTTCCGACTCAACAGATTTTATATGTCTCCCCGACAATCGTTCACAGGATGTCTGACTACAGTGATATCAGCGTCGAGGTCACGGAAAGCGGCCGGGCTAACCTCATCCTAGACAGGCCGGACAAACTCAACACGATCTCAAAGACGATGACCGTCGAACTCCGCGAAGCGCTTGCAGAACTCGAGGAAAACGATGACGTGTTCGTCATCGTGCTCCAAGGTCAGGGCGGGAACTTCTGTGCCGGTGGCGATGTCGGAGACGATGACAACGGGAAACCAACCCCCCACGCCCGTCTCAATCAGAGCCGTCGGACAACTCGGGACACGTTCCGGAAACTCGAGAATGTCGGTAAGCCAACCGTCGCAGCGATTGAGGGATACGCGCTCGGTGGAGGCTGTGAACTCGCCTGCTGCTGCGACACACGGATCGCCACCGAGGAGGCCAGCATCGGGGTGACGGAAACGAAACTTGGGCTTATTCCGGGTGCCGGAGGAACCCAACGGCTCCCCCGACTCATTGGATGCTCACGCGCGAAGGATATGGTTCTCCGCGGCAAACAGTACAGCGGTGCCGAGATGAAGGAATTTGGCTTCGTCCACGAATTGGCTCCTGAAGATGAGTTCGATGAGTTGCTCAACGACGTTGCAGGAGATTACCTGAACCGTTCGCCGGTCGGGATAGAGATCGCTAAACACGTTATGAACCGTGGCATTGAGTCGTCACTCGAAGCCGGCCTTGAAATGGAGGCGTGGGGTGTCGGCATTGTCACGAATACCGAAGACGCCAAGGAAGGGATCAAAGCCTTCCAAGAGGATCGCGAACCGAACTTCCAGGGCAAGTAACGTCGGTCGCATTCGGGACCCATCTCGATCCATCCGATCCGCGACCATACGTTACCGCCAGTGTCTCGTCGAAGGAAAATTATTTTATACTGAGGGTGTGTGCATAACACACGTTATGCCAGTTGTAGACAACGTCGCCATTATGGGTGGCGGAATTATGGGCCGCGGTATCGGACAGACACTGCTACAAAACGGGTACTCCGTGACGATCAGGGACATCGAGGAGGAAGTCCTCGAGGAGACCAAAGAGCGGATGATCAACGGGAGTTACGGCCTGGAGCGAGCCGTCGAAGGCGGATACCTCACTGAGGCGGAAATGGGCGACGCACTCAACCGGTTGACGCTGACGACAGACATCGAAGAAGCTGTCGACGGCGCCGACTTCGTACTCGAGGCGGTCACCGAGGACCTCAACATCAAGGGTCAGGTCTTCCAGGATCTCGACGAGCTCACGGACGACATTCCGTTGTTCACTAACACGAGTGGATTCTCCATCACGGGCCTGTCGAACGCGGTTGAGGATTCCTCCCGCGTCGCTGGGACTCACTTCTTTAGCCCAGTCCCGGTAATGGACTTCGTTGAGATCATCCGAGGACCCGCGACTGATGATGAGGTCATCGAACTCGCGGAGGCCGTCATCGACGACATCGGCAAAGAACGAGTCACAATCACGGATGATCCTCATCACTACGGATTCATCGTGAACCGATGTTGGGCGGCAATGCGTGAAGAAGCACGGAAAGTCGTCCGAGAGGGCATCGCGACTGAGGAACAGGTCAACCTCGCAATGCGTGAGGGACGGAACCTTCCAGTTGGGCCACTGGAAGGACCTGGCCTCGGCGAAGAGTGGGACTAGTTAGGGTCGATAAACGACTTCACGGCGATCGATGTCAACCGGTCGAATTCTTTTCGAACACAACGCTCTCCGTTCAGGGGTGCTCTGGCATCCGAGAGCGACGGCGCAGTGTACGGTGTACAGACGCCATTCGACGACGCCATAGCCTACTCAGCACCGGCGATCAGAGGGCCGGATTCGATATACTTATGGAATATCATACTCTAAATCGTTGTATGTCGGATAGCGCTATGAGTTTCGAGACTCCCGAACAGGTACAGCTAATAAACAGTCAGATCGATGAGTTCCTCAAACAGGAGGTGAAGCCGCTTGAGGAGGAGTACCCGCAGTTCCTCGGTGAGGATGGAGAACGGAATATGGTAGACGATGATCACCACCTCGTCGACGAATACCTCGAACTCAGAGAGAGGATCCACGAAAAGTCGGTCGAGGCGGGTTTCTATACCATGGCGATGCCTGAGCGGGTCGGGGGCGGTGGACTCAGTGCTCTGGAAGATACCTTAGTGATGGAGCACCTCCACAACCGAGACCCGAACGGGTACCACGACATGATCTTCGATAGACTCTCTGTCGACCACTCGATCATTCCGCTGTACGACGACGAGTACCAGCGAGAGGAGTATTTCGAGCCCGTTATGAATGCCGAGAAACACATGACCTTCGGGTTGACCGAACCGGAACACGGGAGTGATCCGACGTGGATGGACTCGACAGCGGAGAAGGACGGTGACGAGTGGGTTATTAACGGGACGAAGGCCTTCATCTCGAATTCGGTCGAGGCCGATTTCATTATGGTCCACGCTCGGACATCCGGTGAGGACGGGGACGCCGACGGAATCTCCACGTTCCTTGTCGATAAGGACAATCCCGGCTGGGAAGACGGAAAGGTACAGCGGTCGATGGGAACAAAACAGGGAGCACAAGCGTTCAATCACTTCAATGATTGCCGCGTTCCGGAGGCCCAGATGGTCGGCGATGAGGGCGAGGGGTTCCGAACCGCGATGACTTGGGTCGGCGCTGGCCGACTCCACATCCCTGCGAAAGCCGTCGGAATCTCCCAGTGGATGTTCGAGAAATGCGTGGAGTACGCGGAAGACAGGAAGACCTTCGGGGAGCCGATCGGCAGCCGACAGCACATTCAGGATCTACTCGTGGAGATGCGCGTCACCATCGAACAAGTTCGCTGGCTCTACAGGCACGCTGCCTGGAAGATGGATCAGGGGGAAGAATACCGGTGGCTCCAAAGCGCCGCGAAACTCCAAGGGGCGAACCTGTGGTGTGATGCCGCAGATAACGCGATCCAGATCCACGGTGGCGCTGGCTATATGAAATCACTTCCCTTCGAGGGATTATACCGCGACGGGCGCGTCACACGGATCTACGAGGGATCCGATGAGATCCAGAAACGGACCATCGCCCGCCAGTTCCTCAATCTGTAGCAGCCATCGCCTGTCTTTTCGCGTATTTTCGGGATCATTCAATCCCACAATTAGCACCAGAGTGAGAGTCGGTGCCAACTGAAGAGAAAAAACTAATTGACGTCCGCTGTATCTACAGGTGTGATGGAGGAATTTGAAACAGTCAGTACTGAGTACGACGCCGAGACCGGGATCGGTTCGCTCACGCTTGACCGCCCGGACGCATTGAATACCCTCAATGGCCAGTTGAAGGACGACATTGTAAGTGGGCTCAAAGCTCTGGATGCCCAAAACGAAGGGGAAGACGGCGTCGCACTCCGCGCGGTGGTTATGGAGGGGGCCGGTGATCGGGCTTTCTGTGCCGGGGCCGACGTCGGAGGATTCGAAGACAAGTCAGCAGGGGAGCGATCCGGACAGTCTCCCTACGAGCTCGTCAAGGAGTTTCCTGCACCCGTCATCGCGAAGATCCAGGGCTACTGTCTCGGAGGGGGGCTCGAAATGGCCTTCGCCTGTGACTTCCGCTTTGCGAGTGCCGACAGCACGTTCGGACTGCCGGAAACCGGTCTGGGAATCATCCCGGGAGCGGGTGGAATCCAGTACGTGAGCCGACTGGCCAGTCCAGCAGTGGCAAAGGAACTAGTAATGACCGCCGAACACTTCTCCGCTGAACGGGCAGCCGACGAAGGACTCATCCACGATGTCCACGACGCCGCGGACCTCGATGAGGAAGTCCAGAACTTCGCTGAGTCAATTGCTACACAGGCGCCGCTTGCACTGCAAGCGACGAAAAAGTCCGTGGCGATGACAATGGAGACGGGACTCGACGCCGGACTCGAATCCGACAGGAACCGCTCGGAATCGCTAATCGGGACACACGACGCAGAGGAGGGGATGCAAGCCTTCTCGGAAGACCGGGAGCCGGAATTCGAGGGGAGATAAGTCAGGGGACGACGGTAATGAACTGGACGAGGAACGGGGTTCGATCGCGACGGAACTAGAATATCGATAGGAACGTCCGAGCAAGCGCGGACTGAAACGGGTGAACGAAGGCAGAGGGATCATCCTGAAGCCATCGCGTCGCGAAGGATATTGATCTCGTTATTCCACCTTGGCCAGACGGCGTAGTCAGCACCGGCGACATGGACGCAGTAGTGAACTCAACCGGTATCTCATCAACCGTCTCCCTGGAATCGTTGGGGAATTCAGTCTAGGTCGAGGAACTCTCGAGCAATAGTCCGTTTCTGGATCTCGTCAGTCCCCTCGACAATCCGAGACATTCTGGCCTCTCGATACTCGCGTTCAAACGGCAAAGAACTCATCACACCGGTTCCGCCGTGGACCTGGATAGCGACATCCGCAGCCTTGTTCCAAAGCTGGGCCCCTCGCAGCTTTGCTGCACTAATCTCCCAACGTGGAACCTCACCGTTGTCGGCCTGCCACGCCGCGTGACGGTACAGCCATCGAGTCTGTTCAATATCGGCTCGGAGATCTGCAAGCATCCCCTGGACGAACTGGTTTGTCCCAATCGGCTCCCCGAACGTCTTCCGGCTCTCGGCGTACTCCACACACTGGTCAAACATCCACTGGGACCGACCGACACAGTGAGCCGCGATGTAAACGCGTGCACCGCCGAAGTTCTTCAACTGGTCGAGCAGGCCGCGTCCCTCCTCACCGATCATATTCTCCTTGGGCACGCGACAGTCGTCCAGATGGACGAACGCCTGATGAGAAAGAGGGTCGCCCATATATCGCTGATATTTGCCGACCTCGATGCCGAGATTATCCCGATCAACGAAGAACGAAGAGATGCCACGTACGTCACCGTCCTCACCGGATGTCCGAGCGTGGATTACCCAGAAATCGGCGATCGGCGCCATTGTGCTGAAACACTTTGTACCGTTGATAACCCACTCGTCACCGTCCTTTTCCGCTGTCGAATCCATCCACGTCGGATCGCTCCCGTGGTCTGGCTCGGTTAGCCCCATCCCGTTGGTCAACTCACCGTCGATCGATGGCTTCACCCATTTCTCCTTCTGATAGTCGGTCAGATTGTCGGGTTGCGGAGCGACCGGGCCTCCCATCCCTTCGGAGTCACCCGGCATCATCATCCGGTGAAATCCGTCCGGGTTCCGGTTGTGGAGATGTTCGAAGACGATCGAGTAAGCGAGATCGCCCATTCCGCCGCCACCAAGATCTTCGGGCATTGACATCGACAGGTATCCCGCTTCCGCCGACTTCTTGCGGATTGTGTTTCGAATCTCCTGAAACTCCGGCGTCATCTTCCCATTTTCGTCCGCCCGGTTGTACATCCCATCTTCACCCAGGTACTGGTCGTACTTCTGCTCCAAGGGCTTGACTTCCTGATCGATGAAGTTGTCCAACTCCTTTTTGATAATATTGATTTCTGTGGATGGCTCGAAGTTCAGTCCAGCAGGTGCGGTCGCTGCGTTTTCCATAGTAGCTAGTTACGACACGTAATGAAATAGCTTGTGTCTCGTCACCATATTTCTGGGGTTGCTTTCAGCCACCACAGAGAGAATTCGGGCGTCAAACTACATTACGTGACGCCTCAATTAGGATCGTGGGATGTCTACTGGAATCTGCAGAAGGAGGCTGAAACCGGTCAGGTGTTCGTTACTCGAGGGGTGTGAATACCGGAATCGCGATATCCGCTTCCTCGGTCGACTCAAACATGACCTCAACAGGGTCACCGATCTCGACATCGTCGGGGTCCACGTCAACGATGTTGGTGACCATCCGTGGCCCCTCCTCCAGTTCAACTGTTGCGTAGATCAGCGGAAGCGCGTCCTCGGGCCAACCAGCCGCCTGCTGGGAGATTGAGAACGAGTAGATCGTTCCGGTCCCTTCAGCCTCAACGAACGAGACATCATTGCTCAGACACTCTGGGCATATCTGTCTGGGGTAGAAGTGAACGAAGCCACAGTCGTTACACTCCGGTACCACCAGCTCTCCGTTGGACGCCGCCTTCCAGTACTCTGCGGCCTCGTCGACTTCGGATACTGGCGGGACAGGGCGTGGTTCCCACGTCATTGGTCTCCCCTCCCAAAGATTAGTGTAACAGCAGCATGACCGCCCGGTCCGCCACCGAGCCCGTGAGCCAGCGTGTATTCGGGATCAGGGACCTGTACTTCCTCGTTCGCCTCGCCACGGATCTGTCGAACAGCTTCGATCATCTTTGTCATCCCACCGCGATTTGGATGGTTCGAACAGAGACTTCCTCCGTCCGTGTTGTACGGTAATTCACCGTCAGGCGCCTTCAGTGCGCCGTCCTCAACGAACTTGCCGCCCTCACCGCGCTCCGCGAAGCCAAGATCCTCAATGGACCGAAGAACAAAAAACGTGAAGGCGTCGTAGATGGACGCATAGTCGATGTCCTCTGGACCAACTTCGGCCTCCTCATAGGCTAATTCCCCAGATTCGACGCCGCCCTGAGTGAGGATGTCTCCGTATCCGGCACGACTTGTCTCGAGGTGCTCGCCGTATCCGAGTACCTCAGCACACTCCCTGTCCAGTTCCTCCTGGACTTCCTTGGAGACGACGAGCATAGCACCGCCACCGTCACTGATCACACAGCAATCCAGCATATGGATCGGGTCGGCGATGATTCGGGAGTCGACGACATCCTCGACCGTGACTGGGTCCTGATACATCGCGTTCTCGTTGAACTGCGCGTGGTACGCAGCAGCCTCCCGAATCTCCGCCAGCTGTTCGCTGGTCGTCCCATGCTCGTGCATATGTCGCCGCGCGTCATGGGCGACACTGGCGATGATCGTATCGCCGTACGTTGAGGTGAAGTGGGAACGGAAATTATCGAACCCGTGGACACCCGTCCCCGTATCCTGGCTTTGAGAACGGGGGCGGCCGGCGAGGGTCACCAACGCGACGTCGCACTTTTCGTTACGAATGGCGTTCACCGCGTGGCCAACGTGGCTCACGTACGACGATCCACCGACCTCCGTTGATCCGAAGGTCGTTACATCAAGATTCATGTAATCCGCGAGGAGAACCGGACCTGTATCCGGTTCGCCGGCGGTATAAAACGCATCGATATCATCTTTCTCCAAGCCTGCGTCCTCGAGCGCTCCTCGAGCGACATCAGCGTGAAGTTCCTGTACGGTCTTGTCCGGAGCCTTACGGGTCGGGTGCTCGAATGCACCTGCAATATAAGCTCGTTTATCTGACCTCATAGTGCCACGTTCTGTCGAACCACACATAAAAATACCGGAACTCGCAATGCGTGTAGTCACAGTGATCGAACCGTCAGGGTGCTCAGGACAAGTGATGAACGGTCGCTACAGACGGCCATATTCCACGATAGCGAGCAAAAGAGGGGGAAAGATTTAAATGAATGGTCAGAAACCTTTTGGATACCGATTATGACTGGTTCGAAGCCTCTCGACGGTCTCAATGTTGTGGAGCTAGGAACGGCTATCTCAGGACCCTTCGCGACGAAGATGATGGCGGACTATGGGGCAACCGTCATCAAGATTGAGCAACCGGATACCGAGCGGAAACAGATGGACTCCGATAACACCGATTTCGAAGGATTCTCCCATACGTTCGCCATCTACAATCAAGGGAAGAACGGGATAACACTGGATCTAAAGTCCGAAGAGGGTCAGGAAATCTTCTTGGAGCTGATCGGCGATGCCGACGTATTTCTCGAGAACTTGCGTAATGGCGTCGTCGAACGGCTCGGGTTCGACTGGGAAACGATGCGGGAGCAAAACCCCGAATTGGTGTACTGTTCGGTCAGCGGCTTCGGTGACACGGGCCCCTACGCAGACCGGCCGGCCTTCAACTCCGTCGTGGAGGGGATGAGCGGATGGCTGTCAGGACAGGACGACGCGATGGGATCACCCATCGCTGTCGTCGACCACCTCACCGGATTCAACGCACTGAGTGGAGTCCTGATGGCGTTACTCAACAGGGGTGTCGACGGTCGAGGGGAGAAGGTCGAAGTCTCGATGTTGGACTCAGCCATTGCGTGCGCGGGCGAGGAGTTCGCTGGCTACTCGGAAGTGCAGGCCGGATTCGACGTCGAAAATCCGTATCAGCCCCCGATGCAGCCATCCGGGTACTACGAAACTGATGACGGCCACATCTCTATGATCGTTCCTGACACTCTCTGGGAGGAGTTCGCTAATGCAGTCGATAAGCCCGAGTGGGCCGATGCGAATCATCACTTCGCCGAGGAAGCGTACCGACTTAACAACAGTGACGAGTTGCAAGAAGAGCTGGAAGCGATACTGAGTGGACGAACCGCCGACGAGTGGCTCGAATACTTTGAATCTGAAGCACCCAAGGTGCCGTGTGGCCCAGTGTACTGGATTGAGGATTTGGTCGAAGATCCACATCTTACGGAGCGAAATCAAGTCCTCGAGGTGGATCATCCGGTCCTCGGGACACACTACCTCCCGAGACCGTCCCTTCGCTTCGCGAACCATCCCGTCGACGGCTCGGACGTCAAGCCGGCGCCCAGCATCGGCGCAGACACCAAATCAACGCTCGAATCTCTCGGATACAGCGAAGAGCAGATAGCGACACTCAGGGAGAATCGCGTGATCTGATTGTGGTCCACGTATCCGTTCACGTTCGAGACGGCCGACGGGAACCACTTGGTGGGTCGTAACCACGTGATCCCCAACGGTTGTCGGTGAGGTAGTTCGGTGGTGTAAGAGGTAGTAGACGTGTGAGATGATGAATGATATCAGCGGATATGGGTCGAGTCACTTGGCGAATTCTTAGTCTGTCAGTCCGATAATATCCTGTTCAGAAAGCTTCTCGATATCGTCGGGCGAGAGCACACGCTGAAGGACATCCGAGGTATGTTCGCCGAACTTTGGCGCCGGCGACCGAATGGCGTGGTCCTCGTCATTCGCCGTCGTTATGGGAAACCCAATCTGTTCGAAGACGGTCCCGTCGTCGAGTTCGACCTCGTCGACGAGATTACGGGCCTCGATCTGCGGATGATCAAATACCTCCGCGAACTCGTTGACTGGTGCCGCCATCGCCTCGTCGGATAGGAACGATTCCCACTCCTCGAGGGTTCGGCGTTCGAACTCGTTCGACAGCTCCTGCATTGCGTAGTGTTTGTCCTCACCGGATGCGAACTGGTACTCCTCAAGGTCCAGTCGATCCAACTCGGCCAACAGCTGCTTCCAAAACTTCTCCTCCGGGGCTGATACGCTGATATACCGACCGTCTTTCGTGGGATAGATTCCACTGCACGGATGAGTGCGCCGGATCGACCGTTCCGACTCGGGTAACTGCTCGCTCATAAACGCCCGCCATCCGTCGCCGGTTGCCAGGGAGACGAGCGATTCTGTCAACGAGACGTCTAAGTACTCGCCGCCGCTTCCTAGCTCCCGGCTCAGGAGGGCGGAGACGACCGAAAACGCCGCCATCAATCCACCAGACATATCTGCGACTGGATAATCCGGGATCGCCGGGACGTCGCCGTCACGGGAGCGCGTTCCGTCGAGTATTCCACCGACGGCCTGATACATTGGATCGTGACCGACACGATCGCTATACGGACCGGTCTGGCCGTAGCCGGAGAGTGAGCAGTAAACGATATCTTCGTTGACCGTCCGAACGTCCTCGTATCCGATACCAAGTCGATCGACAACACCCGGTCGGAACTGCTCGAAGACGACATCCGCTTCTGACGCGAGCTCGAGAAATGCCTCTGTACCCTCTTCACTCTTCAAGTCCATCGCGACACTCTTCTTGTTTCGGTTGACACTGTGGAACATCGGACCGTACCCTGACTCTCCGACCTCTACCGGCCCGAGCCACCGGGCATAATCACCTCTCTCAGGCTCTTCGATCTTGATCACTTCTGCACCCATATCGCCGAGGAGCATCGTGGCAAACGGCCCAGGCAACAGCCACGACAGATCGAGTATCGTAACGTCACTAAGATCCATTGTATTGATCCTCTCTATCATGGGGAATACTTTCTTACTACTTAAGCTACACCATCACGGCATTCTTCACCATGATGCGGACGGGAACACACCTCACTGTCCGTTGTGTCCCGCCCATCTACTGCATCGCCTCTACGCGAAAATTTACACTCAGTCTCCGTATCGGCAGCGATCGAATTCGGGGAGAGGTATCACAGGTTCAAAAGAGTGCCAACAAAAGTCGATGGGAAGGTCTCACTCGACCGAAGTCGTGCTCGTCAGTGCAGAGGGACTCAATCGAGGTACTGTTGTTTGGCCGTCCGCCGATCGAGTTTCCCACTGGCTGTTCGGGGAATCCCATCGTCGATGAAGTGATAGGTGCGCGGTCGCTCGAACCGCGCTAGGTCATCACTCGCCAAGCACCATTCGTCGAGTTCATTCTCGTCCACAGTAGCATCCAGACGGTAGACGAGCGCTGTGACGCGCTCACCGTATTCATCATCCTCGACACCCACGATGGCCGCCTCTTCGACGCTCGGATGGGCGTTCAGGCGCTCCTCGACCGGTGTTGGGAAGACTTTCATCCCTTTCGATGTGATCATAAAGTCCGAACGCCCCTCAAGGTACAGATACCCGCCCTCATCTTTGTATCCGAGGTCGCCAGAGTACCACCAGCCTTCTTCGAATTCCGCCTCAGTCTTTTCGGAGTTTCCCCACGCCCACACTGGGGCGTCGGGTCCCTTTATAATGATCTCCCCAGTCTCCTCAGCTTTAACGGTGTCCTGAGGGCTTGCTCCCTCCTCGATAACACGAACCTGCTGGCCGAGTATCGGCTGTCCAACGCTTTCGATGCGGTCACCTTCCATCTCCGCGCTCGATATAGTGGTTCCGAGGACCTCGGTTGACGCGTACCCGTTGTGGACGTTGTCACAGATATTGTTCTGCAGGCGCTCTAGGGTCGTCAGGTCCATCTTCTCCCCGGTCGAGACGATCTTCTGCAGCGAGCTTAGGTCGTACTCGTCGAGGGTATCGAGTTTCAGAATTTCACGCCACATAGTCGTGACTAGCGTCACCAAGGTCAACTCCTCCTCTTCGATGAGCGCCACGATATCTTCAGGGTCCCACTCCGGCCGGAACACTGCCGTTCCTGAGGACAGCATCGTATTGATGAAATTGTTCCACCAAGAGGCGAACCCTGGACTCAGTACGAGCAAACGTCTAGTGAGTCGGTCGTCGGATATTGTCCGTTTGTGACCTTTGTACAGGATGCCCTCGTGCGTGTGGCACCATGCTTTGGGGCGCCCGGTCGTTCCGGAAGTCCACCAGACAGCAGCGATGTCCGCTGCCTCAACCCGGACGTCCGGCTCTGTACCAGTTTGGTCCGCGATAATCGACGGCAACGACTGCTCGTAGTCGGCTTGTGGAGTCCCCAGATTGAGGACTGTTGGCCGTTCCCCATCGATGTTCTCGTAGACACGCTCCTCGAAGAACTGCGCGTATTCCTCGTCGACTACAAGCACTCGCGGACGGATCGTTTCGATGCAATACGCGAGCGTGTTGGGTGACGCACGGACGTGGAAGTTAGACGGGATGCCACCGGCTTTGAAGACACCGTTTAACGCCACAGCGTGGTTAACCGACGACCCACAGAGAAATGCGACCCTATCCCCTTGGGAGATGTACTGCTGGAACGCGTTGGCCGCAGTAACGCTCTCCCGATCGTACTCCGCCCACGTGAGACGCCGATCCGGGTCGGCGAACGCAGTCGTCTTCGGGTTGTTTTCGGCGGCGATACTCGAAAGTTCGGCTAGCGTCTGAGATTCAATAGGCGATTTTCCGTGCATACGTATTCTATCTAATGACTATGTGTTGTGTTAACGTTATTCTTGTGGTGTGAATCGGTACAATGCTGCATCCTCGTCGACATCATCGAAGACCACCCGTACCTCCTGGCCGACTGTGACGTCATCCGGGTCACAATCGACGACGTTCGTCATAATTCGTGGACCCTCCTTGAGTTCGACATAGGCGAGAACGTATGGCGTCGAATCGCCGTATTCACCGCGGGTCTGGCGAATTACCGTGTAGGAGTACACGATTGCGTTTCCGGACGCTTCGGTCCACTCCGTGTCATCGCTCAGACAATCTGGACAAAGGGTTCGGGGATAGTGATACACCGTTTCGCAGTCTGGACAGCGACGTAGGAGCAGCTCTCCACGAGTTGTCGCGTCCCAGAACGCCTCCGTTTCCGGAGTGATATCGGGTTTCGGAGTGGGAAGGTCACTCATAGGTATCCCTCCTCTCCAAGGACGAGCGTAACGCTCTCCATCCGTATCGAGATGTTTCCGCCGGTGCCGTGTGCGAGCGCGAGCGCGCAGTCGTCAACCTGAACTTCGGGGTTAGCCTCGCCCCGCAGCTGACGAACTGCCTCGATGACCTTGGTCATCCCTCCTCGGTTACCCGGATGGTTGTTACATAGGCCGCCACCATCTGTATTGAACGGTAACTCACCGTCTGGCGCCTGCAGAGTACCGCCTTCAACGAACGATCCGCCTTCGCCTTTCTCACAGAACCCCAAGTCCTCCAGGGTTTCGAGGACGGTAATGGTAAACGAATCGTAGATCGACGCATAGTCGATGTCGTCAGGGCGTACGTCCGCCTCCTCAAAGGCACGGGGACCAGACTCAACAGCGCCGGTGTACGTGATGTCCATGCGTCCGGCCTCACGGTGTTTCGGTGCTTCGCCATGACCCAGGATCACGGGGGATTCTCGATCTAGGCCGTCAGCCACTTCAGGACTAACCACCAACAGTCCGCCTCCACCGTCGCTGATCACGCAGCAATCTAACAGGTGAAGTGGGTCACTGATCATCCGAGAGCTGACGACATCCTCGATGGTGACCGGATCCTGATGCATCGCGTGGTCGTTGTGCTGGGCATGCTGTGAGGCGGCGACACGAATCTCAGCAAGTTGTTCCGGTGTCGTACCGTACTCCGCCATATGTCGCTGGGCTGCCAGTGCATACGAGCCGGCCGTCGATGTTCCGAACACGTCCTCGAATGCACTGCCGGGTGCGGGCGTCGATCCCCCTTCGGGGTCGGCGCCACCGGATGCGGAACGCGGCCTACCGGCCAGCGTGATCAATACGACATCGGCCTTTCCTGTCTTGATCGCGGCCGCGGCGTGGCCCACGTGTGAGATGTACGAAGACCCGCCGACGTCGGTCGTATCGACATACGAAAGGTCCTCAAGTCCCAGATAATCCGCCATCGTCAGGCCCTGTAACCACCCAGGTGCTCCCGCGGTCAGATAACCATCGACATCGTCTTTCTCGATCCCCGCATCCGCCAATGTGCCACGAGCGATTTCGGCGTGGAGTTGAGCCGTCGATTTGTCCGGTGCCTCCCTCGTTGGATGCTCGTATGCACCTGCTATACATGCACTGTTACGAATACTCATATCATGATATAAGAAACCCACACCAAGAACCTTTCGGTAGCTAACCATCAGGATTGACTACTCAAATGGGCCTCGCGAAAAGAGGTGACCGAATCTTCGCTGTCGGGAGTTGGTGACGAAATAAAGAAACCGATCGTCCCTCCATTGATTCTTTTCTGTACTGAGGACGGTATCACTCAGAGGGTTTGTTCCAGTCGTAGCGGAGCATTATCTCGTCGACGGCACTTGTCAGATGGTCCGGGAAGTTTGCTTCGAAATCCTTGCGATCCATCCAGCCGGCTGGCCCATCGATCGCCAAGGCACCGACGATATCGTCGTTTTGAGAGAAAATCGGGGCAGCGATCGCCTTGACCTTTCGATCCGTCTCCTCATCGTTCACGGCATACCCTTGCTCTCGAATATCTGCTAGCTCTTCAAACAGTTCTTGGGGATCCGTAATGGTGTTCGCCGTCTTTTCTGGCAACCCGTATCGCTCGATGATCTGATAGATATCTTCCTCATCCATATGTGCCAGAATCACTTTTCCGGCAGCATGACAGTGGAGGTGTTGACGATGGCCGTTTCGCGTATTAGCGTGCGTCTCGACAGCGTGTTCTCCCCTTGCGGTCTGTACGATCACGGAAATTCCGTGCTCCTCAACGACGACTGCGACTCCTCCGCCGGTCTCGTCAGCTAGTTTCTCGAGATATGGCTCTGCCGTTGGTAAGAAGTCATACTGGTCCTTTGCGGAAATCCCGTGGGTATAGAACTTTAATCCGAGTTGGTACTCTCCATTCTGGTTTACTAGGTACTTCCGATCAACAAGTGTATACAAATATTCGTGAACGGTACTTTTCGCGAGACCGACCTCGTCCGCAATCTCGCTCACCCCTGCTCCGTCATTCTCGTCGATAATCCCGATGATGTTGAGAAGATTATCAGCGGTTTGTACTCGCCTTCGTTCGCCAACTTCTGGTTCCATAGTAGCGGAGTATTCGGCGGATCAGCATAAGTGTTCGGTATATCCAGAGAGATGAATTCCCTATACAGTTACGAGAAGTGTTGCACTGCGACAGGAGGAGTTCCACGTACGAAAGCTACTCTTAGATATCGAACCAATGGCAAATACGGCTCTCGAACTCGTTTGTAGCAGATACGGAGCAATGAACCGGACTGAAAGACGGGACGCGAATGATTTGGTGAAATATCGGGTGTAATGAGTACGCAATGAGTCACTGTCACAGTTCAGTGACGGGAGGTCAGAAGGGTGAAGCGCTCTCTGATTATATCGAACCAATATAATTTTGTTACTATTCATCTTGCATAATGTCTAGAAATGCCAGAGAGTCAGTCTACGACCGGGGTAGAACAATTGGTGGAAGATATTTTATATATTTGGAATGGATTACTTCCAATAGCGAACTCGATGCATTCCATGTCCAGAATCCCCTTTAGAACCGGATACTGGAGAATTGGGGAATATATATTCCGTTCGACTGACTTTCACGGCTGGGATCTCCCATCTCACTCTGGAGAATCGATACTCTGAATATATCGAACAGAGAGTGAGAAGGAGTTACACAGCCATGACAGACGGATACAGAATTGCTATGACACCACTAAGAGCGTCATAATAATCCAGATACCCGTTATGGACCACAGTTTACTTATGTCATTTAGTTATTTTTATTCTTGTGTTTATTATATTAATATATAATAAAATATTATAAATTATATCGAGAGATAATTGAGGACAAGCCACAAGAACAGGATCGAAGAAAAGCTATGACAAAGATAAGTCAGTCATAGTTAGTCCATCAGAGAACACAAAATCTTACCGACTCCCCACCCAATCCGTACGGATATCCGAGCCCGTCAACAAACCCGGGACTGTCGATGATAAGCGAACGATCTGGGCCAGCATCCATCCAATTTCCCATTCTATTACCTTTGGACAAATAAATTTATCGGTTATAGAAATACTCTCAATCAAATATCGGATACCGATGATCTAAAGAAGTATGTTCCATACGAAAGGGAAAGATCTGAGCCACTCGTTCGCAGTTTCTGCGTCAGCAATACTAAATTCTGCGAATAGATATAGTATTTGGGACATATGGTTTAAAATGGATTTGAGTATTGTCCTTCAGAAACAGCCGCGGGTTGCCCCTTATTCTACAAAACCTATCGCTTTGATCAGTAGAACTGATAAGGCTAGCGATTTCTGACACAGACCCAAAAAGTACGCTATATCTTCAATCCTTATCTGAACAGTATTCCGAATACCAAACCTAGCATTGTCCGGATTAGCTGGTTCCAGTAGTATGCGTAGCTCTGCAACCATGTGGCAGTTGCTGGATCGGCGTTTCTAAAATAGTTTCCAAACTGGGAAGTACGTTGTTTTATCTCTTGGAAGAGTCGTTCGACAGTGTTCCGATTTCCGTGTTTTTCGTATCGAACTCGGAGTCCCTGGTTGGAAGTGCAGCGTTGAGCTACGGTACTGAATCGACAAGAAACACAGTGCCCTCGACGTTATATTTCTCTATGAATTCACTCAGAAAATCGAGAGAAGAGCTGTATTTCCCGTTAAATAGAGCTGTACATGGAGAACCTCTTTTGTTTCGAGTCGGCAGCAGTGTACAGCCAATAGCGCTGATCGTTGAGTTGAATCACGGTTCGTCGAGCGCAACGTGATCCGGTTGGTCCCTGATTGCTGGCTGTAGATCGGCTTTCTGTATCCACTTATGACTCGCTGACCTAGTCCGTTCGGTACCGGACTTCACTAACACAGAAACAGTATACAAAAGTGGTAGTTCAGCCGGATGAAGCTGGATACTCAATCGCATCAACTCGCGCGGTGTCGCTTCCTGCTCCACAAAATCTAACTGAATGCCAGCGCTTGGATCGTTGAGGCAGTTGAATTCGGGCATGCATACCTAGACTTCCTACTTGCTTTTCAGACCGTATCTGAACAGCGCCACCAAACTCAACCGATAAAGGCTTATCTGAACCGACCTGATTCTTTATTAGCAATGACTGGATCAAATGACAGCACGAGCGGGGGAAAAACAACTTCACGATCGGCGAGCAAGGTAGCGAAACTGATCAAACAATACGACTTAGTGGGCCTCGGCGAGGAACTTGAGGAACGCTGGACCCGAGAGGAAGACCGAATGAGCCTCCGTGCATTGGCAGAATACTTTAACACGGAACTACTCGCGGCGGTGCTTGCACGAAACACGACGAACGTGCTAGACGGTGAAGCGGAGAATTACTACGAACTATTGACTGACGACGACATAAGCAGCGGCACTCGGATCAAAACTGAGAACAAACTCAAACAATATGGAATCGATGTCGAACAGCTCCGTTCGGAGTTCGTTTCTCGTCAGGCAATACACACCTATTTAACCAAGGAAAGGAACACAAGCTATACGCACGACAATCAAACCGACGATGAACGGGTATCCGCTCGGATCAATACCATCAGACGAATCAAGAACCGCTTAGTCGCCGTGTCCGAGAAGATCCTGTCCGAGCTCACTCAGTCCGACTATGTCTCCGGTGGTCCGACACGTGTCACAGTCCTAGTTCAAGTCACCTGTGAACGGTGTGGTATCCAGTATCCGATAGCAGAGTTCATATCAAACGGAGGGTGCGATTGCGAGGAAGATCGGAAGTAGGACTGTCGGGATCCATCAACAAGCGAACGCCAATTATACAAAGATATATTTAAGTTTTCCTATGTTTATATTATAAATATCGAATGTGTACTGATTTTGTTTGCTAAGATAGGCGTTATACCTTCGAATAGAGATATATCATATAAAAGAATCGCGGATGGTAGATATTAAATATCGATAGCGAAGATGGACGAAGACGAGTTTACAATGCAGTAGTGGGCCCCGATTCATCACCGGCACTCGGAACGCCGACGCTTATAAATAGATAGCAGGATTAATTACCTATAGATGGCACAAGGAAAGTCTACAGTAGAACCAGTAACTATTGACGTGCAGAACATCGGTGGGATCGATCAAACTTCAGTCGAGATCGATCCGGGAATCTCGATCCTTACTGGTCGTAATGCGACAAATCGGACATCGTTTCTCCAAGCAGTGATGGCGGTCGTCGGAAGCAACAATGCAACACTAAAAGCGAATGCCGATGAAGGGGCCGTTGATCTTGAGCTTAATGGTGAAACGTATACCCGGAACCTCAGCCGTCAGGGAGACCAAGTAATCACGGACGGAGACCCGTACCTAGAGGACCCGACACTGGCCGATCTCTTCGCGTTCCTGCTGGAAACGAACGAGTGCCGTCAAGCTGTCGCAAACGATGACGACCTGAGGGAAATTATTATGCGGCCAGTAGACACGGGAGAGATAGATAGGCAGATTAGCGAGTTAGAAGACGAAAAGGATCGCATTGATTCCAAAATTTCCACGCTAGACGAGTACTCGAATCAGCTCCCACAGCTCGAATCAGAGAAGCGTGATATTGAGGATCGCATTTCCGAAAAAGAAGAGAAGTTAGCGAATAAAAGATCTCAACTCGAAGAGATAGACAAAGGAATCGAGGAATCAAAGAAGGAAAACGAAGAGCTGGATACGAAGATGACGAAACTGCAACAGACGAGGTCTCGTCTTAATTCGACACAGCAGGAAATCCAGTCCGAACGCGAAAGCATCGACGCACTTGAGGATGACCTTACGGATAAGCAGTCGCAATTCGACGACTTAGAACCGATTCCCGACGGACGAGTGTCGATCCTCGAAGAAAAAATGCAACGGTTGCGTGGCCAAGTTGAGGAAATTGAACAAACAACCACTGAGCTCCAGTCAGTTATCCAATTCAACAATAATTTCGTGAACGAGGCAAAACCGGAGGTCGTTAGCCAACTGCACTCCGATCCGGACACGACCGATGGAGCGGTTACTGACGAACTCCTTTCGACCGAGGAAGATATTACCTGTTGGACATGTGGGACGAGGGTCGCACAGGAGCAGATCGAATCCAACCTTGAGGAACTCCGCTCGCTACAAGAGGAGAAGATTCAGAAACAACAATCACTCAAACAGAATATAAAGGAATTACAGAACGAGAAAAATGATCTTCAGGAGCGACAGAAAAGCTACGATCAACTAGAGCGGAGCATCGAACGAACTGAAACCGAGATTGACGAGAGACGAGAGACGATTGAGTCCCTGCAGAGTAAGGAAGAAGACCTGTCAAACGAAATATCTCAGCTCGAAAGCGACGTCGAATCCCTGCAAGAAGAGGACCACAGCGAGGTTCTTGAGGTTCAAGAACGGATAAACTATCTCGAGTTCGAACTGCAGGACCTTAAATCGGAGTTGGATAGTGTCGAAGATGAGATCGAATCTATCCAAGACCAGTTGGGTGAGCGTGAGGATCTCAAAATACAGCGGGAAGATGTTATCGCGGAACTCGAGGACCTTCGAACACACATTGAGCAACTCCAAAAACAATCGATAGCGGAGTTCAACGAACATATGGAGGCGGTACTCGATCTCCTCGGTTACGACAACCTGGAACGGATCTGGATCGAACGGACTCAAGAATCAGTTCGCGAGGGACGGCGGAAAGTCGACCAAGATAGATTTACACTTCATATCGTCCGAAGCAATGAGTCAGGTACGGTATACGAGGACACCGTCGATCATCTGAGTGAAAGTGAGCGGGAAGTGACAGGGGTCGTATTTGCCCTCGCAGGCTACCTTGTTCACGAAGTCTATGAGAGGGTTCCGTTCATGCTTATCGATTCGATTGAAGCGATTGATGCAAAACGCATCGCCGATCTCGTCGAATATTTGGAGGGATATGCAGACTATCTCATCGTCGCACTACTAGAAGAGGATGCCGCAGCGCTTGGCGAGAGCTATAGCCGTATTACCAAGATATAGTCGAGTGAATACTGTCTTTAATAGCCTTTAGAATTTTCTACTCATAAAATGTTGTTGTATCCAGTATATAATCTTGATGATAACTCTGCCAAAGAGTTGCAAAATTCTCCCGACAATATGGATCGAAAGGCACTGTCTAGTTAAGCGATTCTAACGTCAAACGCCGTTTCAGCGTCTGTCGAAGCAACACCGATGGGATCTGGGACCATTACTGTTTATGGGACGTTTGCTGAAGCAGCCGAATTTTCGCTGCTCGTGGAACAGGGTCTCTTTATGTTAAATCATAGATGGTAATTTCACAACCGATACCGTCACTTCATTGTCGTCCTGTCTTGCGGTTTCCCTTATCTAGACAGTACCGATCGAAAGAAGCCGACAGAACGGTTACTAGCGGCGATCACGTACAAGAACGGTGTCACGCAAACCGAGTTAGCCGAGTGGTATGCCGTTCAGCAACGGACAATCTATAGCTGGCTCAAGCGACTCAGTAGTATTGAGTCGCTTGAGCACGTCGTAACTGATGGCATAAATCTGGAAGAAGGTGAAAAAACTCAGGAGCATGGTAAGTAAAGTTCGAAAAGGTTCTCTACGAGTCGCCTAAAAAGTTGGCATCGAGACATATGACGCCAGCACTCGTCCAACAGCCTCTTGTCGAATCCTACGTTATCGAGTTTTTGGCTACAGTTACCAGTTATTATTGAAATATATGGGATTAAGATCTTAAGAGGTACGATATACAGTCATCGAGTCCGCTGTAGCTCAAAAAATCATCGGGAGATGGACGACACCGTAGTCCGCCTCATCAAACCAAGAGATCTGTGCAGATTAAGCCGCGTATCGCATGGTTTCCGCGCAGCACGCGGGCATCTGTCGAATTGTCCGGACAACGCGATTGGACGTGTCTTTTAGCTGTGATTATTTAGAACGGCGATTGATTTTCCCCTATTTAAAGGATTTTTACATGTAAGCACGGAAAATACCATTTTTACAGTATGTAACGAGTTCGAAGACAACTTGATCGTTGTTCTGGATGGCGCGCCGTACTTTTAAGCATCGGCCGTCACGGACCTGACGGCCGTGACGATCTCGACGTTATTACGTTTCCGCCGTATTCTCCGGAATTGAACCCCGTCAAAGAGTGTTGGCGGCAACTACAAAGAGGTCGTAGCAACCGATTTTTCGACTCACTTGCCGAGTTAACAACAGCGATCGATACCGCTCTTGATCAACTCTCTAATTCCAAGAGTGAGTGGTTATTTCTAACTTCTACTATAGCAGATCAAGGGTTGAAGCGACACTAGTAGAAGAGACTGAACAGCCCGAACTGAATCGGGAGCAACAGCACGATCGTCGCGACCGAACACGAAACCGTCGCGTAGATCAGCTCCCGCGCCTCGAGATCGCCTTCGTTCAGAATGACAATGAGGACCGCCGACTGATAGGGAAAGAAGTACGAACTCAGCGCCATCGTTTCCGCCAACAGAACGGGGGTAAACGGAAGCCCAGCCGCGTCGACGTACGGAATCAGGATCGGGGTCAGGACGCTCGCGACGGCCAACCCCTCCATCAGGAAGGTGAGTACGAACGTGATGGCAAAGACGGAACCGAGTATCACCGTGAGCGACCCGTCCGTTGGGATCAGCTCGAGCAGATACGTCGCCGCGCTATCGGTGAACCCGGTTTCGGTCAACCCGTCGCCGATCGCGAACACCGCGGCGATAAAGAAGAGGATCGAGAAGTCGACGTCGCTCCCGACGGTGTCGAAGTCGGCGACGCCGATCTCCGGCAGGAACGCGAGGATGACGACGACGACCGCGCCGATCACCGGATGAAAGCCGTGGACGAAATCCGTCGCCCAGACGAGCGCACCGACGAGCAGGAAAACGAGCATCCGTCGTTCGGCACCGGTGCTGGCTCGTCCGCCGTCGGGGAGGTCAAAACTCGAGTCGGCCGACGGGCGAAAGAGGACGTAGACGATGCTGATGACCAGCAGTACGCGGGCGAGACCCATCACGGGGTACATGTGAAGCCACCACTCGGACCACGAGATGGTGTGGCCGGCGATCGACTGCCCGAAGCCCGAAATGATGATGTTCGGGAGGTCCGCGGTCAGAATGCCGGCGGAGCCATAGAACGTCGCGAACAGCGGGCCGAGATAGAGCCCCACTCGAGCATCGCGGGAGTCAAAGAGCGAGCCGAGCTCTCGGAGGATCGGCGCGAGCGCGAGGATGCGGACGAGCGCCGAGGGGACGAGAAAGGCCAGCGCGTGGGCACCAATCGAGAGCGCGAGCAACAGCCGACGATACGTTCGGACCGAATCGGTCGCAGTCGCATCGCCGATGCTTCTCGTCGCGATCCATCGACCGACCCCGTCGGCGAGGCCGCTCTGGCGCGTCGCTTCGCCCATCAGGAGGCCGAAGCCGATGAGCCACGTCGCCGGTTTCTGGAAGCCGACAAGCGCCAACTCAGTCGAGAATGTGATGGCGATCATCCCGAGGCCGATCAGTCCCGTGTACGAGGGCGGAACCGGCGTCAGCACCCAGAGGACGATACAGAAGAGCGTGATCGAGAGCATCGTCGCCGTCGATCCCGAAGCGGACAGCCACGTCGCGGCGGCGACGACGGCGGCGAGCGGAAACGCAACTACCGGTGACCGGAGCGTCGCGATCGCTTCGGAACGCTTCATTGCCCCCTCTTCGTCATCGCGCTAATAAATTCCCGCGATTTGGAATCTCTGTGGTGGCGATTCAGCTTTCGAAACGTAGCAGCCGTCAGAGCCGAGCGGGCCGGTTACGAACTGAATTCCACCGAACCGCGTTCACTCCTCGCCCGAGATCGATTCGATGAGCGTTGCAACGGCCTGTGCCCCGCGTTCGGGCGTGTCGAACGTCGGAATTCCGATGTCTTCCATCTGCCGCCGCTCGTCCTCGAGGGCGTGATCGGGGCCGGCGACCGTAAAGAGAAGCGGCTTGTCGACGTCCGCCGAGAGCTCCTCGAGTTCGTCGACGGGGTAGCCCAGCGAGTCCTCGTAGATCTCGTAGACGATGACGATGTCGACGTTGTCGTCTCGAGCCACGGCGTCGATGGCGTCCCCGAACTCGGGCATCGGGCGACCGGTGTCGACGGGGTTCTCCGCGTACGTAATCCCCTGGAGGATGTCGTCGAGTCGGTCGTGCGTCTCGCTCGTCAGTTCGGGGACGGTCGCCCCGGTACCCTTGAGATAGTCCGTGACGATGATCCCCGGCCCGGCCTGGGCCGTCACGATCCCGACGTTCGGGCCGTCGGGCGTCGGGGTGTCGGCCAGGACCCGCCCGGCGTCGATCAGTTCGGTCGTCGATGACACGGCCGCCAAGCCGGGCCGATCGAACCCGTCCTCGTAGATAGTATTGTCCTGTGCCGGGGCCGCCGTGTGCGCCCGGGTGAGGTCGCCGATGTCATGTTCTCCGACCTTGAACGCGGCTATCGGGGTCTCGGCGTTCCGACAGGCCTCGAGGAGGTCGGTGACGTCCTCCGTCCCCTCGACGTGCATGATGATCGCGTCGGTCTGCGGATCGTCGTCGAGCACCGGGATTACGTCGGCGAACTCCGTGTTTACCCGGTTTCCGAGGCCGACCATCGACGAGATACCGTACCCCTCGCGGGCCAGCTGGAACGACATAGTAATGCCGACGCCGGCGCTCTGGGTGACGAGCCCGACGTTGCCGGATTCGACCTCGCGGATGCGAGGGACGAATGACCCGTACAAGTCCTCGTTCGGGATCGCGTACCCCGCCGTGTTCGGGCCGAGAACCGTAATGTCGTACTCGTCGGCGATCGCCGCGATCTCATCTTGGAGCTCCTTCCCCTCGCCGCCCATCTCGGCGAAGCCGCCGGCGAAGATTACGGCCGCGCCGACACCCGCCTCACCGCACTCCTCGAGGACGTCTGGCTGGAGGTGACTCGGTACGCAACACAGCGCCAGGTCCGCGTCGGTCTCGCCGACCGAGTCGACGAACTCGTAGCCGAAGACGGTCCCGGAACTCGAGGGGTTCACGGGATAGACTTCCGTGTCGGAGGCCTCGACGTTAGACATGGTATCGTTCCCGAGTTTCCCCGGCGTCGCCGACGCGCCGATGACGGCGATGCCGTTCGGATCGAAGATATCGGACAAGCTCATACCGGATAAATCGAGCATCGTCTCATAAGTTTCGGGGTTTCCGCTCACCAGTCGACGCGAGCGATTCCTATCACGGATCGGATCGTCCCGGAGTCCCCGTCGTACTCGGGGTACTGCCGGCCTCCGATGTCTCCACGGGGATATCGTCGAACCTCGTTCCCGAGGATTATCGCGAGAGGGCGTGTGCGAGCAGTTCGACGGGCGTCGGGGGCTCGTCACCGTCGAGCGAGCTTCCGGCGAGCGAGCTGCTGGACGGAACCGGTTCGATCCGACTCTCTCCGAGTTGTGTTCGACAGGAGGTTCCCGGCGCGGCAACGACCTCGGAACCGCTGTCCTCGATCTGGTCGAAGAGGATGTCGCCGATGGACTGACTCAGCGAGTAGTGTTCGGCTTCGTATCCGAACGTGCCAGCCATGCCACAACAGCCTGAGTCGAGCGGATCGACGGCGTAGCCGGCCCGCCGGAGGACGCCGACAGCGTGGTGGTCTTTCTTCTCCGCCGTCTGGTGGCAGTGGCCGTGGTAGACGACCGAATCATCGGGCGCTGCCCACGCGACGTTCTCGTCGAGTCGGAACGTGTCTAGATACTCGCAGAGGCCGTAGGCGTTCGCGGCGAACGACTCGACAGCGTTCCCCGATCGCAGATCTAGCGCGTCGGACTGGAACATCACGGCGTCGGAGGGCTCCGCAACGACGATGTCCCATCCGGCTCGGATGCGGGGCTCGAGTTCGGCCACGTTCTTCTCGATGGCGTCACGGGCCTTGTCGATGAACCCCTTCGACAGCGCCGGCCGGCCGCTGTCGGTCCGGTCTGCCAAGTCGACGTGGACGCCCGCCGCCTCGAGGACGCGAACCGCCGCCTTCCCGACCTCGGTGTGGCTGTAGTTCGTGTAGGTGTCCGCGAAGAGGACGGCCTTCCGCTCGGCGTCGGCCACGGGAACGCGCGTGCCGCCTCGCTTTTCGAACCAGTCCTGTAGCGTCTCCCGCTGGAACGCGGGCAGCGACCGCTCGCTCGCGATCCCGACGGTCTTTTCGGCGATCGTTCCCGAGCCGGGAAGTGATTGCACGATGTTCGAGACCGGCGCCAGGGCGCTGCCGACCGCCGCAAGCGTGTCGAAGTTTGCGAAGAGCCTGTCACGCAGGCTCGCGCCGTGTTCCTGGTGGCGCTCGTGCATGACTTCGGTCTTGAGCTTCGCCATGTCGACGCCGCTCGGGCAGTCCCGCTTGCAGCCCTTACAGCCGATACAGAGGTCGAGGATCTCTTCTGCGAACTCGTCGTCGGTGGGGTCGTCGGGCAGGTCGCCGCTCATCGACTGCCGGAGGAGGTTCGCCCGCCCGCGCGTGGCCGTAACCTCCTCGTCCGCGGCCCGGTAGGTCGGACACATCACGCCGCCGGTGGTCTCCTGCGAGCCGCGACAACCACCGCAGCCGTGACAGAGTTCGACCATCCCCTGCATACCGTTCTCGTTGTCCCAGTTCAGCGACGGCTCGAGTCCGGCGTCGTACTCGTAGTCGTCGTCGTACCGGAGGTGCTCGGTCATGTCGTGATCGCCGCAGACGTTGCCCGGATTGAGCAGCCAGTCGGGATCGAACGCGGTCTTCAGGTCTCGGAAAGCCTGCCAGAGGTCGTCGCCGTAGAGCTTATGATTCCACTGAGTGCGCGCGCGGCCGTCGCCGTGCTCGCCGGAGATGCTACCGCCGAACTCGACGACCATGTCGGTGACCGCTTCGGCGATGGCGACCATGTCTTCGCGGTCCCGATCGGCCTTCGTGTCGACGAGCGGGCGGACGTGGAGTACGCCCGGCCCGGCGTGGGCGTAGAACGCCGCGTCGTCGTCACGGTCCTTCTCGGTGAGCAGCGACTGGAACCGCTCGACGAACTCCGGGAGGTGTTCCGGCGGGATCGCACAGTCCTCGATGAAGCTGATATGTTTCTCGTCGGATGTCCGCGAGAGCAGGATCGGCAACCCGGCCTTCCGGAGCGTCCAGAACATCTCGCGCTCGCCCTCGTCGTGGGCCTCCAGTCCGGCGAACGCGATGGTCTCGTCGATCGCCGGCCGGTCGGCGGGCGGTTCCGTCTCGGTGTCGGTTCCCGGTACCCTGTCCCCGAGGAGGCCGGCGGTCTGCTCGCGGCCGTGACCATCGTTCTCGGCGTAGAACTCGACCAGCAGCGCCGCGTCGGCGTCAGTCGGGACGAGCGACGCCGCCTCCTCGAACTCCGTCGTCTCCCGAGCCAGTCCGAGGAGCACGTCGTCGATCAGTTCGACCGCCGCGGGCTCGTGCTCGAGGACGTGTTGGACATCGGTCACGGCCCCGAGGACGCTCTCGTAGAACAAGAGGGAGACCGCCTTGGTCTCCGGGATCGGCTCGAGTGCGACCTCGGCCTCGGTGACGAGGGCGAGGGTCCCTTCGCTGCCCGCGAGCAGGCGCGCGAGGTTGACGGTTCCCGTCTCGGCTTCTGCGACGAGCACGTCGAAGTTGTACCCCGAGACGTTGCGTTTCAGGTCGGGGAAGCTGTCTCGAACTTCCTCGCTCTCGTCGTCGATGATTCTAACGACTTCCGAATAGATCCGATCGAGGAGGGGGCCCTCTGGGTCGGCGGAGTCGCGGAGTTCGTCGACGGCGATCTCGCCGAGCGTCGCGACCGTTCCGTCGGCCAGCACGACTTCACACTCCTCGATATAGGCGTCGGTCTTCCCGTAGACGAGCGAGTGAGCGCCCGTCGAGTTATTCCCGATCGCGCCGCCGATCGCGCTGCGGTTTCCCGCTGCGGGGTCAGGTGCGAACTTCAGGTCGTAGGGGGCGAGCGCCTCGTTGAGCTCGCCGAGAATCGTCCCGGACTCGACACGAGCGCGCCGCTCGTCGGGATCGATCGTCACGATGCCGTCCATGTGGCGGGTGAAATCGAGCACGACGGCTTCGTTGACCGCCTGACCGGCGAGGCTCGTGCCGCCGCCGCGGGGCAAGATCGGGATCTCCCGTTCCGCACAGTAGGAGACCGTCGCTGCGACGTCGTCGGTCGATTTTGGGTAGACGACGCCGATCGGCGTCAGTTCGTACGCGCTCGCATCGGTCGCGTACAGTTCTCGTGTGTAGGTGTCGAACCGGACGTTGCCGTCGACTCGGTCGCGTATATCGTCGACCAACGCCGGCCGATCCACGTCGTCCGAGACGAAATCGTACGTCGCCCGCTGATCGGCGATCTCGTCCCCAGTGTCGTCTCCTGCGTCGAATGCGGTAGTAGGGCTCGCAGTCATCCTCAACTGAACACTTAGTCGTTCGTCACAAGTTTCACAACGATAAAGCATTCGACACCGACCGACGACAGGTCCCAAACCGCGGCGCGAACGACTCGGGGCGATCCGGTCCTCGACGACCGTCTCGGAACTCCATTGGACGCCATCGGCCGGGCTCAGGGACGTGACGGGATGCGATGCAAAGGCCTATCACTCTGCGATCAGTTACCACCGGCTATATGCGCGGCTGTCAGCGCCGGTTGGACGGCGAGTCGGTCGCCACCAGGACGGGGCGCGGCCGCCGATTCAACAACCAATGACAACGATACTACTGTGTGCCGACACTGACGTCGAACAGGTATCGAAGCAGGTCGCGTCGATTACGACGCTGCCCCTCGAGACGGACGCCGTCCGAGTCGTCGTCTACCACGTCTTCCGGACCGACGGGGGGGACGCGGACGCCGGCGACCTCAAATCCGTCAGCCACGCGGTCGCGGAACTCGAGGAGGCCGGATTCGACGTGGAGATTGCCCAGTCGAGCGGCGATGCTGTCCGAAACATCCTCGAGATGGCTGCGGAGATCGATGCGGATCATATCAGCATTGCCGGCCGGAAGCGGTCGCCGACCGGGAAAGCGCTCTTCGGTAGTGTCGCACAGCAAGTGACTCTCCGTTCGGCGCGCCCGGTACTGTTCTCCGCCGCGAGCGAGTAACTCATTCGCGATCCCACTTGACTCGAATTCGGACGAACACAGGTGTCACGTCGACCAAGATTACAGGAGGGCGACATATACCGCGCCACAGACCAGAGCTTTGGTGATCGGGATGAGGATGATCGTCCGCATCACGAACGGAAGGAAGAGGTCACGGAATCGGATCGGGATGTCGTCGAACATGTCGACCACCATCGGAGCCGACGCGGCGAAGAAGATCGCCTGCGAACTCACGACGAACACCTTCGTAATCAGGCCGGTACCGACGGCGAATGTCGCGACCATCTGCGGGCAGTCTCTGGACGACATCGGGAACAGCACGAACGCGTTCACCGTCCAGATCCCCGGGCGAACGGGCGGGAGACGAACCGCCCTCGCATGGTTCTGAGGAGGGCGCTATCGTGGTGGGACAACGTGACCACAACTGTTATCATAATTTGCTCCATCAATGCGACTCATGAGCGGTGATACGACAGCAGATCCTGTGCTGATAGCTGGTTCCGGGCCAGTCGGGATGACAGCGGCGTTAGCACTACACGCGCGGGGCGTCGAGGCGACGATTCTCGAGGCCGAGTCCGAAGACCGGGACCGATCCGGGAGCCGTGCCATCTACGTTCACGGCTCGACGCTCCGGACGCTCGAGCGGATCCACCCGGGACTCGGAACCGACCTCGTCGACGAGGGACTCGTCTGGCCGACGCGACGCACGCTCTACCGGGGAAAAGAAGTATTCAACCGGACATACGATTCACCCGGCGGCTCCGGCGACATTCCCCACTTCACCAGCGTTCCGCAGGTCGTGACCGAGGCGTACATGCACGACGCGTTGGAGGAGGTCGGAATCGACATCCACTGGAACGCCGAGGTCGACACCGTCGAGACGTCTCCCGATGGGGTTCATGTCGAAACGGCCGACGGCCGGGAGTGGGCGGGAGAGTTCCTCGTCGGTGCCGACGGCGGCGGCTCGACCGTCCGCAGCGAAATTGGCGCGAACTTCGAGGGCGACCAGTCCGAGAACGCCTTCATCATCGCCGACGTCGAGGACGAGGAGATCGACAACGACTCTCCTGACCTCGAGCGGGTCTTCCACTACGACGCCCCGGAAGCCGACGGCCGGAACGTACTGCTCGTCCCCTTCACCGGCGGCTGGCGGCTCGACATTCAGTGCATCGGGGACGACGACCCCGAGGAACTCAGCAGCGAAGAACGGATGCGCGAGTTTGTCCGCGACATCATGGGCGAGGAGTACGAGGATAACCTCAAGTGGGTCTCGAGCTACTACTTCCTCCAGGTGATGGCGGACACCTTCGTGGACAAGCACCGTCGCGTGCTCCTCGCCGGCGAGGCGGCCCACCTGCTTGCGCCGTTTGGCGCTCGCGGGATGAACTCCGGGATCGCCGACGCCGACGAGGCGGCCTCGGCCATCG
>NZ_JAQIVI010000809.1 GCF_028618695.1 Natrinema soli | reverse complement strand
TGCGGTCGGCGACGTCCGCGGACGCGGTCTGCTGCTCGGGATGGAACTCGTCGATCCCGAGGGCGAACCCGACTCGCTCGGACACTACCCCGCGGACGGTGACCTCGCGTCTGCCGTCCAGTCGGCGGCGTTCGATCGCGGTCTCGTCGTCGAGACCGGCGGCCGCCACGGCAGCGTCGTCCGGTTCCTCCCGCCGCTGACGATTTCTCCGTCGCAGATCGACGACGTCGGCGAAATCGTTCACGAGAGCGTTCGGTCGGTCGTCGCGAACGATCGAAAGCGAGCGGAGGCGCCGGCATGACGGGCAACGAACTGGCCGGCCAGTACCGTTCGGAACCCGACGGGCCGACGCCGCCCGAGGAGCCGACGCCGCCGGACGCCTCGAGCGCCTTCCTCGGCGACTCGGCTGGGAACGCCACGTACGAGCACGCGATCGATCGGGCGCGCGAGTGTCTCCTCGAGTCGTTCGCGACGGTCGAGGGTCCCTATGCGGGAACCGACCACGAGACGCTCCGCGAGCGGATTGACGACCTGGCCGTTTTCCCCGACGAGGGCGAGTCGCTCGAGGCGGTCCTCGAGACGGTCGGCGACGAGGTGCTCACCGATTCGGTTCGCGTCCACGATCCGGGTTGTGTCGCCCACCTCCACTGTCCGCCGGCGATCCCGGCGCTGGCCGCGGAGTTACTGGTGTCGGGGACGAACCAGTCGATGGACTCGTTCGATCAGGCTCCCGCGGCGTCCGTCCTCGAAGAGCGCGTCGTCGACGCCTGCTGTGACCTGTTCGACTATCCGACCGGCGCGGACGGCGTCTTCACGGGCGGCGGCACGGAGTCGAACGTCCTCGGCCTGCTGCTGGCTCGCGACTGGTACTGCGAGACGCGATTCGACCGAGACGTGCAGACTGCGGGACTGCCACCCGAGGCGACGGATCTCCGCCTGCTCTGTTCGGACGCCGCCCATTTCACGGCCAAGCAGGCCGCTCACCACCTCGGGCTCGGCGAGGACGCGGTCGTCTCCGTCCCGACCGACGGCGATCGCCGGATCGATCT
>NZ_JAQIVI010000808.1 GCF_028618695.1 Natrinema soli | reverse complement strand
GAGAGAGACGGCGGCCGCCAGGAGAGCGACGACGGCGGAATCGCGAGCGACAGCGGCGTCCCGCGGGCCCGACCCGGCCACGTCACGGACGACGGGATCGCCCTTCCTGCGTTCGAAACCGTCCGTGATCTCGCCGAGTCGGCGATCAATCGCGGCCTCGAGTCACCGGCCGTCGCGGGCTACCTCGAGCGGATGGGGTTCACCGTCAGCGACTACCACCCGATCTCGACGCAGATCGACGGCCGTCAGTACGTGACGAAAGCCGACGCCCGCGAGCTGCGACTCGAGTACGCGAGTCGACTCGAGGAAGACGTCGAGGAACTGGTGGCGGCCGTCGGATCCTGACCCGCTCAACTCGCGTTCGTCGGCGTCCGTCAGCCGTCGTCTGTCAGTCGTCGTCCGCCGGTTCGACGGCCTCGAGCGGCTTGCCGGGGTCGACCGAGTCGGAGCCAGCACCGTCCGTCAGATCGCCCTCGCGCCACGTTCCCCGGAGGAACCAGGCCGTGGCGATGAACGCGCCGGCGATCGTCGAAATCGCGAACGCGAGCCAGACGCCGGTCGAGCCGAACCGCTCGGCACCCACCCAGGCGAGCGGGAACCGAATGATACCGAGGGTGATGACCGAAATGACCGCCGCGATGAGCGTGTGGCCGGAGCCACGGAAGCCGCCGCTGTACGCGCGAAGGACGCCCATGAACCCGAACGTCAGCGCCGTGTACTGGAGGAAGACGGCTCCCTCCGCGACGACGGCCGGATCGGTCGTGAAGACCGCGATAATCGGCTCCGCCGCGAGGAAGACGAGGCCGCCGAGGAGGGTGAGCCCGACGAGCATCACCTTCGCGCCGAAGTGGTTCGTGCGGGCCGCTCGATCGATCTTTCCGGCGCCCATGTTCTGTCCAGTCATCGTCTCAATTCCCTGCGAGAACGCGATCGCCGGGAGGAAGATGACGGAGAACACGCGCGTTCCGATGCCGTACGCCGCCACGACCGTCTCCGGGAATGCTGCGATGATCACGAGCAGGAGGTTGATCGAGAGCGCGCGCGTCGTCCCCTCGACCGAGGCCGGCATCCCGATATCGAAGAGTCGGCGCAGGTAGCCGAGATCGGGACGCATCTGCTCGAGGTGGATCTGAACGCCGTGACTGCCGCGGAACAGGATCGCGAGGCCGACCGCGAACGCCAGCACTCTCGACGCGACGGTCGCGATCGCCGCACCCTCGATGCCGGAGCCGGCGTAGGCGGTCAGCTCGAACAGCTGCGCTTCGACGCCGCCCAGCCCCAGATAGCCGAACAGGGGGTTGTTCCGGAACCCGAAGATGAGGAACGGATCGAGGACGATATTGAGGACGACCGAGCCGAACATGACCAGCATCGGCGTGACGGTGTCGCCGTACCCCCGCATGAGCGCGATGAAGACGAAGAAGCCGAAGACGGCGCTCAGGCCGAGCGCGAACACGCGCATGTACGACGCGGCGAGGGGTGCGATACTGTCTGACGCCCCGAGTAACGCGAGCACCTCGTCGATGAAGAGGTAGCCGACCGCGCCCAGAACGAGCGAGATGATCACGGCGAACGTCACCGTCTGCGCGGCGGCGTACTCGGCGTCGCGCTCCCTGCCGGCACCCGTGTACTGCGCGACGAGGACGCTCCCGGCGACCGACACGCCGAGCGCGAGCGCGATGAGGAAGAACACCATCGGGAACGCGAAGCTGATCGCGGCGAGAGAGGTCGTGCTGTACTGGCCCAGCCAGAACGTGTCCGCGAGGTTGTAGGCGACCTGGAGCAGATTCGTGATGATGAGCGGAACCGAGAGATACAGCAGCGGCTTCGCGATGCCGCCGGTCGTGAGATCGAGTTCCTCGGGGGATTTGAAGATGGCGTCGACGTGTTGGCGGAGGCTCACGGCGAGCGTTCCTCCGCGGCGTCCGCATCGTCCGTCCCGTTCGTGGCGTCCGCGTCGGTCGCAGCGACGAGATGGCGGTCGACGTAGTCGAGGAGTTGTACGCGCGTCTGCTCCGGCGGGTGACCGACGGCGACGTGACGCGTCTGTGCCCCGTTCAGCACCGTCACGAGGAAATCGGCGATCGGCTCGGCATCGAAATCGTCCCGGAAGGTGCCCCGTTCCTGCCCGTCCAGCAAGGTCGTCTCGAGGCGGTCGTGGAGGAGGCGATCGAACGCCTCGAGTTGCACCCTGAACTCGTCGTCGTAGGGCCCTTGGGCCTTGATCTCGAGGAGGGCCGTCCGGAACTCCTGCTCCGTCTCTTCGTCTCGCGGGGAGAGGACGGTCTCGATCAGGGCTCGCAGGCGCTCGTCCGGACTGTCGGCCTCGAGGGCGTCGATCCGGGCGACGAACGAGTCGTACAGGTACGCCAGGAACGCGGACAGCAGCTCCTGTTTGCTATCGTAGTGGTAGTGGAGGGTCCCCTTACTCTTCGACGATTCGGCGGCGATGTCTTGCATGCGGAGCGACGCGTAGCCGTGTTTGCAGAGGGCCACGTAGGTCGCTTCCATGAGTTCGTTCTGTGTCGTAGTCATTCGGGCTCCGTGACTGGCTGGCCAGTCAGGTCGATAACTGACTTACCGGCCAGTCAAAGATAAGTCGTTCGAAAGGGCGGAATCGTCTGACCGATGAGACCGTCACAGGTGGTCGAGAACCGACGGCAAAATCAGCGAAACGGGGAGCCGGTCAGTTGCCGCTATCGTACTCGTACTCCCGTTCCGGATCCTCGACGCCCTCGGTCCGTGACCCGACCCAGGCCCCGAGCGAGAGGCCGTAGACGAGGTGTCCCGCGTGGAACAGCGCGAGTTCGTCGGCCTCGAGGCGAATATCGAGCAGTTCCTTCAGCATGACCTGCGCGCCGAAGGCCGACAGGACCATGCCGTAGATCGAGCCCCAGACGAGCCCGCGCTGTTCGGGTTCGATGGATCGGCCGGCGTCGTACAGGGAGAATAGCGCGCCGAATACCACGCCCGAACTGACCCCGTAAAGCAGGTGGAGGGCGAGGCCGGCGACCGGGTGATCGTCCGGATCGCCGCCGGCGACGTACTGCGACCAGAAGTTCGCCGACGGCGGCAGCGAGCGCAGGATCGGCAGGCGAAAGGCGGTCATGATGAGCGTCGCAACGAACCCCGCCTGAATCCCGCGGACAGCCGCGCCGGTCGCGTGTTCCAGCCGCGAGTGCTCGTCGGTGGCTTCGGTGTCGCCCTCGGTGTCGATGATCGGTCGAAGGAGATCGGATACAGACATCGTAGTCTCGGTATCCGTGCTACCACGGATATCCCCTTAACCCTCCGGCGCGCTGTTTACTGGTCCCCGCGTCCCGGCCGTGAACGAGTCGGCGGCAGCGATGATTCGGTGGGCGCGGCGGTCACCGCTCACCGCCGACTGCTGGAATATTTATACGCGTTCGCGAAACACACGGGCATGGATTTCGGCGTCCTCAGTACGGCGGGCATCGCACAGAAGGCGTTCCTCCCGGGAATCGAAGCCAGCGACCACGACGTAACGGCAATCGCGTCCCGCGACGAATCCGATGCGCGCACCGTTGCGGCGGACGACGGGATCGAGGAGTCCTACGGCGACTACGACGCACTCATTGCGAACGCCGACGTTGACGCCCTCTATATCCCGCTGCCGAACGCCCTGCACGCGGAGTGGACGAAACGCGCGGCCGACGCCGGGCTCGACGTCCTCTGTGAGAAGCCGCTGGCGGTCGACGCCGAGGAAGCGCGCGACGTCGTCGACTACTGTGCGGATCAGGGCGTGACCCTGATGGAGGCGTTCATGTACCAGTATCATCCGCGAACCGAGCGCGCGTTCGCTCTGGCGCGCGACGAGCTCGAGGACGTGCGTTCGGTGACGGCGACGTTCAAGTACCGGCTCGACCGGACGGAAGACATTCGCCTCTCGCCCAAGCTGGCGGGCGGGAGCCTGATGGACGTCGGCTGCTACGCCGTCTCCGTGGTTCGTCAGGTCCTCGGCGAGCCGGAGCGGGCGTACGCGACCGCGACCGACACCCGCGACGCCGGCGTCGAGACGGAGCTGACCGGACTCCTCGAGTACGCGGGCGGGGCGACCGGTCGGGTCTCGTCGGGCTTCGACACCGAAGGCGTCCAGCGCTACCGTATCGAGGCGACCAACGGCTGGGTCGAGGTCCAGGACGCGTTCGATATCCCCGAGGGGGAACTGTCCCTCGAGTACCGTATCGACGGCCGTCACGGCGTCGAGACGTTCGATCCGGTCGACCAGTTCCGGCTCGAGATCGATCACTTCGCCGACTGCGTCGCCGCCGACCGGACCCCGCGAACGGACGGCGACGAGGCGATCGCCAATATGCGGGTGCTCGATGCGCTGTCGGAAAGCGCCGAGCGCGACCGTCCCGTCGAGATCTGACGAACCCCACGTGAGCCGCGGACGACAACGTCCTTTTGCCCGTCCGGTTCGAACCTCGAGCCATGACAACGGTCGAGGCGAAACTCGAGGCCGCCCGTACCGACCTCGCCGGCCGGGACGGGGTCCTCGTGGCCTTCTCTGGCGGGGTCGACTCGAGCGTGGTGGCCGCGCTCGCCCACG
>NZ_JAQIVI010000807.1 GCF_028618695.1 Natrinema soli | reverse complement strand
AGGAGGACGACCAGATTGATCGCCTCGCCGACGACGGGGACGGGCAGCCGAGTGAGGAGGGCACCGGCGAGCAGGCCGACGACGAGCGCGAGCCAGCGGTTGCCGAGACCGACCAGCGAGAGGAGCCACGCGGCGACGGCGAAGCGACCGTAGATGACGCCGATCCAGAGCAGCAGGGCGAACACGAGCGAGCCGACCACAGACAGCGGGATACCGACGACGGTGATCGCGAGCGCGATCAGGAGGATCGGGATTCCCACGAGCACCCCCAGCCCGATCAGCCCGGAGCGGAGGGGTCCCGTCGCGACGCGGTCGGCGACGGCGTCGGAGAACCGCGGGAACAGCGCGAGCAGGAGGGCACCGAGCAGTAGATTCACCGCGAACGCGTAGGCGGTGAACAGCCACGACGCGAACGGCTGAATCGTCGGTGCGACGTCGACCCCGAGCGAGGCGTCCTCTCGAATCTCGCCCGCGACGGCATCGGTGTTCCCCTCGAGGTCGCCGTCGTAGCGCAGATCGCCCGCGACCGAGGCGCTCTCGCCCAGCCGGATCGTGTCGGCCCCGATTTCGGCGTCGCTCTCGAGCGTGCCGTCGATCGTCGCGCTCCCGACTCCGGCCG
>NZ_JAQIVI010000806.1 GCF_028618695.1 Natrinema soli | reverse complement strand
CGCGCCGTTGGCCGCCAGCTCGAGTCCTTCGCGGGCCCCCACCGCTCCGGCGAGGAAGTGTTCGAACCGCAGCTCCGCGAGGTCGCGGTGGCGGTCGACGTTGCCCGGTTTGGGCGTCCCCGCCACCTCGAGGAGCAGCGCCAGTTCCGCGTTCGCCGCTGGCGATCGCATACGTCTCGTTGCGTCCCGGGACGGCTTAGGGATGCGGGTTGTTCGTCGCGGCTCGCTTCGCTCACCGTTCGCGTTCCCGCGGTTCTCGCTCACTCTGTTCGCTCCGAACCGCGCCTCGCTCCGAACCGCGCCTCGCTCCGAACCACGTATCGCCCCGAACCGCGCACCGTTCGGATGGTTCGCGGGACCGTCAGTCCCGCGCTGACGGTCACTGCTCACGGTTCTCGTCGCTCACCGTTCGCTATCGAGGAATTTACTGCGTTCATCCCTCCCACCGCTCGCGCAGTATCATCGGCTGTCCTCGCTGGCTCGCGGTTCCCTGCGGTCACCGCTCGCATTGCGAGGCGCGAACACAGTGAGCGCCTCGCGACGCTCGGCCAGCCGACAGCGCGCGCCACCGCACACCGGACGGTCGGAACGGAGTGATAGTGTCGCCACGGAAACAGCGGTTCGAGGACCGTCAGGACTCGAGGTCGCGCTGTCGGCCCTTCGGCACCATCGAGCGCAGTTCGCCGTGGACGTAGAGGCCGACGCCGAGGGGTTCGAGCGCTTCGCTCTCGGCGGCCTCTTCTCGCGGGCTTCGCCCGCTCGAACTGTTCGAGGCGCTGTGCGCCTCGCTTTCACCGTCTTGCGATGATCTGCCCTCCGACACGACCCCGACCTCGTGGGCGGCGATGAGATAGCCCCAGTCGCCGTCCCACTCGAGTTCCTGGTCCTCGCCGGCCGCGAATCGACGGGCCTGCTCGCGCTCGAGTTCGATCACGCACTCGGTCGCGAGCGTGCCAAAGCGCTGGACGAAGTCCGTCGTGGGCTTCCAGTGCTCCTGTCGGGTCCGCAGGCAGGTCATTCCGATCGCCTCGATTTCGATCGGCGTCGGCGCGTCGCCGGCGTAGATCCAGATCTTGCCCGCACCCTTCTCCCAGAAGGTGTAGTCGTCGAACGTCTCGGACGGAATGCCGAACCGATCGGCGAAGAGAGTGACCACCTCCTCGCGCGTGGCCCGGCCATCGACGGTTCGCTCCGCTTCGGTCGCGGGCAGTCGATCGAACCGCTGACCGTCGTTCGTCTCCGAATAGTCGCCGTCTCGTTCGTCGCTCATTCGGCGGTCACCTCCAGTTTCGCGACGAAGAAGCCGCCCGTGTCGTTCTGGTGTGGATAGATCCGGGCTGCGTTTTCGAGGCTCGAGTCGAACGGTTCGCCGTCCCACTCGGTCAGTCCCGGCGAGTGCTCGAGGCCGAGGTCGAAGTCGACGACCCGGCAGGATTCGGTGTCGAGCGCGTGCTGGACGATGGCTTCGTTCTCCTCGGGCGCGAAGGTACACGTCGAGTAGACGACGGTCCCGCCCTCGCGGGTGGCCTGGATCGCTCGCCGGATGATCCCCTTCTGGATACCCGCGACGGAGGAGATGTGGCCCTCCGACCAGTTGTCGAGCGCGTCGGGGTTCTTCCGGATCGTCCCCTCGCAGGAACAGGGCGCGTCGACGAGCGTTCGATCGAACTCGTCGAAGTCGAAGCGGGACAGCGAGTAGTTGCGCGCGTCGGCGTTGGTCACCGCGAGGCTGGTCGCGCCGAGCCGTTCGGCGTTGAATCGCAGTGCGGAGATGCGCCCGAGGTTGTTGTCGTTCGCGACGACCGTTCCGCGGTCGTCCATCAGCGCCGCGATCTGGGTCGCCTTCCCGCCGGGAGCGGCACAGCAGTCCCAGACCCGCTCGCCGGGCTCGGGATCGAGGACGACCGGCGGCACCGCCGAGACCTCCTCTTGGCCGTGGGTAAAGCCGTGGAAAGAGGTCCACGTCGAGCCCGGCGAGTCGGTCTCGAGGTCCAGGACGCGCGGGTTCCAGTCGGCCTGGTCGTAGCCGACGCCCTCCTCCGCGAGGGCCGCGAGCGTCCGCTCGACAGAGGCCTTGATCGTATTGACGCGGACGGTGTTACCGAGCGGCCGCTCGCAGGCCGCCAGAAAGGCGTCGAAATCGTCGATGATCGGTCGATACCGCTCGAGTGGCTCCATCGAGCGCCGATTCGAGTGCCCGGCGCTTGTGGGTTTCGAAGGCGAGGGGAGCGGACCGTCGCTGCGGTCGCGACTGTATACCGCTGCCTATCCCAGCGGATCTCTCAATAGGTCTCCTAGAAACCGCTTTCAGCGAGGGCGAGGGACGTTCGTTCGTATGTCAACGGGTTCACCGAGTGACGACGAATCGGCGCGAACGCAGGCTGCCCTGGAGTCGCGGGACCGTTCGACCGAGTGTCCTCTCTGTCAGCTGACCGGCGAGAGCCCGGACCACGTCTATCGCCACCTCCAGGTCGGTCACCGGAAGAGCGCGATCGCCGACGCGCTCGTCGATGTCGTGTCGGCTCGAGAGGGAGCGCCTCTCGCCGAGTGAGGGCGTCGAGCCGTCGGCGACGGCGCCCGGTCGTTGCGCCATAGTGCGGCCCTCGATTTTATGCCGCTGACGGCCGTCGGTCCGAGTATGGCTGAAATCCGCGCGCAGGGACCGGAACCGGAACTCGAGGATCCGACGCTGGTCGAAGGATTTCCGGGCGTCGGTCTCGTCGGGAAAATCGCGACCGATCACCTCGTCGAGGAACTCGAGATGCGCTACTACGCGAGCGTCCACTGCGAGGGACTGCCCCGGATCGGCGTCTATCGGAGCGGTGACCGAACCGCACGTCCTCCGGTACGGCTCTACGTCAGCGAAGACCACGACCTCATCGCCCTCCAGAGCGACGCGCCGATCGCCTCGCAGGCGGTCGAGAGCGTCGCCGACTGCCTGA
>NZ_JAQIVI010000805.1 GCF_028618695.1 Natrinema soli | reverse complement strand
CCGCGACGCCCGACGGCGGCACCGCGGTCAACAGCGGGGTCGGGCCCAACCCAACCCACGATTACGGCGGCCCGGCCCCCACCCACGCCCACGAGTCGGGACCGGATCGACACTCTCGAGTGCTCACTCCCGTCTCACATCTCGCGCACCTCGCGTGGTGGGGAGCCGCCATCTTGGGACTCGTTCTCGGGACGATCTACCTGCTCCGCGGCGGTCCCGAGGTCGCGCTGGCGCTCGGCCCCGGCTTCGACGGGCTCTTCACCGTCGTCGGCATCGTCGGCGCGGTGCTGTCGCTGTACCTCTACCTAATCGGCCGCCACTACGTTGGGGAGGGGGAAATTGCGCGGGCTCGAGACTCCTTCGGCTCCATCTACGACACGCTCACCCACGCGGCGATGGAGACGAGTTTCGTCACCGTCTGGGTGCTCGTGGCCTTTCTCGCCTACGAGTACTTCGTCCTCTTCAGCGGGGTGAACATCGCGACTCTCGCCGCGGCGGCGGGCGTCCTTGCACCGATCGGTGGCGCGGTCGTCGGGCTGATCCCCGGCTGTGGCCCCCAGATCCTGCTCGCGAGCGTCTACGCCGAGGGCGGCCTGCCCTTCTCCGCGCTGAGCGCCAACGCGATCGCCCAGGACGGCGACGCCCTGTTCCCGTTGCTGGCCGTCGACGCCAAGGCTGCCATCGTCGCCACGATCTACAACTTCCTGCCCGCCGCCGTCGTCGGCGTCGCGCTCCACTTCCTGTGGGGGCCGGTGTTCGGGATGGCGGAGTTCGGGTTCGGCGTGCTGTGACCGGCTACGGGTAGCGGCCAGTCACTAATATGCGCTGTATTAGTCTAAACCGAGAGGTCAATATGTGGTGGCGCGCGCTGACGGCTGGCTGAGCGCTAGCGAAGACAGCCGATGACACTGCGCGAGGGATGAGTGAGCGAACGGGGAGGAACGACCCGTGAGCGAACGAATCGGTTGGGGAGGGTGTGGAAACCCCGTGTTGCCGCGGTAGTAGAACACGCACCGCGGTTTCCGGTATTCCTCTGGCAGTAGTTGGTGATACGATTTCTTCATTGAGAATCGAGTGAGAAACTGAAACGTCTGATTCGGCAACTACAGATGCTTAGGTAACACAGGGACTCACCCTTCCCATCCTCGCACGTATCCGGTGGACAGGCCGGTTCGGTTAGGAGGAGTCGAGCTGTTCGGTGAGTTCGACGATCAGACCCTCCGGACCGCGGACATAGCAGAGCCGGTAGATATTCTCATAATCACGAACCTCGCCGACTGTGTCAAAGCCGTTGCCTCGTAGTCTATCAACGATCGTATCAAGGCCATTGACCTCAATGGCGATGTGCCGGAAGCCCATCCGGTTCGCAGGAAAGTGGTGTGCGTCCTCATCGGCGGTCGGCGCGTGGTACTTGACGAGTTCGAGCCTGCCACTGCCGTCCGGCGCTCGCACCATCACTACCTCCGCCCGGACGCCGTCGAGTCCGTTGATCTTATCGACCGTCTCGCCCTCAACCAACGCCCCGCCCTCGCGCTCGAATCCGAGGTCGAGGAAGAACGCGGCCACGGCGTCGAGGTCATCGACGACAACACCCACATGATCGAAACGTAGCGTCTCCATCTCATGCACTCTAGACGTTCGACTCTATTGAACCAACCTGCTACTGAAACGCTGAAGTTGCGAGGACAACCGGGTCGGGAGTGATCCATTTTCGGCGGTTGATTGGAGGTAACCCCAACGATATCTACACGTCCTATACTGAACGCGAGTTCCACGAGTTCTTCTGAACAAAGAAACCGCGCACTATCTACTGTTAATGCGGGACTCGAGGCCGGGAGTACCGCGATAAGGCTCAATTTCCACACGTAAGCACGACGACTCGACGATCGTACGCTGACCGATTTTCGCTCAGAACTCCTCGGTCGGCGGCGCGATCCCCTCGTCACTGCCCTCGAGTTCGAACTCCTCCCGGACCTCCCGAATCCGATCCCGAATGTCGGCCGCCAGTTCGAACTCGAGGTTCCCCGCTGCGTCCTGCATCCGTCCCTCGAGTTCGTCGACGTATCGGGCGGCGTCGTCCTCGTCCTCGATCTCCCGGCCGGAGACCTCGCTGGTGTCGGTCTTGCTACCGGGCAGGTTGGTCTCGCCGACCTCCTTTTCGATCGTCGTGGGCTCGAGACCGTGTTCCTCGTTGTACTCCTGTTGAATCTCGCGGCGGCGCTGGGTTTCTTCGATCGCGGACTCCATGGCGTTCGAGGGCTCGTCGGCGTAGAGGACGACCTCGCCGTTGACGTTCCGGGCCGCTCGGCCCATCGTCTGGACGAGCGTCGTTTCGCTCCGAAGGAACCCCTCCTGGTCCGCGTCCAGAATGGCCACCAGCGAGACCTCGGGGATGTCCAGCCCCTCCCGCAGGAGGTTGATCCCCACCAGCACGTCGATCTCGCCTAATCGCAGCGAGCGGATGATCTCGTGGCGCTCGAGCGTGTCGGTCTCGTCGTGCATGTAGGCCACGTCGACGCCCGATTCCTCGAGGTACTCGGTGAGATCCTCGGCCATCCGTTTGGTCAGCGTCGTCACGAGCGTGCGCTCCTCGCGCTCGATCCGCTCGTCGATGCGGTCCATGAGGTCGTCGACTTGCCCCGTCGCGTCCGAGACCTCGATCGCCGGGTCGACGAGGTGAGTGGGTCGAACGATCTGTTCGACGATCTGCTCGCTCTCCTCGCGCTCGTAGTCGCTCGGCGTCGCGCTCACGTAGAGGGTCTGGTCGGTTTTCTCCTCGAATTCCTCGAAGGTGAGCGGCCGGTTATCGTAGGCCGTCGGCAGCCGAAAGCCGTTCTCGACCAGCGAGTCCTTCCGGGACTTGTCGCCTGCGAACTGTCCGCGGACCTGGGGCAGCGTCACGTGGGACTCGTCGACCACGGTCAGGAAGTCGTCGGGGAAGTAGTCCAGCAGCGTGTAGGGAGCCTCGCCGGACTCGCGATCGGAGAGGTAGACCGAGTAGTTCTCGATCCCCGAACAGTAGCCCGTCTCCTGCATCATCTCGAGGTCGAAGCTCGTCCGCTCCTCGATGCGCTGGGCGGCGATCATGTCGCCCTGCCGCTCGAAGTAGGAAATGCGCGACTCCAGATCGTCGCGGATCTCGTCCATCGCGTCCTCGAGCGTGGTCTCCGGAATCGAGTAGTGCTCCGCGGGGTGGACGAGCACCGCCTGCTGGTCGCCCTGGGTTTTCCCCTCGAGCGGGTCGACCTTGACCATTCGGTCGATCTCGTCGCCCCAGAGTTCGACGCGCACCGCGTACCGACCGTACATCGGGTAGATCTCGACGGTGTCGCCCCGCACCCGGAACGTACCCTGCGTGAAGTCGACGTCGTTGCGCTCGTAGTTCAGATCCACGAGCCGCTTCAACAGCTCGTCGCGGCCGACCTCCTCGCCGACCTCGAGTCGCAGGGACATATCGATATAGTTGCGCGGGTCACCGAGGCCGTAGATCGCGGAGACCGAGGCGACGACGATGACGTCCTCGCGGGTCAGCAGCGACCGCGTGGCAGAGTGGCGCAGGCGGTCGATCTCGTCGTTGACCGAGGCGTCCTTGTCGATGTAGGTGTCGCTCTGCTCGACGTAGGCCTCGGGCTGGTAGTAGTCGTAGTAGGAGACGAAGTACTCGACGGCGTTGTCCGGGAAGAGGTTCCGGAACTCCTCGTAGAGCTGGGCCGCCAGCGTCTTGTTGTGGGCGATCACCAGCGTCGGTTTCTGGATCTCTTCCGCGACCCACGAGACGGTATTCGTTTTTCCGGAGCCGGTCACCCCGAGCAGCGTCTGTTTGTCCATTCCGGACCGGAACCCGTTCACTAACTGTTCGATCGCTTCGGGCTGGTCGCCCGCGGGCTCGAAGGGAGCGTCGACCTCGAACGGGTGGTCGACGTTCGGACGGTCCGGCTGAAGGGGACCTTGCGCGTCACTCATTATCGGAGTCAGGGGTTCGAGCCACTTTACGCGCTCGCATCTGTGATAGCGGCGGTGAGATCTTGTGCTCGAAAACCCGTGATGACTCTGAACGCGACGAAAGACCCGTTCAGTCCCGACCGCATAGCTCGATCAACTAACCGGTATCGGTGGGACGGTCGTAGTGAGCGCGAGCGACTCGGAACTGGAAGCGCGGACCCCGAATAGCGCCCCGCCCGCCTCCGAACGTGGCCACTGCTCGCCCAACCGTTATGCATCGGCTCGTACTGAATTCGGATATGACCGAACAACTCCAGCAGGCCCGCGATGACCTCGAGGAGGCCGCGAAATCGGCCGACAGCGACGACGTCCGCGAGGACATCCGCGAAACGACGGACGCGTTCGCCGACTACGTAATGAGCGATACCGAGCCAGATCACGCCGTCCTCGACGAACGGCTCAATACGCTCCGCCAGGTCCGCGAGCAGGCGGACGGCAATACGAAAGACAAACTCGAGTCGGCCATCGAGACGACCGAAGACTATCGCGAAACCCTCGATCAGGCCTGAGAGCGAACCCAGCGGGCGAAGTCGCCGAACGAAATCGACGAGCGAACCCCACGAACGAAACCGCGGCGGTCAGTATTCTCCCGGCGTTCGGTCCCCGACGTCGAGGTCCGCGTCCGTCTCCGCGAGCAACTCCTCGAAGCCGTACCGTTCGAACTGGTCGACGACCGCCGCGCGTTCGCTCTCGTCGACCGCCTCGAGGACCGTTCCCAACACGGTCGTTGACGCCTCTTGCCCGGGATCGTCGACGGTGTCCATGCGCTGGTCGACCCGCGAGATGAACTCCTCCTCGGAGAAGCGGCGACCCGACTCGCCGTCGGTGAGGTGCTGGCTCAGCTCTCCCGGCAACTGTGCGGCCAGATCCTCGGCCTCGTCCTCGCTCAGTCGTTCGCCGAGCGTCTCGAGGACCGCTCGCGTGACGTCGGCTGCTGATTGTTCATCAGCGGCGGTCCGGTCGCTCACCCGCTCGAGCAGTTCCGCTTGTTCCATAGCCGTGGCCACGGCGATGACGCCCCTCACGGTTCGGGCGGCAACTGCCGGGTTCGAGCCGATGTCAGGATGGCGGGCCGTTAGCTCCGAGCGCCGGGGCCGGATTCCGGCACGATCGCGTCGTAGTCGAATTCCTCGAGTCGGTCGCGCAGCCCGTCGGCTTCGTCCTCGTCGACGTGCTCGAGCAGCGTCCCGAGAACGGCCTGCGAGAGGCGCTCGGGGTCACCGACATCGGCGCGGTCGGATCGTTCCGCGACGCTCGAGAGGAATTCGTCGTAGGAGAGCGCGCGGCCCGAGGGCCCCTCGGCGAGGTGATCGCCGATCTCCGCGGGCAGGTCGCCGTCGAGGCGCTGTGAGCGGGTCTCGTCCAGCCGTTCGCCGAGGGCGGACAGCACCGCCTGGGTCGCGTCTCGAGCGTCAGCTTCGTCGCCGAGCGTCGCCTGTTGTTCGACGGATCGGTAGAAATCGTGGCGCTCCATACCGGTCGTTGAACGGAGCCCGCCCTTGGGGTTTGGCCGGCGATTGCCGGCAGCGGAGACGGTGCCGGCATCGATGCCAGTCGGTATCGACACCGGCGGCGACAAATCACTCTCGAATCGCGGACAGCGGCCGTTTCGGATCGATGTCGCGCTCGCGGTCGAGCTGGCGGTCGTGGGCGCGCTTGGCCGCCTCGTGAGTCGCACCGTCGCTCTCGCCGCGATCGACCAGCTCTCGCAGCCGTTCTTCCTGCCCGTACGTGATGACCCGATCACCGGCGTGGGTTCTGTGTTCACCGGAAGGAGCGCCGATATACGTGCTGTCCTCGCGCTCGATGCCGAGAACCGTCACCCCCTCCGCCGAGCGCAACTCGAGGTCGCCGAGGCGTTCGTCGGGCAGCCACTCACCCTCATCGACAGCGAGATGATACTGATCAGGGAGACGAGCGCGTACATCTGTCTCGTTGACGGAGGGCAAAACGGTCGTTCGTATCCAGTGCTGGCTCACTCAGGCCAGTCAACGAGAGCGTCCCCAATCCGATCTCGAGGATCGAGCGTCGCCCCTCACTGAAGCAGTGGATTCACCGGCGACGTCTCGTCCGGCGTCGACTCGTCGAAGAAGCCGTCGACGCCGTCGAGTTCGAAGACGAATTCGGGACCGAAGGCACCGGCGGGGGTCTGAAACCCGTCCTCGACGTCGCCCTCGAGCACTCGTTCGGCGACCGTCACGGCCCCGTCGGTGGTGACGACGTACGGATCCGGCGTCCGCAGTCGGGAGACGACGCGTTCGCCGTCGTCAGTGCTGGCCTCACCCCAGATGTACGCCGAACCGCGTTCGCGGGCCCGTTCGGACGGACCGTCGCGGATCCCGGCCGCTCCCTTCAGCGTCCGTCGAACCAGCGTCGACTCGAACAGCGGTTCGAGGTAGCGATGCGATTCGAGCGCCAGCCGAGCGGGCTGGGGCATCACCGCGTACATCTCGACGTTCGGGACGCCGGTCGTGTAGTGGGCCGTCGAGATGTCACCCATCGGCATCGTGACGGCCGGCCGGGTTCCGCGGCCGAAGTCGATTTCGCGGGTTCGCCACGCCGTCGGAACGCTCTCGACGCGACCGTCGCGACGAACGGCCCCGCCGGTGTCGGCCCCCTCGAGTACCGTCCGCACGGTCCCGATCGACGGCACCCGGAACGAGTCGACGCCCAGCG
>NZ_JAQIVI010000804.1 GCF_028618695.1 Natrinema soli | reverse complement strand
GCCGTGCCCGCCGTTGCCGTCTCCCCCGCCGTCGCCGCTGTGCCCGCCGTCGCCGCCGTGACTCATCAGCGATAACGCCTCGCGACTCCCCCGCCGGTCCTCGGGGATCGTCTCGAACGAGAGGTCGTGAATGTCCGACCGAGCGTACTCGAAGTCGATCTCGAGCGAGCCCGGCGACTCGAGACGGCCCTCGAACGAACCGGTCCGATTGATCCCCGTGATGGGGTTGGCGGTGACCCGAACGGTGTACTCGCCTTCCCCGGGGAGCTGGACGTTATCGCCGTAGTGAAACCCCATTCGCTGGGAGATCATGGGCCACGGCGACGAGGTGCCGGTGTCGACCGGTTCGCCGTCCTGCGAGACCTCGAGGCGCAGATTCGCCGGGAGGACGGTGTGCGTCTCGCGATCCCAGACGGAGACCATGAGGTGGACGCTGTCGTCAGCATCGACATCGACCAGCGTTCTCCCCTCGGTGGTGGCTTCGACGGTCCAGAACCGATGGGGGAAGGTGTATGACAGCGCGGCCGCGTAGTCGCCGTCGGTCGCCGTCCCGTAGGTCCCCATCTCCTCGCGCGATGCCGGGAGGTAGACCGCGTCGGGTCTGTTCTCGACGAGCGGCGGGTTCGCCCACGCCGATTCCTCTTCGAACCCGAGCCGCTCGAGACAGCCGGCGAGTCCGGCGGTTCCGGCGGCTCCGACGGCACCGATTCCTGCTGTTCCGCGGAGAAAACCCCGGCGTTTCATCGAGTGACGGTTGGGTATCGGCGATCAAACGCCTGTTGGTTCGTCCATCGAACGAGCGGAGACGGGCTCACGATCGGTTAGTCACCGCTCTGGTCGCCCGCTCGATCGGCGGCGGACGCGGCACATCCGAGTGTCTGTCCATCGAGAACGAAACGCACAGGGGCCGCCTTCGGCGATCGAACCAACGAACCTTTGATCACGGGTTCCGACGAACTAGCTATGGAACGGCGGACATACCTCGGCTCGCTCGGGACAGTGGGGATAACGAGCGTTGCCGGCTGTCTCGGTGATCTGCTCGGCGGTGACTCCAACCCGGATACGATACTCGACCCACCGGAAGAGGAGGCCCAACACGCGGATTACTCGTATGACACGTATGGCGAGGAGTTCCCGTCGTTTTCGCTCCCGGATCCGATCGCAGAGGAAACCGTCTCCCGCGACGATTTCGTCGACGAACGCCCGTTCGTGATCACGTATTTTTACGCGTCCTGTCCGGACGGCATGTGCGATCAACTCATGCAGCATTTCCGGCGAATACAAGAAGACGCCATCGAAAGCGGCTATGAGGACGATGTCGGATTGCTCGCGGTGACGTTCGATCCCGACCGCGACACGGCCGACGTCCTTCAGGCGTATAGCGCAGAACGGGGAATCGAACCCGAGACGGGTCACTGGCATTTCCTCCGCCCCGAGGACAACGAGACGGCTAAAACGGTTCTCAATGAGTCGTTCGGACTCCCGCTCTCGGGAGGCAAGGGAACGTCGGATTCCGGATCGACGAACAACACCTCGGATACCGGATCGGCAAACGAGACCGTAGCTAACGAGTCGACGAACGAATCGTCCGACGCCGACGGGACCGAGTACACGTTCACCCACTCCGCGCTCGTTCAGATCGTCAACGAACGCGGAATCGTCGAACGCGCGTATCCGAAGGCGCACGACCAGCGCGAGGCGGTCAACACCCAGGTGATGGTCGAAGACACGAGAACTGTCGTGGGGGTGGACGAGTAGCGATGCGTCGCCGTGAGGTCCTCGCTGGCCTCGGCAGCGCGGGCGTCGTCGCCGGTGCCGGTGCCGTCGCAGCGTTCGGCGTCCCCTCTCTGAACGACGACTCCGACGGATCGTCCGGACTCGTCGGCCGACAGCACGATCCCTACGAGATCGAGACGGTCGACGCGCCGGGGAGCGAAGCCGGCGCGGTCACCGTCCCCGCGCCGGATCGACCGACGTTTATCGACTTCTTCGCGACGTGGTGTGATCCCTGTATCAAACAGATGGACGCACTCGCCACGACCCACGAGCGGGTCGGCGACGACGTGGCCTTCCTCTCTGTCACGAGCGAACCGATCGGCGAGTCAATTACCAGAGCGGAACTCGCCGAGTGGTGGGAGGAAAACGACGGCGACTGGACGATCGGCCTCGATCCGACCTCGGAGCTCACGAGCCGATACTGGGGATCGCCCTATCCGTCCGCCGTGGCGATCGACGCCTCGGGGACCGTCCAGTGGCACGATTCCGGCATCAAGACCGCCGACGAACTCGTCGCGGGCATCGAACGCGCCCTCGAGGGCGGGGCCGAGTGAGGATGGTCGACGCGACGGGCACCGCGTCGATCGTGTTCGCGCTGTCGACCGGGGTCGCGACGTTCTTCTCCCCGTGTGCGTACCCGCTCCTGCCGGGGTACGTGGGCTTTTACGTGAGTCAGACCGACGGCGAGCGGGCGTCGCTCGGCGGTGCGCTGAGCCGCGGCCTGCTCG